>NZ_CAHJWH010000185.1 GCF_903642205.1 Caulobacter sp. S45 | reverse complement strand
CGGCGGCGATCAGGGTGGCGCATCCCGCCGCCTGGGCGATGCGGGCGGCGATCAGCTTGGTGGCCATGCCGCCGGAGCCCACCGCCGCGCCCGCGTTCGCCGCGCCGGCCAGGGCCTCGATCTCCGGCGTCACCGCCTCCACCTCGCCGATGTGGCGCGCGCCGGCGTCGAGCCTCGGGTCGGCCGTGTAGAGCCCGTCCACGTCGGACAGCAGCACCAGCAGGTCCGCGCGCACCATCTGGGCCACCCGCGCCGCCAGCCGGTCGTTGTCGCCGTAGCGGATTTCGCCCGTGGCCACCGCGTCGTTCTCGTTCACCACGGGCGTTGCGCCGAGCTCCCACAGCCGCTCCAGCGTGGCGCGGCCGTTCAGCCAGCGCCGGCGCACCTCGGTGTCGTCGCGGGTGAGCAGCACCTGGGCGGCTGGAGAGCCGTGGGGCTCCAGCGCCTCTTCCCAGGCGCGCATGAGCAGGCTCTGGCCAGCACTCGCCGCCGCCTGCTTGGTCTGCAGGTCCAGCGCGCCCCGCAGCGGCAGGCCAAGCCGCCGCCGCCCGAGCGCCACCGCGCCGGACGACACCACCAGCACCTTGCGCCCCTCGGCCGCCAGCCGCCCGATGTCGGCGCACAGCCCCGCGATCCAGGCGCGGTCCACCGAGCCGGCGGCCGCCTCGATCAGCAGGGCGGAGCCGACCTTGACCACCAGCCGCCGCGACGCCGCCAGCCGCTCCGCCGCGCTCGACCCCAGGGTCGAGGACGGCTCCAGCAGCGTCGCCGTGGCGGCCGACGCGCTCATCCGCCCGCCTGCACCGCGCTCACCACCGCCTCCACCGACAGCGAGAAGGCCGGCGCGCGGCCGATCACGCCGCGGTAGCGGTCCATGGCGGTGACCTCGTCCGGCGCGCGGTCCACCTCGTACAGCCGCCAGCCCTCCTCCAGCCCCAGCAGCCGGCGGGAGCGTTCGCCGCCCCCCGCATCGCCACCGGCGGAGATCACGAAGGTGCGCCCGCCCGCCAGCGACGCCGGGTCGATGCGCGCCACGGCCAGGCAGGCGGGCGCCTTGCCCCCCTTGGGACCGTCGATGGCGTCGAACACCCACAGGTCCCGGTGCTGGGCCGCGAGCCGGGTCCACCAGGCGGTGCGCGGGTCGATGGCCAGCACGGCCACGGCGTTCCGCGAAGCCGCCGCCGCCAGCGCCTCGTCCGAGGTCTCCACCTCGGAATAGAGCGGCGAGGAGCCGAACCGGCGGCGCGCATTGTCGAGCACGTGGGCCGGATCGGGGCCGCCCCAGACCACCACCTCCAGCTCGCCCTGGCGCGCCAGGCCGGCGGCCATGATCTCGCGCCAGACACCCAGCGCCAGCTGGCGGCAGTCGGGCTCGGCCTTGGCCAGCAGGCGCGAGATCACCTTCGCTTCCCGGTCGGGGCGGAGCTTCAGGGCGTTGACGGGGCCGGACGCCTTCACGCCGCCGATGCGGGCGGCCACGCTCATGCGGCGCTGGAGCAGCTCCAGCAGGGCGTCGTCGATGCGGTCGATTTCGGCGCGGAGATCGTCCAGGGTGGGAGCGGGGGAGACGGACTCGGAGCCGTCGAGGACGGCGGGGGAGGAGGACATGGAAGGGGCTTTCGCAAGGGGGAAGGCCGCGCGGTCGAGGCTCACGCGGCGACGCCTATTGGCCGCCCGTTGGAGGGCGGTCGCCGGGGAGGGGATCGAAGCTTTGCGGAGCGCGATCGCCTCAGCCGGCGTATCGAAAGCCGTAATAGTAAGGAAGCGCCCGAACGGTGAGTTCGTTCGACGGAAGGCCACGCGCAGGCATGGTCGTGCTCCGAGAGGGGCGCAGGGCGGGGTTGCCAGGATGATCCTTCCCAGACGGGCGCGGGGAAGTCAAGGTGGCGGGCGGGGTGCGTGTGCCGCCGTGCTCGGGCCGGTCAAGGCGACCCGCTTACGCGGGCGAGCCTTGCAGGCTCGACCTTGACCGCCCCTGCGCGCGACGACTGACGCGTGAGCGTCGGGACGCGGGGCGTCCCGTGTAGAAGGTTCGATCGCCTCCGGCGGATCGAAGCCAGAGCTGGTGCAAGGAAGGGAGCTATTCACCTCCCCTGCGAAGCGGGGGAGGTGGCGGCGAAGCCGACGGAGGGGGCGTCGCCGCCGCTACCGCCTGACGAATAAGACCATCCGCCACCTCGTCAGGGTCGGCCAGCACGTCAGATGCCGGAATCCGCTGAACCACGATCCCTCTCGCTGCGAGCCACGCATCACGCGCCTCGTCCCGCTCCGGCTGATCCCCCATGTTGTGCCCCCACCCATCCACCTCCATCGCCATCCGCGCCGCCGGACAGTAGAAGTCGAGTACGTAAGGCCCGAGCGCATGCTGCCGCCGAAACCTGGGCAGTCCGTCACCCACGCCCCGGAGCCGCAGCCATAACTGCACTTCCGGCGGCGTCATCTCGCCCCGGAGCCGTTTCGCAGCCGACTTGCCCCGTTCAGTGGTCCTCATCCTGAAAGCGTAACGCGGCGACGCCCCCTCCGTCACGGCGCGTATCCGCACCGCGCCACCTCCCCCGCTGCGCAGGGGAGGAGAAGAGCCAAGTCCCAGCCCCGTGTTCGACGCAGCCGCAGGCCAAGTCGAACCTTCAACGGGACGCCCTGCGTCCCGACGCCCACCCGTCAGCCGCCGCGCGCAGGGTGGGTCAAGGTCGAGCCGCAGGCTCGCCCGCGGCACGCGGGTCGCCTTGACGCGCCCGAGCACGGTGGCACACCGCGTTCTCAAGCTCGACGTGATTGCGCCTGTTGCGAAGTCGTCCAATAGCAGCCAGTCCTGCGTATCGCGGTGGGGCCATGCAGTTCATAGAGGTGTCGGAGATGGGCGTGCGCGCCGCCCGTCTGGCTTTCGTCGATCCTAAGGCTTCTGCACGGGTGACTCTGTTCCCCATGGTGCACATAGGCGAGCCTGGCTTCTACGAGGAAGTCTATCGAGACGCCCTGACGCACGATGTTGTGCTGTTCGAAGGCGTTCGTTCTCCAGTCGTAGCGAGAATTACCCGATCCTACCGATGGCTGGTCGGATCGCGCGCCATGGCCGGCCTAATTGTGCAGCCTCGTTTCGACGGGACCAACTCGTCTGCTTCGATTGTCCACGCAGATCTCACTCATGAGGAATTTTCGATTGAATGGCATAAGGTGCCCTTGTGGATAAGGGGGCTTCTCTACGTCATATCACCCTGGCTCGGACTGAAGCGGCGTTGGTTTACTTCCAAGGCGGCCTTAGCCAAGGACATGGGTTGCGAGGCTCAGCCGTCGCTCAAGGAGGTTCTAGCCATCTCTCCGGAGACGGGAGCTTTGACCCAAGCTATTCTTCATGCGCGGGATGAAAGGCTGATCGAACGATTGAGCAAAGAGCTTGCTGGCAGTCAGGGCCAGGTCTCCATTGCTGTCATCTATGGTGCAATGCATATGCGAGCAGTGGTTCGTGAACTAACCGGCAAACGTAGATTTTCAGTCACGAGCGCTGAATGGCGAACGGTTATGTCCATAGCCTGACAGGCCGTCGGCAGGTCAAAGCTCCTTCAAACATCCAAATCCTCCGCCGCGAACTCCGCATTCTCCTGGATGAACCGGAACCGCAGCTCCGGTTTGCGCCCCATCAGCGTCTCCACCAGGTCCTGCACCGCCTCCTCCGCCCGCGGCAGCGCCACCCGGGCGAGCGTCCGCTTCTTAGGGTCCATGGTGGTCTCCTTCAGCTGGGCCGGCATCATCTCCCCCAGGCCCTTGAACCGCCCGATCTCCGGCTTCTTGCCCTTGAAGGTCCCGGCCAGCAGCTCGTCCTTGTGGGCGTCGTCGCGGGCGTAGGCAGTCTGGGCGCCGTGGCTGATACGGTACAAAGGCGGCAGGGCGAGGTAGAGCTTACCGCCGCGGATCAGCTCCGGCATCGTGCGGTAGAAGAAGGTGATGAGCAGGCTGGCGATGTGGGCGCCGTCCACGTCGGCGTCGGTCATGATGATCACCCGGTCGTAGCGCAGCTCCTCCTCGCGATAGCGGGAGCCGCCGTGGCAGCCCAGCGCCAGCATCAGGTCGGCCAGCTCCTTGTTGCCGCCGGCCTTCTCGCCCGAGGCCGAGGCGACGTTCAGGATCTTGCCCCGGAGCGGCAGGATGGCCTGGGTGGCGCGGTTCCTCGCCTGCTTGGCCGAGCCGCCGGCCGAATCGCCCTCCACGATGAACAGCTCCGAGCCGTCCATGGCGGAGCCCGAACAGTCGGCGAGCTTGCCGGGCAGGCGGAGCTTGCGGGTGGCCGAGGCTCTAGCGACCTCCTTGTCCTTGCGCCGCTTCAGCCGCTCCTCGGCCCGCTCCACCACGAACTGGAGCAGGGCCGTGGCCGCCTTGGGCTGGGCGGTCAGCCAGTGGTCGAAGGGGTCGCGGAGCGCGGTCTCCACCAGGCGCTGGGCGTCGGAGGAGGAGAGGCGCTCCTTGGTCTGGCCCTGGAACTCCGGGTTGCGGACGAAGACGCTGATCAGGGCGCCGGCCTGGGCGGCCACGTCCTCGGCGGTCAGGATGGCGGCGCGCTTGTCGCCGGTGAGCTCGGCGTACTGCTTGAGGCCGCGCGTGAGCACGGCGCGCAGGCCCGCCTCGTGGGTGCCGCCCTCCGGCGTCGGCACGGTGTTGCAGTAGGACTGGGTGAAGCCGTCCGCCTCGCCGAAGCCCGCGCCGCTCCACGCCACCGCCCACTCCACCGCGCCGCCGCCCTCGGCGCGAGCGATGCGGCCGGCGAAGGGTTCGGGGGTGACGGTCTCGATGTCGCCGATCCGCTCCTTCAGGTAGTCGGCCAGGCCGTTGGGGAAGTGGAAGACGGCCTCGGCCGGGGTCTGGTCCTGGATGCGCTCGGGGGCGCACTTCCAGCGGATCTCGACGCCGCGGAACAGGTAGGCCTTGGCCCGCGCCATGCGGAACAGCCGCGCCGGCTTGAACGCCACGTCCTCGCCGAAGATGTCCGGATCGGGGGTGAAGCGGACCAGCGTGCCGTGCTTGCGCGAAGGGCCGAGCTTTTCGATCGGCCCTTGCGGGTGCCCGCGGGAGAAGGCCTGGCGCCACTCGAACCCGTCGCGCCAGACGGTCACGTCCAGCCGGTCCGACAGGGCGTTGACCACCGACACGCCCACCCCGTGCAGCCCGCCGGAGGTCTCGTAGGCCTTGCCGGAGAACTTGCCGCCGGAGTGCAGGACCGTCAGGATCACCTCCAGCGCCGACTTGCCCGGGTGCTTGGGGTGGGGGTCCACGGGGATGCCGCGGCCGTCGTCGCGGACGGAGAGGGCGCCGTCGGCGTCCAGGCTCACCTCGATGAGCTTGGCGTGCAGCGCCACCGCCTCGTCCATCGCGTTGTCGAGCACCTCGGCGAACAGGTGGTGCAGCGCCCGCTCGTCGGTGCCGCCGATGTACATGCCAGGCCGCCGCCGCACGGGCTCCAGCCCCTCCAGCACCTCGATGTCCTTGGCGGAGTAGCCCCCGGCGCCGGGGGGGGCGACTATGGGGGCGGCGCGCTGGGTCCTGGGGTCGGGCGCAGGGCGGGGCTCCGCGTGCGCGTCGGCGACCGGGTGC
>NZ_CAHJWH010000184.1 GCF_903642205.1 Caulobacter sp. S45 | reverse complement strand
CCAGCCCGAAGGCCAGGGTCAACGCGGCGACGGTACCGGTGTGCGTGCTCGAACCGTCGCCGCCCCCGCCGAGGCCAGAACGGCGAAGGCGACGGTGGCGGCCAGGGCTTTGATGGCGGTGGTGGATATGACGATGGGGGCGTGGACGATGGTGGCGGATACGACGACGGCGGCACGAACTGACGCAGTCTGCCGCCCGGACCCGCGTCACATCGGCGGGTCAGCCTCAAGCCGTTAACAAAGAAGGCCGCGTCCGAGGACGCGGCCTTTGAGGTATCGCGGAGGGCGAAACGCCTAGAACGGATAGTAGCGGATACTGGTCAGGATCATGTTGTCGTGCGCCTCCGGCGATCCGCCGACCCCGCCGAAGCCTTCGCGGGCGACGTAGGAGTATTGCAGGCCAAGGCGGATCTGGCCGTATGGGCCGGTGAAGGCCTTGTCCCAGGCCTGGAAGGTCAGCTCCGACAGGCGACGGGTATTGCCGGTGCAGGTGAGGGTTGAGGCTTCGATCCCGCAACCGGTGTTCACTGCGGTGAAGTTCCCGTAGCTGCCCATGCCGCCGTCAGGACGCTCGTCCTGCTCCTCGCCGCCGACGAAGTAGAGGTCCAGCGTCTTGGTGGCGTGCAGGGTGGCGGTGACCAGGCCCGCGGTCTCCTGGATGGCGGTGATCTTTCCGGAAGGCGTGAAGGCTACGTCAGGCAGTCCGCTGGAGCCATAGCGGCCTACGCCCTTGCCGCTGATGCCGGTCACCTGCAGGTCGAGCAGGTCGGGGATGATCTGTCCGGCGACGCCGCCGCCGACGCTGCCGGCGTCCAGGCTGTTGCTCTTCAAGGTGCCCAGCTGCTCGTAGAACTGGCGGTACATGCCGAAGACCTCGGCGTGCAGGTGGTGGCCAAACACGTCCTCCTCGGCGGCCAGCTTGCCGATCACGTCGGGCACATGGTTGAGCGACTGGGTGGCCGGCGCCACGCCGCTGACCGCGGTGACCACGCCGTTGACGGTGGTGGTGGACAGCGTGCCGGTGTCGCCGCCGTAATAGTTGGAGCCGTTGTTGATCGTGGTCAGCACGCCCGCGGCCGAGGGGGCCGAGCCGCCGAAGGTGGTCTGCGGGTTCTCGACCGAGACCGCCGCCCACAGCGTCTTGTTCAGGAAGTCCTTGGTGATCCGGAACTGCGGCTGACGCGCCCAGACGTAGCCGACGTTGTACTGCGCGTCGATGTTGGGCGGCAGCACTTCGTTCCTGGGCGTGATGCCCTTGCTATTCATGGTGGCGAGCGACCACTCGTCGCCGGCCAGCAGGTGGAAGCCCTCGTCGGCGAAGTCCATCGTCGCATAGACAACCCGGGTGCGCAGGTTGAACGAGTTGGATTCGTTCAGGTTGGCGGTCTGGGCGGCGCCCAGGAAGTCGAACTCGCCATAGGCCGAGAGCTTGATGTCGGGGTTTATATTTCCCTCGACCAAGCCGGTGATGCGGCTCTGGCGGGCGGTGGCGCGCAGTTCCTCGGCGTGGCCGGGGCGTGCGATGGTGTAGGGCACGGAGTTGAAGGGCGTGGCCACATCCGACGCGAGGTTGTGCTCGCGATAGATCCCCGCCGCCTCCACGAAGCCGCCGGGGGTGATCTTGACGCCCTTGAAGTAGAAGCCGTCAGTCTTGGGCTTCAGCTTGTCGGCCTCGGCGGCGACGGCCACCGGGATGGACTGGATGATGGCGGCGGTGGCGTCGGCGTCCGCCGCCTGGGCGGTTTCGACCTGCTCCGTCGCGGCCTGGGCGGCGGCGGCGGCCTGAGCGGACTGGGCCTGTGTGACGTTCAGCTGATTACGGAGCGCGGCCACCTCTTCTCGGAGCGCCGCAATCTCGCCGCCACCGCGCGGAGCGCTCTCTGCGGCTTGCCGGCGCACCACCTTCTTGTGGGTGTGGGTGGTGGTGGTCGCATTGGCCGCGAGGCCGGCGCTCAGCACCAGGACGGTGCCCAGCGCCGCCCCGCGGAGCAGCGAGGTCTTGATCGTCATAAGTTGTGTCCCCTGTCCCCACGCCGGTGTTGCCGTCGCGTCGCAGGGCGCTTAGCGCCGCCGCATGATGCTCCTGCTAAGCTTTTAAGACACTTCGATGACGGAAGGTGCGGCTGGTTCGGTCAGCGACTTTCCCGCCACAGTGCCGCTTCACGCCTTTATTGCAGCGGCGCTGATCAGGAGCAGGATCGTGACGGCCCCTGAGCGCGTAGCCGCTTGCGCGCTCCCGGAGCGGGCGGACCGGAGGGATCCCGCGCCAGATGCTCGGCCGTGGGGGGAGCTGTAGTCAGAGGCGGCGCGCACCTCAACGCAATGGCCGGGGGGCTCGCGGCGGCCGGCATTCGATGCGCCTTCCAGGCCAGGCTTGCAGGGCTTCTGGCGCGCCGAGCGGCCGGATCGAAGCGGGCGGCTCAGTAGCCCAGCGCGTTCCAGAAGGCGCACCGGTGCCGTCGCGCGAAGTCGGACGCTGTGGAGTTCCCGTCCGGGCGTAGCTGCAAGGGACCGACCCCCCTGTCCGGCGCCCAGCCGCGTGCGCTCGCCGTATCCGGGATCCCGGACCGGGCGAAGCCTGCCCACCAGGCCTGCATGTGGTCCGACAGGGCCCGCTGGGCGGGGTCGAACCTGATGGCCGGCGCCACCTCCCATGGCGTCTGCATCACATAGGCGATCTCGGAGGAGTGGAAGGCCTTCAGCGGTCCGGTAAAGGGCGAGCGCGGCAGGCCGTTGACAGCGGCCGGGTCATCGAACTCGTAGGCGTAGACGGAGACGCGCCGCTCCAGCAGGGCGTTGGTGGTCAGAGCCGGACAGGCGAAGGTGGAGTCGGTGACTACGTCCACATAGGCCTGGGCATACGATCGCCTGGCCTCGTCCGCGTACTCGTTGAGCACCGTGGGCGTCTGATCCAGGAAGAAGTCAGAAATGATCTTCTTGTAGCTTTTTTCGCTGTAGAGCATGCCTTTGAACCGGTTCAGGTCCAGGAAGAGGCGGGCCTCGTCGTGGTTCGTGCCATCGATCACCGGCACAGGGGCGAAGCGGCCTTGCTCCAGCGCCCGGCGCGGGTGGAGTGGCAGGACGGTCCCGCCATAGGCGCTGGTCCACGAGTCCTTGCCGAGCAGGCCGCGGCGATGGGGCATGGCCTTCAGAACCTCCTTGGCCGGCAGGGCGCGCAGGCAGGCGGCGGCGGTCACCGGGTCGCTGCAGCCGAGATCGGCCGCCATCTGCACGCCGCCGGCCTCCGCAGCCGCCTGGCTGATGGCGGAGTCCGGCGCAGTGCAGGCGCCGCTCTCGATGATGGCGCGCTGGAACAGGCCCTGGGCGCCCGGCGCGGTCAGCTGTTCGCACACGCTCCAGCCGCCGGCGGACTCGCCAAAGATGGTCACGTTGGCGGGATCACCGCCAAACGCTGAGACGTTCGCCCTCACCCAACGGAGCGCCGCCTGCTGGTCCAGCAGGGCGTAGTCGCCTGAGCCGTCCCCCTCGGCCCGCAGCGCCGGGTGCGCCAGGAAGCCGAGGGCGCCCAGCCGATAGTTCATCTCCACCGTCACCACGCCCTGGCGCTGGGCGATGCGGCTGAGGTCGTACTGGGCCGTGTAGCCGATGGCGTAGCCGCCGCCGTAAATCCACACCATGACAGGAAGACGCGCGCCGGCCTTGGCGCCTGCGGGCGTATAGACGTTCAGGGTCAGGCAATCCTCAGACTGCTTGCCGGAGCCCGGGATCGCCGCCTGCGGACAGAGCGCACCACCGCGTGTGGCGTCCCGCGGCTCGACCCAGGACGCCGGCGGCCGCGGCGCACGCCAGCGGAGCGGCCCCACCGGCGCCGCGGCGTAGGGCAGGGCCAGGAAGGCGTTCCCCTGCGGCGTCGCCACGCCGCGTACCGGTCCGGCCTCGGTCGCCACGAGCATGGGCTGGGCGTCGGGGCTGTGCACCAGATAGCCGACGTCACCGGGGCGCAGCGCGCAGCCGCCGAGCGACACGGCCATAGCCAGGAGCGCAGTCAGGACGACCGCGGTCCGCGCCTGGAGGCCGCCGGTGGAGACAGGGCGGAAGGGGACTGCAGCCATTGCGGCTTCGGCTTTCGGGGTCTGGATCGGACGGGCGGACAGCCTGTCATGTGACGAAGCCGTGGCGGAAACGACCGGGAACCCGTTCGGTTCGATCGCTGGCGCCAAGCTCGCTGGACCGGCCCGCGGAGCTGGCCCAAACTCGCGCCTTGATGTGCGGGTCGGAGCGGTGATGGCGGGGGATGGGTTGGCCCTGATCGGGGTGGCCGTGCTGGTGGCTTCCTTCCTCCTGCGGCTGAACCCGCTGCTGGCGGTGGTGCTGGCTGCGCTCTCGGCGGGGCTCGCCGCCGGGCTGTCGCCGCTGGCTGTGCTGAAGGCGTTCGGCCACGCCTTCAACGCCAACCGCTATGTCGGCCTGGTCTGGCTGATCCTGCCGGTCGTAGGCCTGTTGGAGCGGCACGGGCTGCAAGCGCGCGCGAAGGCGCGGGTGGCGGCGCTGAAGGGGGCTACGGCGGGGCGGGTGCTGCTGGCCTATCTGGCGCTGCGCCAAGTCACCGCGGCGCTGGGGCTGGCGGCGCTCGGCGGTCACGCCCAGATGGTCCGCCCGCTGCTCGCGCCCATGGCGGAGGCGGCGGCCGAGGCCCAGGCCGGCGGCGCAACGCCGGCCTTGACCCACGAGGTGCGCGCCTATGCGGCCTCGGCCGACAACGTAGGCGCCTTCTTCGGCGAGGACATCTTCATCGCCATGAGCTCCATCCTGCTGATCCGCGGCGTGCTGCAGGGACTAGGTGTGGACGTGGAGCCGCTCAGGCTGTCGCTCTGGGCGATTCCCACGGCGTCGGCCGCCTTTGCGGTGCACGGCTGGAGGCTGCTGCGGCTGGACCGGCGGCTGAGGCGGCTGCGGGCGCCGGGCCGGACCTCCTGATGGCGGCAGAACAGCTCCTAATCAACGCGTATCTGACCCGCTCATCCCGGCGAATGCCGGGACCCAGATCGTATGGCTCGACGGCCCGCCTGTCTGGCTGCTCGCATCGTCAATCCCGACCGCTCTATGATCTGGGTCCCGGCATTCGCCGGGATGAGCGGGAAGGGACGCACGCCACGGTCTGTGGTTCAGCCTCATCAATGCCTGCCGGATGATCGGCCTGGACGCCGTCTATGCGTTCGCAGGCCTGCTGTTCGCCGGCTTCGCAGTCTACAGCGCCGCTGACCGCGCCGCCGGCCGGCGGCTCGCCACCTCCGCCTTCTTCGCGCTGATCGCGGCGAGCTTCCTGTTCGGGGACCGGCTGGGCGATTTGGACAACGGCCTGCTGGCGCTGTCGCTGGTGGGGCTGGCCATGGTCGGCGTGGGAGGGACATCGCGGGCGAGCGCGCCGCAGGACGCGGCCGGGCCGCCGATCCGCAGACCCGCCGGCGACCGCCTCTTCGCGCTGGCCCTGGTCGTCCCGGTGGTGGCGCTCGTCGGCGCCTTGACGCTGAAGCGGCTCGTCGTCGGCGGCGTCGCCCTGGTCGACCCCAAGCAGGTCACCGTCGTCGCCCTGGCCGTGGGCGTGCTCGCGGCCCTCGCCGCC
>NZ_CAHJWH010000183.1 GCF_903642205.1 Caulobacter sp. S45 | reverse complement strand
ATCGCCAAGCCGGAGGTCATCACCTCCATCGGAACCCGCCAATGGGCGCAGGTCAGTATTTAGGACGCCTGGTATTACACGGGCGTAGTGCTGTTCCTGCAGGACCTGTTCCCGACGGAGGTCGACGTCGCCAACCGCGAGATGCTGAAGGCCTATGTCAGGCCGTCGGCCGAGAGGGACGCCGTCTATGCTTTCTGAGCAGACCCGGCAGGCGCTCGTCGACATCGCCCACAACGCCGCGTTAGCGGAGCCGTTCGTCGGCGGTCTCGACGCGGAGGCCTTCGCGGCCGACCTGAAGACGGTCTACGCCACCACCCGATGCCTGGAGATCATCTCGGAGGCCGTTCGCCGCGCCGGCCCCGAACTCCGCGACCGTCATGCCCACCTGCCCTGGCGCCAGATGATGTCGGCCGGCAACATCTCCCCAGTCCCTTCTCTCAAGGCCGCCGCCGCTGGGCGCCGTCGGCCAGCCTCATCGCCCATCGGGCGTTGCGCTCGTCACCCAGCTCCCAAGTTTCGGGCGAGCTCCAGGGGCGCCAGTAGGCGAGTCGCAGCGCCCGCCACAAGGCGAGCAGCATGGGCAGGCAGGCCAGGAGGAACAGCCGTCCCATCCAGGCGACGCTGATCAGTTCAGGATGGCGGACGGCGAAGAGGCGCAGCATGCCCGCAAGCGCAACAAACACGGCGCACCCGTAGACGGCCAAGCTGAGTACGCCCGAGGCGAAGTACCAGCAGACGACCCAGTAGCGGCGCGTCTTCAGGCCGGCGGCCAGCGGCATGAACACGACGAAGCTGAACAGGACCGATCCGAAGGCGCTACCCAAAAACGCGTCCAGGCTGAGCGGCGCCCAGTCGGCGGCGCTGAAGACCGCGGCAGCCGGCGAGACCAGGCAGAGCACCATGATGGCGGCCAAGCCCCACGTCGTGCCCCTCGGCGCCAGGCCGGCCGGGCGGTCGCGGGGTCCTCGTCCGGCGTCGATCGCGTTCACTTGGCCACCTTCTGCACGCCGCTGACGCGCACTTCCAGCCGCATGTCCCTGGGCAGGCCGCCGGCGGGCTCCAGCGACTTTCCGTAACGCTCGTCGTCTTCCTTCTGCGCCTGGCTTAGCACCATGGCCGGAGGGGCGGCGGAGATCAGGGCGGCGCCGACGGAGCTCGCCCGGACAGCGACGTGGACCTGAGGGTGGAGATCGAGCCCTCCAGCCGCATCGACCTCTACGACCATGTCGGGATCATCCACTCCCTGCACGACCTGTTCGACGTCGGCGTGGACGTCGCCGACCGCGAGGGCCTGAAGGACTACGTCCGCCCCTCGGCGGAGCGGGACGCGATCTATGCATTCTGAGTCATAAATGCCGACCGACGAAGGAGGCACCAGCGGTTAAGTTTCCGCTAGGCCGGCAAGTTCTAATCGGCTAAATCGCTGAGTTACCCGCGGCAGCGAAGTCGCTAAAGTCCAGAATCGCTCGGCGAATCGCGCGGTAATCATCGTCTGGCACTTCGTCCGTCGGTAATCCAGCTAAGTCGTCGTCCAAGAGCGCATTCGGATTCATGCTCGTCTTGATTAAGTCAACATAGCAGCCGTAGTCTAGCTTGTAAGCATCAAATCTTTGGCCACCCTCCTTCGAGGAGATATTCTTTTTTAGTATATGCAAGGAGCGTGAGTCGAATAGTCGATCTATCAAGTCCTCTCGCCGGTCTGCATCAAACAAGAAAGCGCGTGCTTTCCGTCCTCTTATAACCTTATCAACTATCCAGTTTAGTAGCCGCTTTGTCTCTACATCCTGATTTATAAAGGCAGCCTTGTCACTTTGATACCACTCTCTTGCTGCTGCTCTGACATCTTCAACGCCGATACGCCTATCCTCTGCTTTTATGGCGGCTTTGTTCAAGAGGTTTAGGGCATCACGCGGCACGCCTTCCGCTGCGCGAACAAATTCCTCGAGTGCCCGCTTCTCCGTAAAGATAGAAAGAATAAAGGCACTTTCGTCTTTGTATTGCGCAGCAACACTCTTATCTAAGTTCGATAGGCAATGGCGGTATATGAGATTTCGAAAAAAGTTGACTGCGCGCTGCTCATCGTTCTCAAAAACCATAAAATCGTCCAGATTAACGTCTGCCATGACATCGGCACCAAGCTGAAGACCGACGTATTGGCCGCTCTTGCTGACTTGTGCGAATCGCGCCCGGTGCTCGATAGCCGCGATCTTCAGCGTCATCCCAGAAGCAATAAGCGCCTTCCTTATCAAATCTGCCAAGAACGGCTGCAGTTCTAAAGGTATGTCGCTCCACTCGTCTACGAGCACTACAAATCGTTTTCCCTTTGCAAGCCCAGCGATAGCCTTAAGCGGAGCATTCAAATCACCAAATATAACATGCGCTTCCCGCGCCAACTCATAGCTCACCTCTGAGTCGTCAGCCTCTTTGTTAGTCGAGCCAACATAAATGTTGAAAGTTGGATCCAATTTCTTCAGGGCCACGCCGGCCTTGACACTTGCCGTATCTTCATGATGTCGTTGTTCTTTAATCGACACTGGACCCTCTACTCGTGTCGTCGAGATCGCGTTTGCAAAACGGTCAAGATGACCACCAGCCGCGGAAAGGTCCAACTCAGTGCTATCTACAAATATCTCCAGAAGCTGGTCGTGAATGGCACCTAGAAAATCGATAAGCAAGGTGCTTGCGCGCTGGGTAAACGAGAGAGTGCTATCATTATATATAGACCCGTTTGATCCTATACTTCTTAGGTCAACATACATGGGGATTGTCTGGGAAGAAGGATTTGATAGAAGATATTTTAAAGTGTGGGTTTTACCCGTGCCTCTTCTGCCATAGATAACTTGATGATCCGGGCTTGAAAGCCTTAGGTCTATGTTGCCGACGCTGACAAAGCTGTCTTGAAGCGTTTCTATGTCGACGCTTTCCGCTCGACGTCCGACGGCGAGAATGGCACGGAGGATTCCCTGATCCACAGCTTAGTCCCTTGTGCAATCATGGGAAGCATTCGTGAGGAAGTCTACCTCCACCGCTTTGATCCGGCAAGCTGTACCTCCCTTTCCCGCCGCGGGAGAGGGGTGGACTTGCGCGGTACAGTCGTATGTATCAGGCTCGCCCTGTGGTGGAGCGGGCGGAGCTGTTCGGGCGGGCGCGGGGGATGCGGCGGGAGCCGACCGACGCGGAGCGGGTGCTGTGGCGGATGCTGCGGTCGCGGCAGTTCGAGGGCTGCAAGGTCCGGCGGCAGGTTCCGCTCGGGCGCTACATCGTGGACTTCGTCTGCCTCGATCCGCGGGTGGTGGTGGAGTGCGATGGCGGCCAACATGCCGACAGCGGCTATGACGCGGTGCGCGACGCCTGGCTGAGGGGGCAGGGGTTCAAGGTGGTGCGGCTGTGGAACACCGAGGTGCGGCGGGAGCCGGAGCATGTCGAGCATGTGCTGCGCCAGGCGTTCGGGCGGCGGTAGCGCTCCCTCTCCCCTTGCGGGAGAGGGAAGGGGCCCATGCGGAGCATGGGAAGGGTGAGGGGTCGCGCCGCGGCCGGCCGCATCATGCAGTTCCAACGGCGGTGCGACCCTTCACCCTCCCACGCCGCTTCGCGACGCGGGCCCCTCCCTCTCCCGCAAGGGGAGAGGGGATTTAGTCGGCATCCATCTTCAGCGCAGCGATGAACGCCTCCTGCGGGATGTCGACCTTGCCGAACTGGCGCATCCGCTTCTTTCCCTCCTTCTGCTTCTCCAGCAGCTTCTTCTTCCGCGTCGCGTCGCCGCCGTAGCACTTGGCGGTGACGTCTTTGCGCAGCGCGCGGACGGTTTCGCGGGCGATGATCTTGCCGCCGATGGCGGCCTGGATCGGGATGACGAACATGTGGGGGGGGATCAGGTCCTTCATCTTCTCCACCATGCCGCGGCCGCGGGTCTCGGCGCGGCCGCGGTGGACGAGCATGGAGAGGGCGTCGACGGGCTCGCTGTTCACCAGCACGCTCATCTTCACCAGGTCTCCGGTGCGGTATTCCTCGATGGAGTAGTCGAAGGAGGCGTAGCCCTTGGAGATGGATTTCAGCCGGTCGTAGAAGTCGAACACCACCTCGTTCAGCGGCAGGTCGTAGACCACCATGGCGCGGGTCCCGACATAGGACAGCTCGCGCTGGGCGCCGCGGCGGTCCTGGCAGAGCTTGATGACGGCGCCGAGATATTCGTCGGGGGTGAAGATGGTGGCCTTGATCCAGGGCTCGGCGATGGACTCGATCTTCACGGTATCGGGCATGTCGGCGGGGTTGTGCAGCTCCATGACGCTGCCGTCGATCAGGGTGATCTTGTAGACGACGCTGGGCGCGGTCGCGATCAGGTCGAGGTTGAACTCTCTGGACAGCCGCTCCTGGATGATCTCCAGGTGGAGCAACCCTAAGAACCCGCAGCGGAAGCCGAAGCCGAGCGCCGCGGAGGTCTCCATCTCGAAGCTGAAGCTGGCGTCGTTCAGGCGGAGGCGGCCGATGGCGTTGCGCAGGTCCTCGAACTGGGCGGCGTCGGCGGGGAAGAGGCCGCAGAACACCACGGGCTGCACCTCCTTGAACCCCGTGAGTTCGTGGGCGGTGGGGCGGCGCTCGTCGGTGATGGTGGCGCCGACCGCGGCGTCCGCCACCTCCTTGATGGAGCCGGTGAAAAAGCCGATCTCGCCGGCCGACAGCATCTCCAGGTCGGTGGCCTTGGGGCGGAAGACGCCGAGCTTGTCGACGTTGTAGACCGCGCCGGTCTGCATCATCCGCACCCGCATGCCGCGCTTCATCTGCCCGTCGATGACGCGCACCAGCACCACGACGCCGAGGTAGGCGTCGTACCAGGCGTCCACGAGGAGCGCCTTCAGGGGCGCGGCGGGATCGCCCTTGGGGGGCGGCAGTCGGGTGACGATGGCCTCCAGCACCGCGTGGATGCCGAGCCCGGTCTTGGCGGAACAGAGGATGGCGTCGCTGGCGTCCAGCCCGATCACGTCCTCGATCTGGGCGCGCACGCGGTCGGGCTCGGCGGCGGGCAGGTCGGCCTTGTTCAGCACCGGGACGATCTCGTTGTTGGCCTCCATGGCCTGGTAGACGTTGGCCAGCGTCTGGGCCTCCACGCCTTGGCTGGCGTCGACCACGAGGAGCGAGCCTTCGCAGGCGGCCAGCGAGCGGGAGACCTCGTAGGCGAAGTCCACATGGCCCGGCGTGTCCATCAGGTTCAGGACGTAGGTCTCGCCGTCGTCGGCGGTGTAGTCGAGGCGCACGGTCTGGGCCTTGATGGTGATGCCGCGCTCGCGCTCGATGTCCATGTTGTCGAGCACCTGGGCGGTCATCTCGCGCGCGGTGAGCCCGCCGGTCTCCTGGATCAGGCGGTCGGACAGGGTCGACTTGCCGTGGTCGATATGGGCCACGATGGAGAAGTTGCGGATGTGGGCGAGGTCGGTCATTGCGGGCGCGGCTTAGCACATCGGGGGCGAGGTGCGATGCTGGCGGGGCGGCTGAGGGCTGACCGCGTCAGGCTGGCGCCTTTCTCCTCCCCTGCGAAGCGGGGGAGGTGGCGCGGCGCGAATACGCGCCGTGACGGAGGGGACGTCGCCCCCGGCTGTGATACGCCGGCGGCGGCGACGCCCCCC
>NZ_CAHJWH010000182.1 GCF_903642205.1 Caulobacter sp. S45 | reverse complement strand
GGCGTCGGCGGGGCAGGCGCCTCCACAGGAGCCGGCGGCTCCGGCGTAGGAGGCGCGGGTTCGGGCGCGGATGCCGCTTGGCGCTGGGGCGCCTTCTGGGCGGGACGGACGTTGGCGACCGGCGCGTTGGAGACGATGCTGACCGCCACCACCTGCAGCGGCTTGGGCAGGGGCGGGGCCAAGCGCCAGCTGATTAACAAGGCCAGCAGGACCGCCAGGTGCAGCCCGCCGGAGACGGTAAGCGCTGGGCGCAGGTCTGAGCGGCGCTCCGACATCCTCGCCGTTCAGGGCTGCGCGGCGTCGGCGCGCGCGCGCTGCGTGTCGCCGTCGGCCGGGGTGGTGTCGGTGATCAGGCTCATGGCCGTGAACCCTGAGGTGGACAGCCGCGCCATCACCTGGGCCACGGTGGCGTAGACCGCCGCCCCGTCGCCGCGGATGTAGAGCGGCTTGCTCGCAGCCCCCGTGCCGACGCCTTCGGGACCTCCGGCGGCCTTCACCCGGTCGGGCAGGCCGTCCAGGTCGGTCTCGGCCTCGCCCACATAGATGCGGCCGTCCTTCTGGATGGAGACGGTGACGGGCTGGGAGGGCGTGGAGATGGCTGACGCGTCGGCCTTGGGCAGGTCGAGCGGCACGCCTGAGGTCAGCAGCGGAGCCGACACCATGAAGATGATCAGCAGCACCAGCATGACGTCCACCAGCGGCGTCACGTTGATCTCCGAGAGCGCGGCGCGCCCGCGGCGCCGGCGTCGGCCGCGTCGTCCGGTGGAGAGCGCGTCGTGGACGGAGAGCGCCATCGGGGTTCAGACCCGCTCGACGTCGTGGGCTGACGGGGGAGCCAGCCGCTCGCCCAGTCGTCGCGCCACCGCGGCGGACAGGTCGTCGGCGAAGGCCTCCAGCCGGCCGGTGAACTTCGACGCGTCGGTGGAGAACTTGTTGTAGGCGATGTAGGCCGGGATGGCGGCGATCAGGCCGATGGCGGTGGCGAACAGGGCGTGGGCGATGGCCGGCGCCACCACGGTCAGGTTGGTGTTCTTCTGGATGGCGATGGCCTGGAAGGCCGTCATGATCCCCCAGACCGTGCCGAACAAGCCGATGAAGGGCGAGGCTGTGGCCACAATGGCCAGCACGCCCAGGCCGTTCTCCACCACCCGACCTTCCCGGGCGATCACGCTGTCCAACGCCTTGTCGATGCGGCTTATGGTGAGGGCGGTCTGGGTGTCGCTGAGCGGCGCGCGCTGCCCACGCGAGCCTCGCCATTCCCGCAGCGCCGCGACCAGCATGCGGGGCAGGGGCTGGGCGGGGTCGTCCCCGACCTCGGCGGCGATCTCCTCCAGCGGACGCCCGGACCCCACGGCAGCCTCGAAGCCCTCCGCGTCGCGGTTCATGGCGGTGAGGCGCACGGCCTTGTCCAGGATCACCGCCCACGACCAAAGCGAGGCGATGGCGAGGCCCGCGATCACGCCCTTCACCACCCAGTCGGCGTTCATGAACATGGCCAGGGGCGAGAAGCTGGCGGCGGTCAGGGTGGCTTCGGGCATGGTCACACGGCGTCCGGTCCGCGCGGGTGAAGCGCGTGGGATGGACGAAACTAAGGCCGGCAGCCTTAACGAGGGTTAACCACGCCAGGGCTTACCGCAGAAGGAGCTCCAGGCGCGCGGTAAGGGCGGGGATGTCTTTCAGCTCGCACTCCCACAACGCTTCCGTGCGCCAGTTCTGAGCTGTCAGCGCTTCGACGGCAGCGGCGTCGCGGGTGCGGTTGCGGGCCACCTTGGCAACCCAGTAGGCCGTGTTGGACTTGGGCACGCGGGAGCCACGGGCGCAATCGTGGCCGTGCCAGAAGCAGCCGTGGACGAACAGCGCCAGCCGGCGTGACGGGAAGACGATGTCAGGGGTGCCGGGCAACTCGCAGCGATGCAGCCGGTAGCGGGCGCCGAGAGCAGTGAGCAGGCGGCGCACCTTCAGTTCGGCCGTGCTGTTGCGGGCCGGCACGGCGCGCATGACCGCGGAGCGCTGCTCGGGGGTGAAGACGTCGGTGGAGGGCGTGCGCGCTTCGAGACAGCCTCCTGCGGAGGCTTCCTCAGCATGACGAAGGTTTGTGGACCCTACGCCCTTCGTCATCCTGAGGAGCGGGCCAAAGGGCTGCGTCTCGAAGGACGCAGGACGTTTGGCGATGCGCCCCTCAAAGCCCCTCGAACAGCGCCGTCGAGAGATACCGTTCCGCAAAGCTCGGCACGATCACCACCACCGTCTTGCCGACATAGTCGTCGCGGGCGGCAAGGTCGAAGCCGACCTTCAGCGCTGCGCCGGACGAGATGCCTACCGGCAGCCCCTCCGTGCGCGCCGAGCGCCGCGCCCATTCGAAGCTGTCGGTGTTGGAGACGGTGACCACCTCGTCGATGACGGTGCGGTCCAGGATCCCTGGCACGAAGCCCGCGCCGATGCCCTGGATCTTGTGAGGCCCCGGTTCGCCGCCGGAGAGCACCGGCGAGCCCTCGGGCTCCACGGCGATCATCTTCAGCGAGGGCTTCCTGGCCTTCAGCACCTGGCCCACGCCCGTGATGGTGCCGCCCGTGCCAACCCCCACGATTACAGCGTCCACCCGGCCCTCGGTGTCGTTCCAGATCTCTTCCGCGGTGGAGACGCGGTGGACCACCGGGTTGGCGCGGCTCTCGAACTGCTGGGGCATGACGGCGCCCTCGATTTCGGCCAGCAGCTCCTGCGCTCTGGCGACGGCGCCCCGCATACCCTTCTCCGCAGGCGTCAGCTCCAGCCGTGCGCCCATGAGCACCAGCATCTTGCGTCGCTCGATCGAGCTCGACTCCGGCATGGTCAGGATCAGCTTGTAGCCCTTGGCCGCCGCCACGAAGGCCAGGGCGATGCCGGTATTGCCGGAGGTGGGCTCGATCAGGGTGGCGCCGGGCTTCAGCAGGCCCTGCACCTCCAACGCCTCGATCATGGAGGCGCCGATGCGGTCCTTCACGCTGGACAGCGGATTGAAGAACTCGAGCTTGGCCAGCACCTCGCCCTTCGGCTGCTCCTCGGCGCTGAGCCGGGGGAGGCGGACGAGCGGGGTGTCGCCAAGCGTGTCGATGATGCTGTCGTAGACGCGGCCGCGACCGGCTCGCCTGAAGCGGGCGGCGTCGTAGTCGGCGGCGGGAAAGGCGTCCATGGCGGGTCTCACGGGTTGCGGCCTGTGACGCGCAAGATAGGGAGCCGAAGGGCGGCTGTCTCGCCAGGGATTCTGAAGCGCCGGCATAGGTCTCCCCGCCAGGGGAGCTGTCGGCGCGCCGACCGAGAGGGCCGGAGCCAAGGCGGCGGCGCCGCCCTCTCACCAAGCTTCGCTTGGTTCCCCTATCCTGGAGGAGGGGAGGATCGAAGCGGTCAGGCCTTGTCCAGCTCGGCCATAAGGTCGGGTATGATGGTCTTGTAGTCCCCCACCAGGCCGTAGTCGGCGATTTGGAAGATGGGGGCGTCGGCGTCCTTGTTGATGGCGACGATGACCTTGCTGTCCTTCATGCCGGCTAGGTGCTGGATCGCACCGGAGATGCCCACCGCGATGTACAGAGCCGGCGCCACCACCTTGCCGGTCTGGCCGACCTGGTAGTCGTTTGGCGCATAGCCGGCATCCACCGCCGCGCGGCTGGCGCCTACCGCTGCGCCAAGCTTGTCGGCCAGCGGTTCGATCACCCGGTGGAACTCCTCGGCCGAGCCCATGGCCCGGCCGCCGGAGACGATGATCTTGGCGGCGCCCAGTTCCGGACGCTCGGACTTGGTCACCTCGTCGGAGACGAAGCGGGCGGTCTTGTCGGCGGACGGCGTCTCCACGCTCTCGACGGTCGCCGCCCCTCCCTCGCCGGCGGCGGCCTTGAAGGCGGTCGCGCGCACGGTGGCGACCACCTTTGCGTCCTGGGAGGTCACCGTCTCCAGCGCATTGCCCGCATAGATCGGACGCACGAAGGTCTTTGCGTCCATCACCTCCAGCACGTCGGAGACCTGCATCACATCCAGCAGGGCGGCGATGCGGGGCGAGGCGTTCTTGCCGACGTTGGTGGCCGGGGTCAGTATGGCGTCGTAGCCGGCGGCCAGCGGGACCACGGTGGCGGCGATGGCCTCCGCCACGTTGTGCGACAGCTCCGCGCTCTCGGCCTTCAGCACCTTGCGGACGCCCGGCAGCTTGGCGGCCTCGGCCGCGACCGCGTCGACGCCCTGGCCGAACACCAGGATGTCGACGTCGCCGCCGATGCCCTGGGCGGCGGTCAGGGTCTTGTGGGTCGTGTCGCGGAGCGCGGCTCCGTCGTGGTCGGCGATGACGAGGACGGCCATGGTCAGAGCACTCCCGCTTCGTTCTTCAGCTTGGACACCAGGTCGGCGGCGTCGGACACCTTGATACCGCCGCCACGCTTGGCCGGTTCCGAGACCTTGGAGACCTTCAGCCGCGGCGTCAGGTCCACGCCATAGTCGGCGGCGGTCTTGGCGTCGATCGGCTTTTTCTTGGCTTTCATGATGTTGGGGAGCGACGCGTAGCGCGGTTCGTTCAGGCGCAGGTCCACCGTCACCACCGCGGGCAGTTCGGCGGACAGGGTCTGCAACCCGCCGTCCACTTCTCGGGTGACGGTGGCCACATCGCCCGCGAGCTCCAGCTTGGAGGCGAAGGTGGCCTGGGGCCAGCCGAGCAGCGCCGCCAGCATCTGGCCGGTGGCGTTGTTGTCGTCGTCGATGGCCTGCTTGCCCATCAGCACCAGCTTGGGCTGCTCGGCCTCGACGACCGCCTTCAGCAGCTTGGCGACAGCCAGGGGTTCCACGGCCTGGTCCACGACGATCAGGATGCTGCGGTCCGCGCCCATGGCCAGCGAGGTGCGCAGCGTCTCCTGCGCCTGCTGCGGACCGATGGAGACCGAGACGATCTCGGTGACGATCCCCTTCTCCTTCAGCCGCACGGCTTCCTCGACGGCGATCTCGTCGAAGGGGTTCATGCTCATCTTCACATTGGCCAGGTCGACGCCGGACTGGTCGGGTTTGACGCGGGCCTTGACGTTGTAGTCGATCACCCGCTTGACGGGTACGAGGACCTTCATGGGAGCTCCCGGCTCTTGGTCTGCGCCGGAGCCCTGTTGCAGCGGGCCGGCCTTGTTCATGTCGATTTCGGATGCGCTTGAAACGCTGGCGCCTGCGCCCTGTCAAGCAGAGCCGCGCCAGAGTCGCCTGCGGGCGACTTGCCGGGCTGTCTGCGCGTGCCCATTAGAAACCTATGAGACTCGCAATTGGCCGCGGCATCCTCGGGCGGATCGAGGTGATCTTCTTTGTCGTGCTGGTGCTGGTGGTCGGCGCGGTATGGGCCTACCAGCATTTCGCCGTCGATCCGGTCCAGCACTGCGAAAGCTCGGGCAACTGGTGGGACGCCCAGACCCACACCTGCGGACACGTGGTCTACCTGCCCGACGTGACCCATCGCGCCGCGGGCGCGAAGACACCACGCTATCCGACCCTGCCGGAGACGGCGGCCCAGGGGGCGGGCGGCACGTCGGGCACGCGATAGGGGCAGGACCGTTCCAGCCGCTACCGCGTCGCGCCCGGACTCCAGAGCACATCGCCGACGCCCTGAGCGTTGGCGTAGCGGGCCATGACGAACAGCAGGTCCGAAAGGCGGTTCAGGTATTTGAGAGCCTCGGCGCTCACCGGCTCGTCCGGTT
>NZ_CAHJWH010000181.1 GCF_903642205.1 Caulobacter sp. S45 | reverse complement strand
CGGGTCTCGGGCGCATGGGCCGCCAGCCAGTGGCGCAGCAGAACCTTGCCGTGGCGGGGCGTGGCGCGCAGGCGGTCGGGCAGGGTGGCGGCGAAACCGGCGACCTCCCGGTCCAGGAAGGGCGTGCGGCCCTCCACGCTGCCCGCCATGAGGCAGCGGTCGAGCTTGACGAGCAAGCTGTTGGGCAGCCGCTCTTCGCAGTCGAGCGCCTGCAGCCGGTCCAGCCGGCTGCGGCCCGGGGCGGCCCTGGCGATGGCGTCGAAAGGCCCTGACCAGCCGCCGAACGCGCGCGCCAGAACCGCGACGCCGTCGAACACCCCGCTCTTGCCGCTATTCCGGCCGCCGAAGATGGGGAGGGTGGCGCGGCGGTAGCGGGCGTAGCCGCCGAACAGTTCGTCGGCGCCCTCTCCGCTCAGCACCACCTTGAGCCCGGCGGCGCGGGCCGCGCGGCCCAGCACATAGGTCGGCAGTACGGCGGGGTCAGCGGTGGGATCGTCCACCGCGGCGGCCACGCGAGGCGCCAGCCGCCAGAAGTCGTCCGCGCCCATCTCCACGCGCGTGCAGTCCGCGCCGAGCGCCCCGGCCGCCTTCATCGCGCCGAAGCTCTCGTCGGCTGGGTCGCGCCCCTCGTAGCCGATGGTGAGGGCGCGCACGGGCGTGGCCGACAGCCGCCGCATCAGGTGCAGCAGGAGGGTGGAGTCCACGCCGCCGGAGAAGAACAGCCCATAGGGCACGTCGGTGCGCAGGTGCACCGCCACGCTGTCGGCCATCACCGCATCGAACCGTTCCACCGCGGCGGCCAGGCGCCGGCGGGTGGGCGTCCGCGGGAGCACCGTCGGGATGCGCCGGCGGTCCACGATCCGGCCGCCCTGCAGCACCAGGGTCTCGCCGGGCTCCACCCGCTCCACACCGTCGAAGATCGTCGCCCGCCCCGTGACGTGCTTCAGCTGCATCAGCTCGGCGGTCGCGCCTTCGCGCAGGACCGGGCGCGCCAGGCCGGCGGCGAACAGGGCCTGGGGCTCGGAGGCGAAGGCGAACAGCGCCGGCGTCTCCACATAGTACAGGGGCTTTATGCCGAAGGGGTCGCGGGAGAGCAGCACCCGGTCAGCGCGCCGGTCGTGGATGGCGATGGCGTACATGCCGCGCAGCCGCATCGCGTAGTCCACCCCCTCCCGCTCGTAGAGGTGCACGGCGGGCTCGCAGTCCGAAAGGGTGGCGAAGGCGCCGCCCAGCGACTGGCGCAGCTCGGGTGCGTTGTAGATCTCGCCATTGGCCACCAGGGCCGCGCCCTGGGGGCCGAACAGCGGCTGGCGACCCCCCGCCACGTCGACGATGGCGAGCCGCGTGTCCACCAGCGCCACGTCCTGGTCGACATGGAGGCCGCAGGAGTCGGGGCCGCGGTGGTGCAGGGCCGAGGCCAGCAGCTCCAGCACGGCGGGGTCCACCGCCTCGCCGTTGCGCATGATGATCCCGGCGATCCCGCACATGGCTCGAGGGGCGGCTCTCCTTCGTCGCAGCGGCGCGACCGGGGGGCTGTATCGACGGCGCGCCGCCTTGCCAAGCGCGAGGCCAGCCGGCGGCCCTCCACATTCCGTGGCGATGCTCTACTCTCCAGGCGCAAACGTTTCGGAGCCTCGCCTTGACCGCCATACCGCCTGCGGCGTCCGCCCAGGCCACGCCGCCCTTCACCTTCGAGGCGGCCCGGGCGCCGCACTGGTTCGCCGTGCTGATGATCGTGCTGTTCGCCCTGCTGCTGCCGGTGGGCTATCTGGGCGACGAGGGCGAGGCGCTGGTGACCGCCGTCGGCGGCGCGGCGGCGCTGAGCTTCGTGCTGCAACGCCGCCTCCCGCCCGTGGGCGTGGTCATCCTGACCCTGCTGACCGCCTGGGCGGTGGCGAGCTTCGCCTGGAGCCCGCTGGCGCCGCTGCAGGCCCACCCGCACACCTACAACCAGCTGCAGGCCCTGACCGCTCCCAAGCTGGTGTTCCAGCTGGTGCTCGACTGCGCCTTCGTCTCGGGCGCCCTGAAGCTCTCCACCGGGCCGCGGACCCGGGCCATGACGTGGCTGGCCTGGACCCTTTGGGCGGCGGTTGCGGTGCTGATGCTGGACGGGCTGGCCCAGGGCCAGATCACGGGCGTGCTCAGCGCCATGTCCGGCAAGCCGCTGACGCCCGACATCGCCAAGCGCAACGCGGCGCGGGGCTGCTATGCGGTCGCGCTGATGTTCTGGCCGGCGGCGCTGTTCACCTGGCGCAAGGTCCCCGCCGGCGTACCGGTGGTCATCGGCGGGCTGATCGTGGCCAGCTCGCTGCTGCTGGGCGTGGACGCGCCGGCTGCGGCCATGATCCTGTCGCTGCTGGTCTTCGCCGGCGTGAGGATGGAGGCGCGGCTCGGCGCCTGGGCCTGCGCGGTGGGCGCAGGGGTCTACGTCCTGGCCGCGCCGCTGGTCTTCCTGCCGCATGGCGCCGCGGCGCCGCCGGACCTGCCGAGCGATGTGGGCAAGCTGTCCTGGCACGTGCGGCTGGACGTCTGGCGCTTCGCCTCCAGGCTCATCGCGCACCGGCCGCTGTTGGGCTACGGCCTGGACTCCAGCCGCGCCTTCGAGCCCAACATCCCCATGCACCCCCACGACATGGCGCTGCAGCTGTGGCTGGAGCTCGGTGTTCCCGGCGCGCTGCTGGGCGCGCTGTTCTTCGGCTGGCTGTTCTACAAGGTGGCGCGGCTGGCCAGGTCGGACCCGGCCTGGGCGGCCGTCGCCTGCGCCACGGGCTCGGTCTACCTGCTGATCGGGGCGATCAGCTTCGGCGTCTGGCAGGAGTGGTGGCTGGCGCTCGGCGCCGCGGCGGTCGCCGCCTGCGGCATGCTCCTGCAGGTCCGCCGCGAGGCCGTCGCCGTGGAGCTCCCGCCGGACGGGCTGGTGGCGCTGTAATCCCCTGCTCCTCTCCGTGAGGGCAGGGACTTGGTGGGCGAGCAGCAGCGTCGCGGCGTTGACCCGGCTCCGCCCCGCCCCTATCGCCACCTCATGCTGACTGGCCTGTCCATCCTCGCCCACGATGCGCGCAGCTGGCCATTCGACCAGGCGCGGCTGCTGCTTGCCCGGGTGCTGCGCCTGCGCCTGCAGGGCGACGCCCAGCACGAAGCCGCCCGCCTGATCGCCGATGGACAGGCCGCCGCCGCGGCGGACGCCTTTCCCGCGCTCACCGCAACGCCCGTCCGTCTGGAGACCGGCTACGGCCCCTCGGGCCTGCCGCACCTCGGCACCTTCCAGGAGGTGCTGCGCACGACGATGGTGCGCAACGCCTTCCGCGCCCTGACGGAGGACACGATCCCCACCGAGCTGATCTGCTTCAGCGACGACATGGACGGGCTGCGCAAGGCGCCCCCCAACGTGCCGCACCAGGACTGGCTGGAAGAGGACATGGACAAGCCGCTCACCGCCGTCCGCGACCCCTTCGGCGAGCACGAGAGCTTCGGCGCCTACAACAACGCCCGCCTGCGGGGCTTTCTGGACCATTTCGGCTTCGAGTACCGCTTCCAGTCCTCCACCGAAGCCTACCGCTCGGGGATGTTCGACGGCAAGCTGAGGCTGGCGCTCGAACGCTTCGACGCCATCCAGGACGTGATGCTGCCGACCCTCGGCCCCGACCGGCGCGCCACCTACTCGCCCTTCCTGCCCATCAGCCCCAAGACCGGCCGGGTGCTGCAGGTCCCGACGCTGGAGCGCGACGTGGGGCGGGGGACCATCCTGTTTGAGGACGAGGACGGCGCGCGGACCGAGGTCCCGGTCACCGGCGGCCACGTCAAGCTGCAGTGGAAGCCGGACTGGGCCATGCGCTGGGCGGCGCTGGGCGTCGACTACGAGATGAGCGGCAAGGACCTGATCGACTCGGTCAAGCTCGCCACCCGCCTCTGCAAGCTGCTGGGGGGCGCGCCCCCGGACGGCTTCACCTACGAGCTATTCCTGGACGCCGAGGGCGCCAAAATCTCCAAGTCCAAGGGCAATGGCCTGAGCCTGGAGGACTGGCTGCGCTACGGCCCGTCGGAAAGCCTGGCCTTCTACCTGTTCCAGTCGCCGAGATCGGCCAAGCGGCTCTATTTCGACGTCATCCCCCGGGCGGCCGACGAGTACCTGCAGAGCCTGGAGGCCTATCCGGGCCAGCCGCCCGCCAAGCAGATCGATAACCCGATGTGGCACGTGCACGACGGCTCGCCGCCGCCGCCGTCCCCGGTCAGCTTCGGCCTGCTGCTGAACCTCGTCTCCGCCTCGGGCGCCTCGGACAAGGCGATGCTGTGGGGCTTCATCGGCAAGTACCGGCCGGGGACGACGCCGGAGAGCCATCCCCTGGTGGACCGCATGGCCGACGGTGCGCTGCACTACTACGAGGACTTCGTGCGGCCCAACAAGCGCTTCCGGGCGCCGGACGCCCGCGAGCGCGCCGCCATGGAGGACCTCGTCGCCCGCTTCCGGACCCTGGCGCCGGACGCGGATGGCGAGGCGATCCAGTTCGAGGTCTACGAGGCCGGCAAGGCCACAGGCTTCGACCCGCTGCGGTCATGGTTCGCCGCCCTTTACGAGGTGCTGCTGGGCCAGCCGCAAGGCCCCCGCTTCGGCTCCTTCGCCGCCATCTTCGGCCTGGACCGCACCATCGCGCTGATCGAGGATGCCCTGGCGGGGCGCCTGGCCTCCGATCCTCCCCTCTTGGGGGAGGGGGACCGGGCGTAGCCTGGTGGAGGGGGCTGCGCCGCCGCTTCGCGTCGGCCCCCTCAGTCGGCTTCGCCGACAGCTTCCCCCTGAGGGGGAGCATCTTGCAGGTCACCGCGCCCCCAGCTCGCGCGTCAGGAACGCCACCGTGGCCCGGTCCGCCGCCAGCCAGCTCGCATAGCGCAGGAAGCCGTGGATCTCGTTCGGGATCACCAGCTCTTCATGGCGCACGCCCTGGGCATCCAGCCGGCGGGTCAGGTCCACCGTCTCGGAGAAGTGGACGTTGCGGTCGTCGTCGCCCTGGATCAGAAGCACCGGCGAGCGCCAGGTCTTCACGTCCGCGTCCGGGGAGGACTGGAAGGCGACCCGCATCGCCTCGGCCCGGTCGCCCTGCTCGTAGCGCTTCTGCGCCGGGCCGACCCAGTCGTTCAGGTCGGCTGACCAGTCGTGCACCCCGTGCAAGTCGACACCGGCCTTGAACAGCTCGGAGTTCCTGGCCAGGGCCAGCCCGGTCAGGTAGCCGCCGTAGGAGCCGCCCCAGATGCCGATGCGTTTCGGATCGACGCCCGTGACACCCTGCAGGAAGCGCGCCCCGGCCACCACGTCCTGGTACTCCGAAGCGCCCGCATAGCCCGCATGGTCCGGCTGCTGGAAGGCCCGGCCATAGCCGATGCCGAGGCGATAATTCACCGACAGAACCACGAAGCCGTGCGCGGCGAGATACTGGTTGGTGGCGTAAGCGTTGGAATAGTAGCCCATGTAGTGCCAGCCGAGCAGCATCTGGCGCGGCGGGCCGCCGTGGACGAAGATCATCCCCGGCTTGGCGGCGGGCCCGTCGTCGCGCTGGAAAAGCTGGCCCTGCACCACCGTTCCGTCCGCTGCTCGGAAACTGACCAGCTTGGGGGTCGCCAGGGCGTCGGCCGGATACGGCTCGGCGGCCGACCCGTCGAGGACGCGTGCGCCTTCGCCGGCGGCCCCGCTCAGGGCCACCACCGCCGGCCGCCGCGCCGCCCAGGCCACATAGGCGGCGCGGTCGGCCGAGGCGGCG
>NZ_CAHJWH010000180.1 GCF_903642205.1 Caulobacter sp. S45 | reverse complement strand
GGGGGGGGGGGCTGCGCCGCCGATTCGCGTCGGCCCCCACAGTCGGCTCCGCCGACAGCTCCCCCAGAGAGGGAGCATCTGGGACGCTGTCGTTGAGGAGTCAGGGTCAACCGCCGCTGGTATAAGCCGCGCGGAAGGTCAGGTCCCGCTGGGCCACAGGCTGCACGCGCAGCCCCGACTCGAAGTCGCGGAAGATCGTCGCCAGCTCGTCGACCGAAACGGTGAAGGTGCGCGCAGCCGGAAAGCGATACTGCCAGAAGCTGACCATGTGATCCACCGCGGCCAGTTCCTCGCCGAGCTTGCTGAAGCGGGCTGGAGCCTGGAGCAGGAAGTCGCGAAAGCCCCAGCCGTCGCCCTGTTTGATCAGACCGTTGTAGGCGATGTCGTACAGACACAGAGTATGGCTCACGCTGCGGATGCCGGCGGCCGTGGCGCGCTGCAGGTTCGTGCGCGCACCATCGACGTACTCGTGTAAGTCGTTGTCGCCTCGCTTGTAGGGGCGGATCGTCGCCAGCTCCGTGCTCACCCGGTCGATGCCCGGCTTCAAGTGGATCAGCCTCCACTTGTAATAGAGGAAGGCCTTCCAGCAGAAGACGCCCTCAGCGAACTGCTCGGTGTCCAGGTGCAGCACCTGTCGCAGCGGGGCCAGGGCGCTGTCGCCCGAATTGGACAGGATTTTGCGGGCCAGCGTGCCGCTGGCGCCCAGGCTGTTGGAGAAGGCGATGTCCACCAGGGGCTGGATTTCCGCCTGAGCGAAGCTCAGCATGCGCGCCGTGTCAGCCTGGGAGACGTTGAAGTAGCAGGGCGCGGGATCGAGTCCGCGCCGCCGCATCTGCTCCCGCAGCAGGAACGGGTCGAAGGAGGGGACATCGTCCAGGAACCGCAGCAGCTGGAGGTCGCGGGCGTCGGGGTCGGCGAGGGCGAACTCCGCCTCCAGGACCTGCTCATAATCACGCTGGCCGATGAAGAAGTACTTGGCGCCGGCGCGCAGGTTGTCGTGGTCGATGGGCAGCAGCACCTTGGTAGCGGAGGTCCTCACATGGTCGAAGGCCTCCAGTTCGTTCCTGCGCAGGTGGTGCTTGACCACAATGGCGCGATTGAGCTTCGGGTGCAGGAAGAAGGGGCGTGTCGCGAGTTCGGGATCGGCCCAATGGTGAATGGCGCTGTGGCGCAGGTTCAGGACACGCGCCGTGGAGGCTGTGGTGTCCAGGAGCGCCAGGTTGCGGAACCCGGGATCGTTCATCGCGGACAGCCGGTCATTGCGGCATCAGACGGCAAAGGCGTTGAAACGTGGTTAGCGGCGGCCAGGCGGCGGTCTCCGCCCGAGCTTTAGGGAGCGCGATCAGATCTCTTCGCGTTCGCGCTGGGAGAGCAGCCGCCAGCCGCCGGGCTTGAGCACCTCCAACGGATTGAAGCGGGCCTTGTAGGCCATCTTCACGCTGCCGGAGACCCAGTAGCCAAGGTAGACGAAGGCCAGGTCGGCGGCCTGGGCCTGGCGTAGGTGGTCAAGGATTACGAAGGAGCCGAGGCTGCGGCGCGTCGGGGCGGGGTCGTAGAAGCTGTACACCAGCGACAGCCCGTCGTGCAGGATGTCAACCAGCACACAGGCGATCAGGTCACCAGGCCCACGATCCTCCGACGGGGTGCGGTACTCGATCAGGTGGGTGCGGACTGCGGTGTCCTCGACCATGGCCACGTAGTCGGGCCAGGTCATGTCGGCCATGCCGCCGGAAGCGTGGCGAGCGCTGAGATATCGGCGCAGGAGGTCGAACTGCTCCATGGTGGCTTCGGCCTCCACGAGATGGCCTTCGAGGTCCTCGTTGCGGTCCAGCACCCGTCGTTCGGAGCGGCCGAGCGGATAGCCTTTGACGGGGATGCGGGCGGAGACGCAGGCGTCGCAGCCGTCGCAGGCGGGCCGGTAGGCGATGTTCTGGGAGCGGCGGAAGCCCACCTGGGTCAGGCTGTCGTTCACCGATGGCCCCTCGCTCAGCGGCAGGTGGGCGAACACCTTCCGCTCGTCGCGGCCGGGCAGGTAGGGACAGGGGGACGGCGCGGTCAGGAAGAAGCGGAGCTGGCGCGTCGCGAAGTGCTGGGTCACGGACGGGCGGGCGCTTCGGGGCGGCGGACAGACTCTCGCATGACCTCGATTTGGGACCAGCCAGCCCTTCCCCGCAAGGGGGCTGTCGCGGCCAAGATCGGGATCACGGCTGGTCGGGCGGCAGCACCGGCTTCTCGCGCAGCAGGGTGATTGCAATGCGGCGATTGCCGGGCAAGGTGGGATCGTCAGGGTAGAGCGGATCGGAGTTGGCCTTGCCCGACACCTGGTAGATGCGGTCAGCCTCCACGCCCGCCTCCTGCAGGACGCTGCGCGCGGCGTTTGCGCGTGCCGCCGACAGCGCCCAGTCGTCGCCGCCTGCCCCGGCGCCCACCACCGCGCTGGTGTGGCCGGAGACGGTGATGCGGTTGTGCAGCTGGCGCACCACCTGCGACACAGCGCGCAGCAGCAGCCGCGCCCGGTCGTTCGGCTTGGCCGAGCCCTGGTCGAACATGGAGCGGCCCTCCTGGTCCACCAGCTGGATGCGCAGACCCTCGGGCGTCACGTCCACAATCACCTGCTTGGACAGCTCCGCGAGCTCCGGCATGTCCTGCAGCGCCTGGCGCAGGCTCTCCGCGGCGCTCTTGAACTCGTCGGCTTCCGCCTTCGCCTGGGCCGCCTGAGCAGCGGCGTCGGCGGCACCGCCGGCGCCTGGTTTGGCGGCCTTGTCCGTCTGGGTCGACGGCGTCTCCGGCTGGGCGGGAGAGGGAGTGGCGCTGGAGCCGTCCGTCTTGGCCCCGCTGTCGCTGAGCCCCGTGCCGGCCAGGATGCCGCCTGAGCCGCTCGTGGTTTGGGATACGCTTGCGGGCGCGAAGTAGTCGGCGATGCCGCGCTTCTGCTCGGGGCTGGTGGTGTTGATCAGCCACATGAGCAGGAAGAAGGCCATCATGGCCGTGACGAAGTCGGCGTAGGCGACCTTCCAGGCCCCGCCGTGATGGCCGCCGTGGCCACCCTTCTTCACCTTCTTGATGATGATGGTCGGGGCGTTGTCGCCGTAAGCCATCGCTTAACCCTGAGCGCGCATTCACCTTGACCTAAGGGGCGCGCCTTAAGATCGGGTTGCGCCTAGCGGGGGCGAGGTCAGGCCAGCCAGAGACGGCGGAGCCCGTCTTCCACCTCGGACGGGCTCTCGAGGCGGCAGAGCGCGGCCTTGGCGCCGCGCCGCGCGTGGGCGTCCGCGGGCCAGGGCGCCTGCTCCACGTACCAGCCGAGGTGCTTGCGGAAGGTTCGCAGGCCCAGATGGTCGCCGTAGAAGCGGAGCGCCTCGCCCATGTGATCGAGCACCAGCGCCAGCCGCGCCTCCCGGTCCGGCTCGGCCGCCGCGCCGCCTTCAAGCTCCGCCGCCACGGCCGCCGCCCTCCACGGCGCGCCATAGAGGCCCCGGCCGATCATCACCGCGTCCGCGCCGGACAGCGCCAGCGCGCGACGAGCGCTGTCGGCGTCGACGATGTCGCCGTTCACGATCACCGGAAGTCCCGTGGCGGCCTTCACCGCCGCCACCGCGGCCCAGTCCGCCGAGCCTTTGTAGAACTGGCAGCGGGTGCGGCCGTGAACGGTGATGGCTCGTACCCCGATCTCTTCGGCGCGCGCGGCCAACTCGGGGGCGTTCTGGGAGGCCGTGTCCCAGCCCAGCCGCATCTTCAGCGTCACCGGTCGGTCGGTCGCCTCGACCGCGGCCGAGATCAGCCGGCTGGCCTGATCCAGGTCGCGCATGAGGGCGGAGCCGGCCAGGGCGCCGGTCACCTCCCGGGCCGGGCAGCCCATGTTCAGGTCGATGACGTCCGCGCCTGCAGCTTCCGCCAGCCGCGCGCCCTGCGCCAGCCACCGCGCCTCCCGCCCTACCAGCTGGACGACCGTGAGGGGAAGGTCGTCGGCCAGCGCCGCCCTGCGCACGACATCCGGCCGTCCTCCGGCCAGCTCCGCGCAGGCGACCATCTCGGTCGCCACATAGGCCGCGCCGACCCGGGACAGGGTGCGCCGGAAAGGCAGGTCGGTGATCCCGGTCATGGGCGCGGCGAGGACGCGGGAGCCGATCGTCACGCCGCCTATGCGCAGCGAAGCCGAGGGGGATGCTCCGACGTGCTCGCCGGAACGGCTCGGCGGGGTGGCGAGGGCGGCCGCTGTCAAGCGACTGTCCTGGACATCATCCGCCGCGCGCGTGCGGGCCGCCTTCGACGTTCGGCGCCGCTTCTCCACCGCCCGTATCGGGCGCGCCGCCCGGGGGGGCGACGCCCGGAGGCGCCGGAGCGGCCGGTTGGGGGATCGAGGCTCCGGTCGAGCCGCTGAGATCGCTCGTCTCGCCCGCGCTGTCGGTGCTCGTATAGGGGCCGGTCGGCGCAGCGGCGGGACCGGAGGCGCCGGTGTTCATGCTGGCGCTCGGAGGCCGCTTGGCGAGAGGTCGGGTGGCCTTGCCGGGCGAGGCAGCGGTCTGCGACTGCATTTCGGCGCTCATCGCGCCGGAGGTGTCCGCCGATTGCGCATACGCACTACCGGCAAGCGCCGCGACAGCGATCAGCGTCAGGGTGAAGGGGGCTGAGGTCGGCATTGGCGTGATCCCAGGTGATGCGTGGGTCAACGGACCGAAGAGAGCTTGTATCCGCCTCAACGCAAACAAGCCCGGCCGTGAAGCCGGGCTTGTTCGATTGTTCAGCCGCTGGATGGCGGGCGAAGAGCTATTGCGCGGTGTTGGCCGCGGCGTCTTCGCTCTTGGTGGCCTTCTTGTGGTGCTTGACCACCTTGTGGTGCTTCACCACCGTCTTGCCGGCCTTGTCAGTGTCGGCGGTCATGGTGTCGGTGGTGGTGGTCTTGGCCACCGTGTGCGACGGCGTGGCGGCGGGCGCCTGAGCGAAGGCGGCGGGGGCGACCAGCAGGGACGCGGCGACCAGGCCGGCGGCGACGATGATACGAGCAGCCATGAATCAAGCTCCTTATCTTGCTCTCGCCGGAGCGGCCCCGGCGGCCCAGGCGGTTTCGCCCGGCTGGCGTGACTATCGCCGCCTCCTCCGACGCCGCCATGGCCGATCGCCTACAACGCTGTAAGCGATGTTAATTCCGCCGGGCCGAACCACCGGCGGCCTGGGTGCGGAGCTGGCGGATCAGCACGTCGATGTTCCCGTTGGCATTGGCCAGGGTGGAGGTAAAGTCCTGCTGCTCCACCACTGCCAGCCAGACGCCCTGGGCCTGCACGTCCACGATCTTCCAGCCCTGCGGCCCCTGCAGAACCCGCCAGTTCACCACCGGCTCGCCCTTGAAGTCGCCGCCGGTGACCACGCTGGAGACCACCACGTCGCCGGGCGCATGCACCAGCGAGCCTGTCACCTGCAGTCGCTCGCCGTGGTAGTCGCCGAGCCGGCTCTCGTACACGCTGTCGGCGTACTGGCGGAACACCTCGGCGAACTGCCGGTACTGGGCCGGGCTCACTTGGCGACGATAGCGGCCAAGCACGAAGCCGGTGATCCGGGGAACGTCGGCAGTCTGGTTCACGAAACCGTAGAAGGCCGCCTTCTTGGCCGCCAGACTCAGGCTGTGATCGTTGAGGATGGCGATGCCCTTCGACGCCTCGCTCTGCACGAAGGCCTCGGCGCTGGCATCGCCGTGGCTGCGCGCGGCCTGGGCGGCGGCCGGCGCGACGGCGAGGCCGAGCGGAGCGGCCAGGGCGAGGGC
>NZ_CAHJWH010000179.1 GCF_903642205.1 Caulobacter sp. S45 | reverse complement strand
TCCGGCATCGTCCACGATGCGGTACTCCATCCCCGGGCCCGGGCGCCCGATGCAGCGGGTCGGGAAGCCGGCCGGCCAGCGCCTTCAAGGGGCGGTTGACGCCATGCTCGTCGCGCAGCTCGGTGACCACGCCGCGAACCGTGCGCGGCCCCAGAGGCGCTGCGACTTGGTCGCCGACCGAGAGGCCCATCGACTCCTCGGCGGCGTAATCGAAGGCCTCCGGCAAGGGCAGGGGCAGCAGGACACGGGCGATCAACGACATCGCGCTCAATATAGCGCGGCGTTCGCCCATAGCGCCTCCCACCTCGGGGTAGGGGAGAGCTAGACCTGCCCCCTGAGCACGGAAACGAGGAGCCTGAACCGGCGCGTCAGCTCCCCCGGCGCGCGGCCGCGGGCGTACGGCTCGGCGAGACCGGCGTATGCCACAGCGGGAAAAGCTGCGACCGGCAGGGCCTTCAGTTCCACCCTTGCGCGCGCGAGGGCGGCCTGCACCTCAGCCGTCGCGCGGGACGCCAGCCCGGCTTCGTCCGGCTCGCCCCAGCTCTGCGGGACCCAGTCCCGGGCGCGACTGCGCCAGATCGCCCGAGTGCGGTAGAGGCCGGCCAGACCCCAGGCGCGCCCGGCCTCCACGATTGCGCGCAGCGGCGCCTCGGGATCGAGGACGCGGGCGGCGAGGCCCATGACCGCGCCGGCCGTGCCGTCCAGGTATCGGGCGAGCGCGGCGTCGTCGGCAAAGGGGGCGGGCTCAAGCTCGGCGTGGCGCGCCTCGACCAAAGTGTCCAGCAGCGTCGGCGGCAGGACGCCCGAGGCGATGGCGGACGCCAGCGCCTGCAGCACCGGCTGGCCCGGCGGGGCGCCGCCGACGGCGATGGCCTCGATCCGCTCGCGCCACCAGGCCAGCCGGATTTCGCCTGCCAGCGGGTTGCTGACGCTCTCGGCCACCCGGGCCAGCTCGTCGTTCAGGGCGTAGACCGCCACGACGGTAGCACGGGTGGCGGGGTCGGGGACGAAGCGGCTGGCCAGCCAGCGGTCGGGATCGAGGCGTCGGATGCGGGCGTCCAGCGTCTCCACCGCCTCGGCGGCCGCCGCCTCAGGGGGCCGCCGGGGCACGCTCAGACCGCCAGCAGAGCGGCGGCGACTCGGCGGCCCTCGCCGGCCAGGTAGTTGTACATGCGGCAGGCCTCCGGCGTGCTCATCACGTCCAGCCCGACGCCGGCGTTGAACATGGCCGTCCGCACCGTCTTGGGCGCGAGCGCAACGGCTGAGCCCACTCCCAGCAGCAGCACCTCGATTTCCAGCGGCCCCAGTCGCGAGACGGGGGACAGGTCGTCAGGCGTAAGCACGCTGAGACTGCGCACGGGCCACGGCCGCACGGCATTCTGCAGGATCAGGATCGAGCCTTCGATGCGCTGCTCGCCGACCCGGAACCCTCCCCCGCCGAACGCCTCGATGACGAGGGGGGCGACCACGGGCTCAGGGCCTCGCCGGGGCCGGGCGGGACTTTATGGTGGTCGCGAGAGGGACCGCGTCCTCGCCTCGTCTGACGCCCCAGACCAGCACGAGCGGCAAGGCGACATAGACCGAGGAGTATGTGCCGATCAGGATGCCGAACACCATGGTGAAGACCAGCGGGAACAACACAGGGCCACCGAATATCAACGCACCCGCGAGGGCCAGCAAAGCCGTCGAGCCGGTGATCAGGGTGCGCGACAGCCGCTCGTTCTCCGACAGGTCGATGACTTCGCGCAGCGGCGTACGGCGATACTTGCGCAGGTTCTCGCGTAGCCGGTCGAAGGTGATGACCTTCTCGTTCATGGAATAGCCAATGACGGTGAGCAGCGCCGCGATCGAGGTCATGGAGAACTCGATGCGCAGGACCGAGAGCAGGCCCAGCGTCAGCACGATGTCGTGCAGCACGGCCAGCACCGCGCCCAGGCCGAACTGCAGCTGGAAGCGGAACCAGATGTAGCCGAGCATCAACACCAGGGCGACGCCGAGCGCCAGGAAGCCGTTCTTCAGCAGTTCGCCAGAGACCTTGGGGCCGACCGCCTCCACCCGCTTGAACTGGATGCCCGGGAACTCCTGGGCCAGGCTGGTGCGCATGCCATTCACGGTCTGCACTGGATCACGCCCGGCTTCGGGCTTGAAGCGCAGCATGGCGGCGTCGGGCGCGCCGAAGCCCTGGACCTCCGGATCGTGGGCGCCGTGGCGAGCCAAGCTGGCGCGCAGGCCGGAGAGCGGGGCGGCGCCGGGCGTGGTCACCTCGATGAGGATGCCGCCCTTGAAGTCGATGCCGAGGTTCAGGCCGAGCGTCGCCAGACTGGCGAAGGAGGCGAGCACCGCCACGGCCGAGATGGCGGCGGCGATCGGCGCCCACTTGACGAACTTGAAGTGCGTCTGGCGGGGCAGGAAGCGGATCAGCGGCCAGCGCATGAGCTGTTACCCCTTAAGCGATCGGCAGGGCTTTGGGCTTGGCGGCCCGGAACCACCAGCCGATCAGCACCTGGGTGATGAGGACGGCGGTGAACACCGAGGTGAGCACGCCCACGAACAAGGTCCAGGCGAAGCCCCGCACAGCCCCCGAGCCGAACTGGAACATGATCAGCGCGGCGATCAGGGTGGTGACGTTGGCGTCCATGATGGAGACCAAAGCGCGGCGGAAGCCCTGGTCCGCGGCCATCAGGGGGGTGCGGCCGGCGTGGGCCTCGTCCCTCATGCGCTCGTAGATCAGCACGTTGGCGTCCACCGCCACCGCCAGCGTCAGGATAAGGCCGGCGATGCCGGGGAAGGTCAGGGTCGCCTGGGTCAGCGACATGGCGCCGAAGATCAGCATCACGTTGACGATCAGCGCCGCCGCCGCGAACACTCCGAACAGGCCATAGGCGCCGATAATGAAGACGAAGATCGCCGCCGCCCCGATCAGCAGCGAGATCGCGCCGGCCCGCACCGCATCGGCCCCCAACTCGGCGCCTACCGTCCGCTGCTCCACGAAGTTGAGCTTGGCGGGCAGCGCGCCGGAACGGAGCAGCAGGGCGAGGTTGGCGGCGCTCTCCACGGTGAAGTTGCCGGTGATCTGGCCGGAGCCGCCATAGATGGCGCTCTGGATCACCGGATCGGTGATCACCTTGTCGTCGAGCACGATGGCGAAGCGCTTGCCGATGTTGGCCGCACTCACCTCGCCGAAGCGCTGGGATCCGACGCCGTTGAAGCGGAAGGAGACCACAGGCTGGCCGGTCTGGCTGTCGAACTGACCGGCCGCGCCGGTCAGCATGTCGCCGGAGACCAGCACCCGACGGCGCACTAGGACGCCTTGGGGCTCGCTGGGCGTGTCGCTCGGCAGCAGCTGGTCTTCCGGGGGAACGAGGGCCGGGTTGGGCGGGATGGGATTGGTGTCGTCCACCATCTGGAAGGTGAGCTTGGCGGTCTGGCCGATGATCTCCTTCAGCCGCTCGGGATTGCTCTCGCCAGGCGCCTCGACCACGATCCGGTCGACGCCCTGGCGGATGATGGTCGGCTCGCGGGTGCCGAGCGCGTCGATGCGGCGGGTGACCACCTCGATGGACTGCTGCACGGCCTGGGCGGTCTGCTGGCGCCAGTTGGCTTCGGAATAGCCGAGCGTGACCGTCTGGTTGGAGCCTCCGTTGATGCTCAGATCGCGACCGCCGGGTTGCCCCGCAGGCTGGGCGAGCTTGGAGCGCAACAGGCTTACGGCGGCGTCCACCTGGGCGGGAGTGGTGATGTGGGCCTGCACCTGACCGTTGGCGACGCCCAGGCCTGAGAAGCCGATGTTCCCATCGCCGAGCGTGCGGCGCGCATCCTCGGTGATGTTGGCGAGCTGCTCGGCGCGGAGCGACGCCTGGTCCACCTCCAGCAGCAGGTAGGAGCCGCCCTGCAGGTCGAGGCCCAGGTTCAGCCGCTTGTTGAACGGCGCCGGCACGTGATCGGTGACCGAGGCCGGCAGCAGGTTGGGCAGGGTGAAGACCAGGCCGAACACGGCGGCCAGCACCACCAGGACGATCTTCCAGGCGCGGAGTTGGATCATCCCTGCGCCCCCTCTGATCCGCTCATCCCGGCGAAGGCCGGAACCCAGATCGTATGGCTGGACGCCGGGGAGGCGGGCGTGGGATCAGCGCTCCAGCCCGCGAGGCGCAGCGCCTTACGATCTGGGTCCCGGCAGTCGCCGGGATGAGCGGGAGAGAGATAGGCCATGGTCGAGGTGGACTCAGGCCTTGGACTTGGCGTCGGTCGACTTGGCGTCGTTGGCCGCGGCCGGTTCGCCGCGGGTGCGGACATCGGAGATCATAGCCTTGACCACCTTGATCACCACGCCGGTGGCGATCTCCACCTGCACCTCCGCGTCGTCGACCCGTGAGACCTTGCCGATGACGCCGCTGTTCAGCACCACCGTGTCGCCGCGCTTGATGGCCTCGATCAAGGCACGCTGGTCCTTGGCGCGCTTCTGCTGCGGCCGCAGGAGCAGGAAGTAGCCCATGACGCCGATGAACAGCAGGGGCGCGAACTGCATGATCAGGTCCTGTGGACCCCCGCCCGAGGCGGCGGCGCCGGCGGCTTGCGCAAAGGCCGGGGTGGCGAACATCAGGACTCCGGAAACAGCCAGTGCGGCCGGGTGGGAACCTCGGCCGATCGAAGAGGCGCGGAAGCTAGGCGAGCGCCTGCGGTTTTGCAATGCGACGCTCGCCGCAGGCCTAACCCGCCGGCAGCACAAGGGTGGGGTCCACCGGCCGCGCCTTCTCCGTGGGATCGGGCGCATAGCGGACCTCGAAGTGGAGCTGAGGCCGGTCCACGGCGCCGGTCTGGCCGGCCTGGCCGAGCTCGTCGCCCTGGGCCACGCTGTCCCGCATCCGCACCTCGATCCGGTCCAGGTGGGCGTAGGCCGTCACCCAGCCGCCGGAGTGCTTCACCAGCACCAGGTTGCCGAAGCCGGGGATGGAGCTGCCGGCATAGACCACTTCCCCCGCCGCGGCGGCGCGGACGCCGCTGCCGGGCGTGGCGGCGATGTCGACGCCGTCATTGTGCTGGCCCGCGCCCTTGTCGCCGAAGGGCGAGATGACCTGGCCCCGCAACGGCCAGATGAAGCGGCCGCGGCCCGCGGCGGTGATCTGGGTCGGCGTCATGCCAGCGATGCCGGAGACGGTCGGCGTCACCGGCCGCGCGCGGCCAAGGCTCGGCGCGTAGCCGCCCGTCGAGGCGCCGCCAGCGGCGTAGCTCGGACTATAGCTCGGCGGGGTCAGGCTGGCGACGCGGGAGGCGCCCGCAGTCGTGGCGGCGGGGGTTGACGGCGTGCGGGAGGCGTAGCCGGGCATGGCGTAGGTGGAGGCCGCCACGCTCGAGCCCGCCGCGGCCCGGTAGGGCGTACTCGCCGCGGGAGCCGGTGTGGACGCCGTGTAGGGCCGCGTTCCCGCATAGTAGGGCTGGGTCGTGGTCGCCCCGGCCGCGGCCAGCGACGAACTGCTGACCGCGGGCGCGGGAGAGGGCCGGGGCGTGACGATGGCCGTCGAAGTTGACGGATAGGTGGTGGCGGCTGGCGGCGAGGTCGTCGGGGCATAGGACTGTGATGCGTAGGACTGCGGCGCAGGGGCCGTCGACGTCAGTGGCGCAGCCTGGGCGACGGTCGGCGGACGCGCAGGCGGCGGCGAGACCGGGGCGGGAGGCGTGTAGCTCGGCGTGGCGGCGGCCAAGCGGCTGGCCCTCTCCTCGCGGCGCAGACGCCGGCGTTCGGCACGGGACAGATGGGCGGGCTCGGGCTCGGCGGCCGAAGCGCCCGTAGGC
>NZ_CAHJWH010000178.1 GCF_903642205.1 Caulobacter sp. S45 | reverse complement strand
GTTCGTGGTCGAGCGCCTGAAACGGCCCGGCGCCTCCTCGCAGGACTTGCGGGGAACGGGCTCACTGGGCGCAGGCGCGCGGCGGCTGGACGAGCTGAGCTGGGGTCAGGCCCTGTTCGTAGGCGTGTGCCAGTGCTTCGCGCTGATTCCCGGCATCTCGCGATCGGGCATGACCATGGCGGGCGGGTTCCTGTCCGGGCTGGACCACGAGGACGCCGCACGCTTCTCCTTCCTGACCGCCACGCCGATCATACTGGGCGCTGCGGTGCTGGAGGTGCCCAAGCTGCACAGGCTGCCCAACGGCGGCGGCCACCTGGGCTCCATGGCCTGGGGAGCGGGCCTGATCGCCGGCATCGTGGCCTATGTCAGCCTCTGGGCGCTTATGCGCTGGTTCAAGCGCCACGAATTCAAGGCCTTCGATCCCTTCGCCTACTACTGCTGGGCGGCCGGGGCGATCTCGCTGGCCCTGCTGATGCTGCACGTCTGAGACCCGGAACACGCCGCAGGGCGGCACGTTCGGCCCCTGCAAGCCCGCGCCGGAGTCCCATGGCCCTCACTTCGATGACCAGAGGCCGCTGGACGCCGCTGCAGGCGGTCGCGGCGCTCGCCCTGGGAGCGTCGAGCGCCATGGCCGCGCCCATCGCCTTCGACCGGCCGGAGCTGCAGGCGCCCGCCACTCTTCAGGTCACCGTGCCCGGTGTGGCCGATGGAGGCGCCCTGCCCTCGAACTACACCTTCAACGGGCGCAACCTCTCCCCGCCGGTCAGCTGGAGCGAGGGGCCGCCCGAGACCCGCAGCTTCGTGGTCCTGATGCAGGACGCCGACGCGCCGACGGACAGACCCGGCGAGGGCGTCGACTGGCTGGTCTATTCGGTCCCGGCCACGGTGGCGATGCTGCCGCGCGGCATGCGCAACGTGGCGAGCCCCACCAGTCCGCTGGGCTCAAGCCAGGGCCGCAACAGCCATGACAGCCTGGGCTACAGCGGCCCCAGGCTGGCCGTGGGCGAGCCCGCCCACCACTACCACCTGCAGGTCTTCGCCCTGGACCGCCCGTTGCGCATGCGGCCTGGGGCCGAGCTGCCGGCGGTGCTGCGGGCCATGGCCGGCCATGCCATAGCCAGGGGCGAGCTGGTGGCCACCTATGTCGCGCCGTCGCCTGAGGCCGCTCACGGACATCAGAAGGGACCCGCCACGCCGCCGCCGCCGGCGCCTCAGCCAGGGACCTCGCCGGCGGAGCCCGGGGCTTGACCCGACCGCCGGCGGCCGGACCCGACAGCGAGCGGGTGGGTTTCTCCCCGGCCCGGCTGCTGCTGGGACGCGCCCTGGCCAACCGCGAGCAGGGCTCGCGCAGGATCGGCCCCTTCGAGGCGGTGCCCACCATGGGGCTGGACGGGCTGGGGTCCTCCTCCTACGGGCCGGAAGCCGCCCTCACCATCCTGGCGCCGCTGGGCGCCGCCAGCCTGCACCTCATCGGCCCGATCATAGGCCTGATCGTGGCCCTGCTGGCGGTGCTCTACCTGTCCTACCGCCAGACGGTGCGCGCCTATCCCAGCAACGGCGGCGCCTATGTGGTTGCGCGGGAGAACCTGGGCGAAAACGCCAGCCTGCTGGCCGCCGCCGCCATCATGATCGACTATGTGCTGAACGCGGCGGTCGGCATCTCCGCGGGCGTCGGCGCGCTCACCTCCATCCTGCCGTCGCTGCAGCCCTTCACCCTGTGGCTGTGCTTGGGCGTGCTGGCGCTCACAACGCTCGCCAACCTGCGGGGCCTGGGAGAGTCCGGGCGGCTGTTCGCCCTGCCCACCTATGTCTTCATCGCTTGCTTCCTGGCCCTGATCGCGCTGGGCCTGGTGCGGACGTTCGCCGCCCACGGCCATCCTCACGCCGTCATCGCTCCGCCCGCCCTCGGCCACGCCATGGAGGGGGTGAGCGTATGGCTGCTGCTGCGCGCCTTCGCCTCGGGCTGCACGGCCATGACCGGGGTGGAGGCGGTGTCCAACGGGGTGAGCGCCTTCCGCGAGCCGGTCGTGAAGAACGCCCGTCGCACGCTCACCCTGATCGTCGGCGTGCTCGCCGCCCTGCTGGTCGGCGTGTCGCTTCTGGCCAAGGCCTACCACCTCGGCGCCATGGACCAGTCCAGGCCGGGCTACCAGTCGGTGCTGTCCCAGCTCACCGCCGCCGTGGTGGGGCGCGGCTGGTTCTACGACGTGGCCATGGCCAGCGTGGTGGGCGTGCTCTGCCTGTCGGCGGCCACGAGCTTCGTGGGCTTCCCCAACCTCTGCCGGCTGGTGGCGCGGGACGACTTCCTGCCGCGCCCCTTCGCCGCCGTCGGGCGGCGGCTCGTCTACTCGGTCGGCATCGGCTATCTGGCGGTCTGCTCGGGCCTGCTGCTGATCGTGTTCGGCGGCGTCACCGACCGGCTGATCCCGCTGTTCGCCATCGGCGCCTTCCTGACCTTCACCATGTCCCAGGCCGGCATGGTGGCGCACTGGCGCAAGGTCGAAGGGCGCCACCTGGGCTCCCTGGTCATCAACGCCGCGGGGGCGCTGTCCACCGGCGCGGCGCTGCTGGTGATCCTGTCCGCCAAGTTCCTGGAGGGGGCCTGGATCACCGCCATCGCAGTGCCGGCGGTCATCGTCATGCTGAAGTCGGTGAAGCGCTACTATGTCAGGCTCGGGGACAAGATGCGCTGCGCCACCCCGCTCCAGGCGGAGGAGACCCAGCCGCCCACCATCCTGGTGGCGTTCCAGGACTGGAGCCGGCTGAGCGAGCGGGCGCTGCGCCTAGCCCGCACCCTGTCGCCGGACGTGGTGGGCGTGCACCTGATGGCGCTCGAGGGCCCTGACGTGGAGGAGCGCCAGTCCACCGTCCGCCGCACCTGGGCCGACATGGTGGAGCAGCCGTTGCGTGCAGCCGGCGTGGCCGACCCGCCCCGGCTGGTGCTGATCCAGGCGCCGTTCCGCACCCTGCACGAGCCGCTCCTGAAGCTGATCCGGCGCACCGACGACGCCACGCCAGGCCGCTCGGTTGCCGTGCTGATCCCGGAGCTGGTGAAGCTGCGCTGGTGGCAGCACCTGCTGCACAACGGCCGCGCCGGGCGGCTGCGGGAGATGCTGCTGCGCCACGGCGGCGACCGGCTGGTGGTCATCGATGTGCCCTGGCGCCCTGACCCGCCCGCCCGCGCCCGTTCCCTGGCCGACGAGGCTCCGGCGTCGCCGACCGCTTCCGCGCCCGTCCGGGAATCCACGCCCTGAGCCTCGCCGATCCCCTGTCCCCACCCCTCTCCCCAGGGTGCGTCCGGCCGCCGGCGGTGCGCGCCTACGACATCCGCGGCAAGGTCCCGGGCCAGATCGAGGGGTCGGACGCCCATGCCCTGGGCCTCGCCTATGCGGCCCTTGCCCGAGCGCGGGGCCTGCGCCGGATCGGCGTCGGCCGCGACGGGCGCACCAGCTCACCGGCGCTCGAAGCCGCCCTGGTCCGCGGGCTGACGGAAGGCGGCATGGCCGTCAAGCGCATCGGGCTCGGGCCGACGCCCATGCTGGCCTTCGCCGTGCGCCGGCTGGCGCTCGACGGCGGGATCATGGTCACGGCCTCCCACAATCCCCCCGACGAGAACGGGTTCAAGCTGCTGCTGGGACCTGAGCGCATCCACGGGAGCGCGCTCGCGGAGCTGGCGGCCTCCCGCGGCGCGCGGGCGCCTGGCGGCTCGGTGGAGGATAGCTCGGTGCTGGAGGCCTATGTGGCCCGGCTCGCCCAGGCGGCGGGCGCGATGGCGCCGTTGAAGGTCGCCTGGGACTGCGGCAACGGCGCCGCCGGCCCGGCCGTCGAGCGGCTGGTCTCCAGCCTGCCAGGCGAGCACCACCTGATGCACGCCACCGTCGACGGCCGCTTCCCCAACCACCACCCCGACCCCGCGGTGGAGGCCAACCTGGCGGACCTGAGCGAGGCGGTGCTGTCCCACCGCTGCGACGTGGGGCTGGCCTTCGATGGGGACGGCGACCGGATCGGCGTGGTGGACGAGGAGGGCCAGGTGCTCTGGGCCGACCAGCTGCTGCTGTTCCTCGCCCGCGAGGTCGTGGCCGCCAACCCTGGGGCCACCATCGTCGCCGACGTGAAGTCAAGCGCGGTGCTGTTCGAGGGCGTGCGCGCCGCCGGCGGCCGACCGGTCATGGCGCCCTCCGGCTACGTCCTGGTGCGCGAGGCGATGCGACGCGAGGGCGCCCTGCTCGGCGGCGAGCTCAGCGGCCACATCTTCTACGCCGACCGTTGGGACGGCACCGACGATGGCCTCTATGTGGCCGCCCGCCTGCTCTGCGCCCTGTCGCGGAGCCTGGAGGAGGGCGGCGCCGGCCTGGCCGCCTTCCGCAGGGCTTTGCCCGCCGCCGTGGCCACGCCCGAGCTGCGCATCGCCTGCCCTGAGCCGCGCAAGTCGCAGGTGCTGGCCGCCGTGACCGCCCGCCTGAACGCCCGGGGCGTGCGGACGGACCCGGCGCTGGGGCTGCGGGTGGAGAGCGAGGACGGCTGGTGGCTGCTCCGCGCCTCGGGCACCGAACCCAAGCTGACGCTTCGATGCGAGGGGCAGGACGCCGCGGCCCTCGCCCGGGTCAAGGCGGCGTTGCGCGAGGAACTGGCGGCGGCGGGGCTGGAGGTCGACCTGGGCTGAGGCCACCACACCCATGCCACTCATCCGGCGAACGCCGGGATGATCGAATGTAGAGCCTGTCCTAGAACTTGAACTTCGTCTCCAGGTGCACCCGGGGTCCCTGGGTATCCTGGGGCAGCAGGCGCTGAACATCCGCCTGGCGATCGCCCAGGCCCACCGAGCCCCCGATCCGCATGGAGGGGGTGATGTGGAAGAAGGCGCCGGCCTGAACGTCCTTCAGGCTGCCGACCTCGCCCACCGGCGGGTCCATGTCCAGCCGCAGCGTCCAGCGGCCGCTTGCGTCCAGCTGCAGGCTCTTGTGCGGCGCGCCGCTCCCGTCCGGGCTGAAGGCGTTGGGGTTCTGGCTGGCCGCGACCGTCTCCGCGCGCGCGCCCGCCACCCCCAGGAGGAGGAGCGCCGCAAGGCCGCCCGCGAGATAGGTCCGTCCGCCCGTCATAGCCCTGCAGCCAATGCCCCAGCCCGAGGCGCACCGTTGAAGCACGGTAATGTGTCCGTCTGTTAAAGGGTCCGCAGGTTTCAGGGTCAATCGACTCCACGGCCCGCAAGGGTCCGGAGCGTGCGACCTGTGGCCGCCCGGTCACGCGGCCCCTGTTGGACGGCCAAGGCCGTTGCTATACAGCCGCCGGATACGCCGCGGGCTTCCCAAACCGGGGAGCGCGGCCGGACTGGTTCGCCGATCCGGCGCGGTCCGAGGCTCTAGCCTGGAAGTAGCGGGTACACACGTAGATGTCTGCTGTTGAAAAGCCGGCTCCGGCCCGGACGACAAGGACTGGGGCGGTCAAGATCGGCGCCCTCATGGTGGCGACGGGCGCGGCGCTCCTGTCGGGATGCGCCCACGACCAGGTGGGGACCCGCCGCATCACCCCCGCCCAGACCCAGGCCACCGCGGGCCTGGGCGTGAACAGCTATCTGTGGCGCGCGACGCTGGACACCCTGGCCTTCATGCCGTTGGCCTCGGCCGACCCCATCGGCGGCACGGTGATCACCGACTGGTACGTCAACCCCGAGAAGCCCGACGAGCGCTTCAAGGCCACCGTCTACATCCTGGACACGCGCCTGCGCGCCGACGGGCTGAACGTCACGGTGTTCAAGCAGACCCGGGATGCGGGCGGCCAGTGGGTGGACGCCCCGGTGGCCGGGCAGACCGACATCGACATCGAGAACTCCATCCTCACCCGTGCCCGCCAGA
>NZ_CAHJWH010000177.1 GCF_903642205.1 Caulobacter sp. S45 | reverse complement strand
TGGCGGGGGTCGCCGCGGTCAGGGCCGCCTGCGCGCTCCGGTGCGCCGCGGCGCGCACCCGCCGGGGAAGCGTCTTCCAGAGGCGCTTCACAGCCGGGCCGGGCCGCAGGCGATCGAGGCGATCAGAGCTGCTCCTCGAGACTGTGGCACCGCGGTCAGGCCGGGACGTGCAGCCCCGCGCCCTGCTGCTCGGCCGGGGCGAGGGCGCGCTGTTCGGCGTCGGGCGCGGCGGCCGACACGCCCATCCGCATGGCGCGCCAGCCGCCGAACCGGTAGTAGGCGGCGGCCATCAGCACCGACGCTCCCGAACCGAGCGGGTAGCTCCACCACAGCGCCTCCGGCCCGAGCAGGCGCCCGAGGCCCACCGCCGCGCCGATGCGGACGGGGAACATGGCTATGGCCAGCATCACCAGCGGAGCGATCACGGAGCCGTTGGCCCGCACCACCCCCATAAGCACCATGGTCGCCCCGAACAGCACGAAGCCCCAGCTGACCACCAGGTTGATGTGGGCGGCGATGGGGATGGCGGGGCTGCCGGCCGGCAGGAAGATGGCCAGGGCCGCCCTGTCCGCCACCCCCACCAGCAGGATCAGGCCGCCGGTCATGACCAGGTTGAACAACAGGCCGGAGCGGGTGATCCGGCCGATCCGGTCCCACCGTCCCGCCCCGATGTTCTGGGCCGCCATGGCCGAGACCGCCGAGCCGATCGCCATCGACGGCATCTGGATGTAGGTCCAGAGCTGGGATGCCACGCCATAGGCCGCCGTGGTGGCCAGGCCCCTGCGGTTGACCAGTCCGATCATGGTCAGGGCGGCCACCGACACCACCATCATCTGGAAGGCCATGGGCAGGCCCTTGGACACGATGATGCGCACCAGTTCGGGATCGGGGCTCAGGTAGCGCAGCTCCGCTCCGCGCAGCCGCAGCGGCAGGTCGCGGACGTAGACATAGACGACCAGGGCCGCCAGGCTGAGATAGTTGGCGACGGCGGTGGCGGTGGCGGAGCCGGCGATGCCCAGGGCCGGGATCGGCCCGAAGCCGCGGATGAAGACGGGGTTCAGCCCGCTGTCGAGCAGCACGCTCAGCCCCATGAACCAGAGCGGGGTCAGCGAGTCGCCCGCCCCGCGCAGGCCCATCATCAGGATGACCAGCAGGAAGGCGGCCGGCATGGAGAGCAGGATCACCCGCAGATAGGTGAGGGCCAGCGCCATGGCCGGCCCCGGCGTCGCCAGCAGCCTGAGCAGGGCCGGCGCGCCGATCCAGCCGACCACGGCGGTGAGCACGCCGATGGCGAGCACCAGGCCCACGGCCGCCCCCACGGCGCGGCGCGCGGCGTCCAGGTCGCGGCGTCCCATGCTCTGGCCCACCAGGATGGTGGCGGCCATGCCGAAGCCGAATACGCCGGCCGACATCAGGAACATGACCAGGTTGCAGTTGGAGGTGGCGGCCAGCGCGCCTTCGCCTAGCAGGTGGCCGATCCAGACCGTGTTGATCGACCCGTTCAGCGACTGCAGCACGCTGGAGGCCAGGGTCGGCAGGGTGAAGGCGATCATCGCCCGCCCGATTGATCCGGTGGTCAGATCACGGGTCTTCCCCATAGCCTTCGCCCGCCGGTCCGGCTTACCGGATGTCTCCGCATCGCTCATGCGCGGGCTGCCCCCTGTAGGTTACTGGCTCGGCGGGCGCACTGCGTCCCCAGACGCTTTATCGGGCGCCTTCGTCTGCATCGCCAGAGGCATCGCCCTGTCGAGCTCAGGTTGACCGCTCACATCCGGAAGATGCCGAAGCAGGGCTCCGGTATGGGAGCGTTGAGGCTGGCTGCGAGCGCCAGGCCCAGCACGTCGCGGGTCTGGGCCGGGTCGATTATCCCGTCGTCCCAGAGACGCGCGGTGGCGAAGTAGGGGTCGCCCTCGGCCTCATAGCGCTCACGGATGGGCGCCTTGAAGGCAGCCTCGTTCTCGGCCGGCCAGGCTTCCCCCTTGGCCTCGAGGTTGTCGCGCCGGATCGTGGCGAGCACGCTGGCCGCCTGCTCGCCCCCCATGACGCTGATCCGGCTGTTCGGCCAGCTCCACAGGAAGCGGGGCTGGTAGGCGCGCCCGCACATGCCGTAGTTGCCCGCCCCGAAGCTGCCGCCGATCAGCACGGTGAACTTGGGGACGTTGGCGGTGGCGACCGCGGTGACCATCTTGGCTCCGTCCTTGGCGATGCCCCCGGCCTCGTAACGACCGCCAACCATGAAGCCGGAGATGTTCTGCAGGAAGACCAGCGGGATCGACCGCTGGCAGGCCAGCTCGATGAAGTGCGCCGCCTTCAGCGCCGACTCGCTGAACAGCACCCCGTTATTGGCCAGGATGGCGACCGGACAGCCCCAGATGTGTGCGAAACCGGTGACCAGGGTGGTCCCGTACAGCGCCTTGAACTCGTCGAACTCGCCCGCGTCGGCGATGCGCGCGATCACCTCGCGCACGTCATAGGGGGTGCGGAGGTCCGGCGGGACCACGCCGTAGAGCTCCGCCGGGTCGAAGGCGGGGGGCCGCGCGGGGCGGCGGTTGACGGGGGCGGTGATGACCGGTCCGAGCCTCGCCACGATGGAACGCACGATCTGCAGGGCATGGTCGTCGTCCACCGCCACGTGGTCCACCACGCCGCTCCGCCGCCCGTGGGTGTCGGCCCCGCCGAGTTCGGTGGCGGAGATGACCTCGCCGGTGGCGGCCTTCACCAGCGGCGGCCCGGCCAGGAAGATGGCGCCCTGGCTCTCGCCGCCCCGTCCGCGCACGATCACCGTCTCGTCGCTCATGGCCGGCACGTAGGCCCCGCCGGCGGTGGACAGCCCCATGACGCAGGCGATCTGGGCGATGCCTCGGGCGCTCATGTTGGCCTGGTTGTAGAAGATGCGGCCGAAGTGCTCGCGGTCGGGGAAGACCTCGGCCTGGTGCGGCAGGTTGGCCCCGCCGCTGTCGACCAGATAGACGCAGGGGAGGTGGTTCTCAGAGGCGATCTCCTGGGCGCGCAGGTGCTTCTTCACCGTCATGGGGAAGTAGACCCCGCCCTTCACCGTGGCGTCGTTGGCCACGATCATCACCTCGCGGCCCGCCACCCGCCCGATCCCGGTCACCAGCCCCGCCCCCGGCGCATCGCCGTCGTAGAGCCCGTGGGCGGCGAGCGGCGCGACCTCCAGAAAGGGTGCGCCGGGATCGAGGAGGCGCGCGATACGCTCCCGCGCCAGCAGCTTGCCGCGGGAGACATGGCGGGCGCGGATGGCCTCGGGGCCGCCGAGCGCCGCCTGGGCGGTCACCGCGCGCAGCGCCTCCACCAGGGCGCGGTTATGGGCGGCGTTGGCCTGGAAGGCGTCGGACGAGGTGCTGAGCTTGGAGGCGAGCTTGGGCATCAGGCAAGCAGCCCCGTCGCCGCCGTCTCCCCCGGACTTGTTCCGGGGGTCCAGAGCTCCTCCTCCAGCGCCTCCGGGCCTGGGCGCCCGGAACAAGTCCGGGCGAGACGGTGGAGGGGAGGGAGACGCAAAGACATCACCCCTGCACCACCACTTCGGGCTCGCCGACCAGCTCGCGTCCGATCAGGAAGCGGCGGATCTCGTTGGTGCCGGCGCCGATGTCGTAGAGCTTGGCGTCGCGGGCGAAGCGCTCAACCGGGAAATCCTTCAGATAGCCCGCGCCGCCCAGCGCCTGGATCGCCTCCAGGGACACCTTCACCGCGTTCTCGCTGGCCAGAAGGATGGCGCCCGCCGCATCGAATCGGGTGGTGCGCCCCGCGTCCGCCGAGCGGGCCACCGCGTAGACATAGGCCCGGGCCGAGTTCAGGGCCACGTACATGTCGGCCACCTTGGCTTGAATGAGCTGGAAGTGGCCGATGGCTCGGCCGAACTGCTTCCTCTCCCGCACATAGGGCAGCACCACGTCCAGGCAGGCCTGCATGATGCCGAGCGGCCCCGCCGCCAGCACCGCCCGCTCGTAGTCGAGCCCGCTCATCAGCACGCCCGCGCCCTTGTTCAGCGGGCCCATGACGTTGTCGGCCGGGACCTCGCAGTCTTCCAGCACCAGCTCGCCCGTGTCGGAGCCGCGCATGCCCATCTTGTCCAGCTTGCGGCTGACCCGGAAGCCCTTGAACCCGCGCTCGATCAGGAAGGCGGTGATGCCCCTGGAGCCCGCCGCCGGATCGGTCTTGGCATAGACCACCAGGGTGTCGGCATGGGGCGCGTTGGTGATCCAGAACTTGGTCCCGTTCAGGACGTAGGCGTCGCCGCGCCTGTCGGCCCGCAGCTTCATCGACACCACGTCCGAGCCCGCCTCCGCCTCGCTCATGGCCAGGGCGCCCACGTGCTCGCCGCTAATCAGGGGCGGCAGGTAGCGGCGCTTCTGCTCAGGCGTGCCCCAGCGCCGGATCTGGTTGACGCACAGGTTGGAGTGGGCGCCGTAGCTGAGGCCGATGGAGGCGGAGGCCCGGCTCACCTCCTCCATCGCCACCACATGCTCCAGATATCCGAGCCCCAGGCCGCCGAACTCCTCCTCCACGGTTATCCCATGCAGGCCGAGATCGCCCATCTGCGGCCACAGCTCGCGTGGGAAGAGGTTGCTCGCGTCGATCTCCGCGGCGCGGGGGGCGATCACGTCGGCCGCGAACCGCGTGGTGGTCTCGCGGATCGCGTCCGCCGTCTCGCCGAGGCCGAAATCGAAGGCGGCGTGGGGTGAGGACATCCTGTCTCGAGCTTTCCAGGGCGCCGGCCGGGCCCGGAGCGGCCCGCGCGGGCGCGGCGGCCCCTCTATATCCGTCGGCGTCCGCCGCGCCACTCCCCGCCCGGAGTGAACCTTGGGCGACGGCGGGGCTTGTGGAGGGGCCGGGCCGCCTCGCGTCGGCAGGACCCGCCATGCTGCAGCTCGCCATCCCCTTCCTCGCCGTCCTGTTCGTGGGGCTGGGCATCGCCATCGAGACGCCCACCAACGCCCTGCTCGGCAAGAGCTTGAACTCCGCGCTCTGGGCCTCGCTGGTCTCCTTCATCGTCGGCACGCTGGTCCTGGGCGTGGCCGCCGCCGCGACTCGGCCGCGGCTGCCGGAGGGGTGGAGCGCAGCAACGCCCTGGTACGCCTGGGTGGGGGGCGTCTACGGCGCGGCGGTGGTGCTGGCCTCGGCCTGGGCGACGCCCAAGCTCGGCGCGGGCGCCACCCTTGTCGTCATCGTCGCGTCCCAGGTCGCGTTGGGCGTGGCCCTGGACCATTTCGGCGTCTTCGGCCTGACCCAGCACCCCGCCGGCTGGCTGCGGATCGGCGGCGTGCTGGTGGTCACGATCGGGGCGGTGCTGGTGTCGGTGGGCTGAGCGGCTCTGCCTCGTAGGCGGCCTTCAGCCAGATGCGGGTGCAGGCGGCGACGGGCACGGCGAGCAGCAGGCCGGTGACGCCGAACAGCACGCCCCCCACCGCATAGCTGAACATCACCACCACCGGATGCACCGCCACCGAGCGCCCGAGCACCGGGGGCGCCACCACGTCGTCGATGACGAAGCGCAGGGTGACGCCGTAGCCCACCATGAAGGCCATGGCCGCCAGGTTGTGCAGCTGCAACGCCAGGACGGTCACCAGGATCGCCGAGATCAGCGGGCCGACCGCCGGCACCGTTTCCATCACCCCCAACGCCAGTGCCAGCAGGGGCGCGCCCGGCACGTGCAGGAAGAGGCCGTAGCCGAGCCAGACCATGAAGGCGGTGAACACCACGATCACCAGCACGCCCACATAGAACCGCCGGAACACCGACACCATCTGGGGCAGCACGCGATTTAGCCCGCCCCGCTGGGCGGGCGGCACGAGCCACAGGGCGCCTTTCGCCAGCTCGGGACCGGACAGCATCATGTAGAAGCTCGCCGCGGCGAACAGCACCGCGCTCGCCGCCGCCGCCAGCAGCAGAGAGCCCAGCCGAGCCGCCGGCGCCAGCATCAGCCCGGACTTCAGGTGCGCCTCCAGCCCGTCGGCCGCCTGATCCGCCGTCAGGTGCAGCCCGAACGCCTGGATGCCCGTAGGCCCGAGCAGGCGGCCCAGCGCCGCACGGACGGGCTCGGCCCCGGCTGCGCCCAGGT
>NZ_CAHJWH010000176.1 GCF_903642205.1 Caulobacter sp. S45 | reverse complement strand
CGGCCTAGACCGGCTGGTAGATCTCCCCGCCCAGCTCCCTGAACTTCTCGCTCATCTGCGCCATGCCGGCTTCCGAGGTCGCCACCGCCACATCGTTCTGCCCGCGAGCGGTGTCCCTGATCTCCTGGCTGATCTTCATGGAGCAGAATTTCGGGCCGCACATGGAGCAGAAGTGGGCGGTCTTATGCGCCTCCTTCGGGAGCGTGGCGTCGTGGTACTTGCGGGCGGTCTCCGGGTCCATGCCGAGGTTGAACTGGTCTTCCCAGCGGAACTCGAAGCGCGCGCGGCTCAGCGCATCGTCCCACGCTCTCGCGGCGGGGTGGCCCTTGGCGAGGTCGGCGGCGTGGGCGGCGATCTTGTAGGCGATCACCCCGTCCTTGACGTCCTGCTTGTCGGGCAGGCCCAGGTGCTCCTTGGGCGTGACGTAGCAGAGCATGGCGGTGCCGAACCAGCCGATCATGGCCGCGCCGATGGCGCTGGTGATGTGGTCGTAGCCCGGCGCCACGTCGGTGGTCAGCGGCCCGAGCGTATAGAAGGGCGCCTCGTGGCAGATGCGCAGCTGCTTATCCATGTTGGCCTTGATCTTATGCAGCGGCACGTGGCCAGGGCCCTCGATCATCACCTGCACGGCGTGCTTCCAGGCCACCTGGGTCAGCTCGCCCAGGGTCTCCAGCTCGGCGAACTGGGCGGCGTCGTTGGCGTCGGCGATGGAGCCGGGGCGGAGGCCATCGCCCAGGCTGAACGAGACGTCGTAGGCGGCCATGATCTCGCAGATCTCTTCGAACCGCTCGTAGAGGAAGTTCTCGCGGTGGTGGGCCAGGCACCACTTGGCCATGATCGAGCCGCCGCGCGACACGATGCCGGTGACGCGCTTGGCAGTCAGGGGGATGTAGGGCAGGCGCACGCCCGCGTGGATGGTGAAGTAGTCCACGCCCTGCTCGGCCTGTTCGATCAGGGTGTCGCGGAACACCTCCCAGGTCAGGTCCTCGGCGATGCCGTCGACCTTCTCCAGAGCCTGGTAGATCGGCACCGTCCCGATGGGCACCGGCGAGTTGCGCACGATCCACTCGCGGATGTTGTGGATGTTGCGCCCCGTGGAGAGGTCCATCACCGTGTCCGCGCCCCAGCGGATGGCGAAGACCATCTTCTCCACCTCCTCGGCCACCGTGGAGGTGACCGCGGAGTTGCCGATGTTGGCGTTGATCTTGACCAGCAGGTTGCGGCCGATGGCCATCGGCTCCAGCTCGGTGTGGTTGATGTTGGCCGGAAGCACGGCGCGGCCGCGGGCGATCTCGTCGCGGATGAACTCGGCCGTGACGTTCATGGGCAGCTCGGCGCCGAAGGCCTCGCCGTCGCTGATCAGGTCCTTGATCATCTCGCGGCGGAGGTTCTCGCGGATGGCGACGAACTCCATCTCCGGCGTGATGATCCCGCGCCGGGCGTAGGCCATCTGGGTGACGGTCTGGCCGGGCCTGGCGCGCAGGATGGGCGGCCGATTAGGGAACTCAGGCACCAGGTAGTTAGGCGACACGTTGCCGTTGTCCTCCGGCTTCACTGCGCGGCCGGCCACGGGCTCCACGTCGCCGCGGGCGGTGACCCAGGCCAGGCGGGGCCGGGCCAGGCCCTGCTCGATGTCCACGCTGGCGGCCGGGTCGGTGAAGGGGCCCGACGGATCGTAGATGGTCACCGGCGGCTCGTCGGCGGAGGGGTGCACCTTCACCTCGCGGAAGGGCACGCGGATGTCGGGGTGCAGCACGCCCGCCTGGTAGACCTTCTGGGAGCCCCCGATCTCGCCGGTGTCGATCTTGCCGGCAGGGAGGATGCGGGGGGTGGGGGCGTTCATGAGCGGCCTCGTTCGTGGGCGCCGCCGCCTCGTCCTTCGACAAGCTCAGGATGAAGCGGACTGTGAAGGAGGCGCCGGCCTGGCCTGCAGGGCCAAGTCCACAGCGCGCCAACCTCTGCAATCGCCTCATCCTGAGCCTGTCGAAGGACAAGGCGACGCAGGACGTCAGCAACCGACCAGGGGCGTACCAGCGGGACGGATCACGGGCATGATGAACCCCTGTTCCCTCCCTTCGCCGGCATGACCCGGATCAGGTTCGGCGGATCGCGGGACTACCCGCCTCTCAGCCGCTCGAATGCGGCCCTCCGGAGAACCCGGCCACACTAGGCGTGCGGGCGAGGGCGTCAAGCGTGGCCGGGGCGTCACGGCTCTGGCCCCCGCAGGCGCAAGGCGCTAGTTGCGCAGGCGTGGAGCGCGCGACGGTCTCATGAGCAGCTTGGACAGTTCCAGCGGGGTCGTTCCGTCCGGCGCCGGCCGGCGGACTCTGTACCCGGAGAACGAGCCCTTCGAGTCCGGCTGGGTCCAGGCGGGAGGTCGTCACGAGGTTTACTACGAGACCTGCGGCGCCCGCGACGGCCGGCCCTGCGTGATCCTGCACGGCGGCCCGGGCGGCGCCATCAACGCCACCATGCGCCGCTTCTTCGACCCGGCGCGCTGGCGCATGACCCTGTTTGACCAGCGCGGCTGCGGCCGGTCGCGCCCGAACGCGCTGCTGGAGGACAACACCACCTGGGACCTGATCGCCGACATCGAGCGGCTACGCGAGCGCGCCGGCGTGGAGAAGTGGGCGGTGTTCGGCGGCTCCTGGGGCTCCACCCTGGCCCTTGCCTACGCCGCCACCCACCCCGAGCGGGTGTCGGCCCTGGTGCTGCGCGGCATCTTCCTGCTGACCCGGCGCGAGCTGCACTGGTTCTACCAGGACGGCGCCTCGATGATCTTCCCGGACGCCTGGGAGCGCTTCCTGGCGCCTATCCCGGTGGAGGAGCGAGGCGACCTCCTGACCGCCTACCACCGCCGCCTGACCCACGACGATCCGGCCGTCCAGGCCGAGGCGGCCAACGCCTGGAGCCGCTGGGAAGGCGACACCATCTCCATCCGCGGGCCCGAGGCGCGACCGTCCAAGTTCAATGAGAGCGCCTTCGCCGTCGCCTTCGCCCGTATCGAATGTCATTTCTTCCGCAACGGCGGCTTTTTCGCCCACGACGGCTGGCTGCTGGATCAGGCCCCGCGTCTGCGCCAGATCCCGACCTGGATCGTGCAGGGCCGCTTCGACGTGGTGACGCCTATGGACTCTGCCTGGAAGCTTAAGGCCGCTCTGCCCGACGCGAGGTTCGAGATCGTCTGGGACGCAGGGCACGCCTCCACCGAGCCCGGCACGATCAGCGCCCTTGTGCGCGCCACCGACGCGGCGCTAACCGTCAGCGTCTGAGGCGTCGAGCTTCCAGCCGCAATCCCGGCCAAGCCCGGCCGAGATCGACCGCTTCACCGCCCGCGCCAAGGCGATCGGACTCACGGGAGAGCTGCAATAGCCGGGAGTTCGCGCCGGGCGAGGGGCAGCCTGGCTCCTGACAACTGCGGAGTCGATCGACGCTCATCTGCGCTCAGCTTGACTTTTCGCATTTCAGCGTTGATACAGTGACGATCCGCGGGTCAAGCTCGCGCATGATCGGCGCTCCAGCCGCGTGGGGACCGGGTTCACCTGGTCCGCCTGTTGAGCGCCCTGATACGTCCGCATAGTTCGCCCAGGCACGCGGGGCGATCCCCCGCTGATCCGCCGTCACAGGCGCGACCGATACGTTCGGCCGCCGCGATGCGCGCCTGTACGAAACGACACCCGATGACCCAGTTCACCGACCTCGGCCTCAACCCGGCCCTGCTGAAAGCCTTGAAGAGCGAAGGCTACGAGACCCCCACCCCCATCCAGGCCCAGGCCATCCCCGCCGTCATGGCGGGGCGTGACCTGCTGGGCATCGCCCAGACCGGCACCGGCAAGACCGCCGCCTTCGCCCTGCCGATCCTGCACCGGCTGGACGCCACCCGGAAGCCCGCGCCCCGGCGCGGCGCCAGAGTGCTCGTGCTGTCGCCGACCCGCGAGCTGGCCAGCCAGATCGCCGAGAGCTTCCGCACCTATGGCAAGCACCTTGGCTTCACCGTCGCCACCATCTTCGGCGGGGTGAAGTACGGGCCGCAGATGAAGGCGCTGGCCGCCGGCGTCGACATCCTGGTGGCCACTCCCGGCCGGCTGATCGACCACATGGGCGAGAAGACCGCCAACCTCGGCGAGACCGAGATCTTCGTGCTCGACGAGGCCGACCAGATGCTCGACCTCGGCTTCCTGCAGCCGATCCGGCGCATCGTCTCGACCCTGCCCAAGACCCGCACCAACCTGTTCTTCTCGGCCACCATGCCGGGCGAGATTGGCAAGCTGGCGAGCGATCTGCTGAACGACCCGTTCCGCGTCTCGGTCACGCCGCATGCGCCGACCCATGAGCGGGTGGACCAGCGCCTGATCTTCGTGGAAGCCGACATGAAGCGCGAGATGCTGTCGGAGCTGTTCGCCGACGCCAAGCTGACCCGCACCATCGTCTTCACCCGCACCAAGCGCGGCGCCGACCGGGTGGCCAAGCACTTGGAAGGCGGCGGCGTACCCGCTCAGGCGATCCACGGCGACAAGTCGCAGGGCCAGCGCGAAAAGGCGCTCGCCGCCTTCAAGGCGGGGAACTGCCGGGCGCTGGTGGCCACCGACATCGCCGCGCGCGGCATCGACATCGACCTGGTCAGCCACGTGATCAACTTCGAGCTGCCCAACGTGCCGGAGTCCTACGTCCACCGCATCGGGCGGACCGCCCGGGCCGGCGCGACGGGCCAGGCCATCAGCCTGTGCGCCGACGACGAGCGTCCGCTGCTGAAGGACATCCAGAAGCTCACCCGCCAAAACATCCCCACAGAGGACCGGCGCAAGGACCGCGCCCTCGCCACCATGGCCAAGGCCACGCGCCTGGCCGGCGGCGACAAGCCGGAGCCGGTGGAAGCCGCGGGCGACCGCAACCGCGGCCGTGGCCGGCCCGCGCACCAGCAGGCTGGCAACGCCGCGCCGGGCGGAGGGCATCCACACGCGCGGCCTCGCAATGCTGGCGGCGGCCAGGGGCAGCCCCGCGGTCCCGGCCAGGGCCGTTCTGCCGAAGGCCAAGGCGGCCAGCGTCAGGGTGGCCAACGCCAGGGCGCCGCAAACGGTGGCGCTCAGACCCAGGGCGCCCAGCGTCAAAGCGGCCCTGGTCGTGGCGGCGAGACCGCCCCGGTCCGCGCCTCGCGGCCCAGCTGGCACCCCGCCGACGCCTGAACCGCCGCCTGTGGCCGGCCTGTACGTGAACCGTCAGGTCGGCTACGGCACTTCCAAAGTTAACCCGCGCGGAGTCGCCGCCATGAAGCTGCAGGTCACCTAAGCCGCATGTCCACCAAAGAAGAGTTCATCGAGTTCGACGGCATCGTCACCGAACTGCTGCCCGAAGGGCGCTACCGGGTGCAGCTCGACAACGCCCACACCGTGCTGGCCTACACCGCAGGCCGCATGAAGCGGAACAAGATCAGGACGCTGGTCGGCGACCGCGTCACCGTCGAGATGACCCCCTACGACCTCACCAAGGGCCGCATCACCTTCCGCCACAAGACCGAAGGCGCGCCAAGGCCGCCGGGTCAGAGGCCGCAGTTCCGGCGGCGGTAGGGCGTACTTGATCCTCTCCCTGTGGGGGAGGGGGACCAGCGAAGCTGGTGGAGGGGGCTGCGCCGCCGCTTCGCGTCGGCCCCCTCAGTCGGCTACGCCACAGGGGGAGCATCTTGATCTCGCCTGCCTCACATCAGCGAGCCCTTGCCGCTGGTGACTTCCGAGTGCCGGTGCACCCGCACCGCCTGCACCAGCCCGAACCCGATCATCACCGTCAGCACCTCGGTCCCGCCGTAGGAGAGCAGCGGCATGGGCACGCCCACCACCGGGGCCATGCCCATCACCATCGAGGCGTTGACCAGGATGTAGAAGGCGAAGGTCGCCGTCACGCCTCCCGCCGCCAGCCGGCCGAAATGGCTGTGCGAGCTCATCGCGGTGCGGAGCGCGATGAAGATGATCGCGCCGTAGAGCGCCAGCAGCGTCAGGCAGCCGATCAGGCCGAACTGCTCGGCGAAGGTGGCGAAGATGAAGTCGGTGTGCTTCTCGGGCAGGAAGTTCAGCTGGCTCTGGGAGCCCAGCCCATAGCCCTTGCCGAGCAGCCCGCCGGAGCCGAGCGCGATCTTGG
>NZ_CAHJWH010000175.1 GCF_903642205.1 Caulobacter sp. S45 | reverse complement strand
CAGCCCCCAGGAGTGCGCCAACTACCTCGTCAACTCAGGATACGCTCCAAACTGATCCGGTCACGCTCTAGGCCTCCTGCAGTCGAGACGTCGCTTCGGAGTGAGGGCGCGGGGGACATCCAGGCACGCGAGCCTCCGACAGGGATTTCCACAGACGGCTGGTCGTAAAGGCTCCGACCCGGTCATTGCTCGTAAGCGGGCGGAGGCGGAACTCCTCCGAAGCCAACAGCGTCCTGCGCAGATCCGCGGCGCTCCATGTCCTGCTCTCCAGCTCCGGCTGATAGTCGCGATAGGCGTTTTCGTCAGGGGCGCGCCCCAGTACGTCAAGGTAGACGACCTCCAGTTGATGCTCGTAGGGAGCCTGCAGCAGCCACGGAAACCCGTCGAGGCTTGTGGAGGCCGTTCCGTCCGGCAGCTGTAGAAGCTGCTCGACCGTCCGCGGGCCGGCGGACACGGTGATCTTGCGCCCAGCAAGGGTCAGTTCCGCTCCGTCCTCAAGGCGGGCCAGCCGCAAGGTCGGATCGCCGCGACGAAGCCGGGCGGACAAGGTCGGTCCAGGGCTCATACTGAACCAATAGTCGTCGGAAGGTCCTTCAAGCGGAACAGGAACGAGCAGCCTCTCCAGCAGGCCGAGGCGCCGCGCGACCCGGAGCAGTAGCCGGCCGGGGATGCGCGGTCTTCCGGGCCGCTTGAGGTGGCAGATCGCGTGCCCCACCAGCTTCATGTCGTCGAAGAGACCGACCACTGGCCGATACAGCGGATCAAAGGGCCAGACGGAATACCCCACGACATCCCCATGGGGCAGCACGAGGAAGCAGGACATCGTTCCACCTCGATCAGCCCGCCCGACCGTGGCGGTGGACATGGCTTGAGCTTTTCCGCTATCGGCGACGGCATGGCCGGACGCCGCGTCGTAGCCGGTTTCAGCTGTGTGAGATAGATCGTTGCGGCGCCTTGGTGGTTCGGTCATGGACAAGCTGTACATCGACGTTTCGACGCTGCAGGAGTCGCAGTACACCGGCATCCCCATGGTCACCGCGCGCCTCTGTGCTGAGGCTCTGGGAGATGCGAGCGTCGAACCCGCCTTCTTCTTCGGTCGGTACGAGATTTCGGCACAGGCCGTGGAGGCGCTCCTGGGCGGCGGCTTCGGTCGCTTGTTCGCCTGGTCGGTTGGCTGCTATCGCTTCGCGCCCTGCCTGCCCGAGATCGATACCGGCAGGCGTGTCTATGGCCTGCACACCAACTCCAAACTCGTCCGGAGGATGTTCCCTGTAGAGGGTTCCATAGTGCACGATCTGACCACCGTGGTCTGTCCGCAATATCATAACAAGGACACGAACCAGTATCACAATCAGCGGTGGCTTGGAGACTTGATGAGCGATGACATCATATTTGCCGCCTCTCATTCCACTGCAACCGATATACGGACCTTTTTCCCGGAAACGTCGGCCACGCCGATCGTCGTCACTCACTGGGGCGTGGACTGGAGCCACATCGATGCAAGCAAGAACGAGCCTGATCCTGTAGAACCCTACATACTGGTTCTGGGAACGCTTGAACCTCGCAAGAACTTGAACGTCATGCTCGACTTGCTGGAGGCCCATCCTCAGATCGCCAGGATGTATCGCATCGTGATCAGCGGCCGGTTCGGGTGGGGCGACAAGCTCGAGACGCATCTGAAGGCCCGCGGCCTCGGCTCACTCGTTGCTGCGGGACGGATCGTCCAGGCAGGCTTCGTGAGTGAGACGGCCAAATTCGCCCTGCTCCGGAACGCCGCCGCTTTGGTCTACCCCTCCGTCTACGAGGGCTTCGGTCTCCCCGTGGCGGAGGCGATCTCACTGGGCGTGCCGGTGGTGACGACGGCCGCGTCCAGCCTGCCGGAGGTCGGAGGCGATTTCGCCTTCTACTTCGACGGAGAGACGGTGACGTCTCTGCTGGCCGCGTTGACGGCGGCCCTCCAACAGCGTCGCGTACTCACTGGTCGATCCGGAGAGTCTCTGGAGGAGTGGAAGGCGCGGTTCTCCTGGGCGCGGGCGTACAGGCTGATCCGCGACGGCTTCATGGCCCTGCCGAACGCCCACCTGTCCACAAAGAACCAAAGGACGTCCAATATCACCCAGGCTGTTTCGTGAACCTGATCAAGGACTGCATACTCTTGTCGCGCCCGCCAGTGGCGCATGGCGGCGAGGCGCTTGGCCACGCGCATTATTCATACGGCTTTGCTGCTGGATACTTTGAACGCATGTTTGCGCAGATGGGGGTGGAAACACAGGCGATCTCGCACCCTGAACAGTTCAAGACCGATGCTTTCGCGAAGGCGCATGGCCTCAGCCTCGGTCGCTACGTTCACTTGATGTTTCGCAGCACAGAACACCTGAGACCTGTCCAAGGCTCATACAACATCGCGTGCTTTGCCTGGGAATTCCCAGTGATCAAAACCGACGGGCGCAGCGACGAGGCGGTCGTCGACCAGCAGGCGCACATGCTCTCGCTTTGCGAAGAGATCTGGACGCCCTGCAGCTATGGCGTAGATGTCCTGCGCCGCAATGGCTTGGAGAACACCCACTACATTCCAGCCCCGGTCCCGCTTCCTGACACGTCGGCGGCCGGTGCAGAAGCCGCGATCAAGACGCTCAGCCTCGTCGAGTCGATGCATCTCTGCTCGGCATCCGCCCCTCGCCTCCACGTCGCAGAACGGATCGTCACCGGGGCGGTCAGGCCGCTGTCCATGCAGCCATGGCTGCGGCAGGTCTTGAGCAAAGGCGGCAAGATCTTCCTGACCGTCTGCAATCCCTACGACCTGCGGAAGAACCTCGCCAATCTGATCGACGGGTTCCTCATCGCCGCGCAGGGACGCAGCGACTGCGTGCTTATCGTGAAACTCGCCACGTCTGGAACTCGAGGCGAGCCGGTCGGCTATGTCCACGAGGTGCTGAAAAGCTTGTTCGGCAACCCGCACGCCTTGGACGAAGCGCAGGTCATCCTTGTAGGTGGCTATATTCCTGACGATCAGATGGAGGCCTTGTACGATTTGGCCGATTTCTATCTTTGCAGTTCCGTAGCTGAGGGGCAGAACCTGCCCCTGCTGGAGGCCATGGGGAGGGGCTGCATACCCGTATCTACGCGTAACACCGCGATGCTTGACTACCTTCAAGAAGACTGTGGGGTGATCATTGAAGAAAGACGCTATCTCGGTCTGATCGCGGGAACCGCGGCGGATGTCGCCGGCAAGCGCTTCGAGATCAGCTCCGCAGATCGCTTCCAGGTGGCGGCAGGGGTCAGGGCTGCGCTTGAGCTGTCACCGGCCCAGGCTCGGACAAAGATGCACGCCTGTCGCGAGGTGCTGCTCCGGCTGTTCTCGTGCAAGGCGGTTTTCGAGAAGATCATGACCCGCCTGAAGGCGATTGAACTCGGCTTCCAGTTCGAGCGCCGGCCTGCAGAAGCCGCCGGGAATGGGATGCATCGGGTGACCGGCGCCGGGTCGCCCGGCCAGGCCGAGGAGAGCGGGCCAACCCAAGGCGCGTGACGAGCGCCTGACGCCGCCGGTCATTCGAGGATTATCGCAGTCGCCCCTAGGCGCGTGAGCGCCAAGTTCAGCGCATGCTCGTAGGTGAGCGAAAGAGCCACCGCCTGGCCGGCCCGTGCGATCTCCCGCGCCTGTCCATCGTGGGTCAGGCACCAGTCAAGCTGTTCGTCAATGTCGCTGAGGTCCGCCTTCACGGGTATGAAGTGCTCCCAGGGACGAAGGCGGTTGTAAAACCACATCTCGAACGGTGTCCCGACCTTGAGCACGCAGGACCCGCACAGAAACCGCTCCATCGTCGCCCATGCATTGGCCACCCCATCGATGTCGAGCTGGAACTTGTAGCGGGAATGATCCGACATAGGCAGGCTGGCCCGCAGAATGCCCTGTTGCCGGAAGTAGGTCAGCGCCTCCTCGTCAGACTGGGGCTGGATCCAGGCCCCTATCAGGCCGACATCGGCATAGGGGTTCCCGCGCAGGTGCAGGGCCGCGCTCACTCGGGGGACCTCGCCCAGCGAAGTCACTGGCGCCCCGTCCGGCTTCACGCCGTTATGGCTGCCGCGGCCGCGCCAGAACAGGATGTCGGCCCGGTCCAGCCACAGGGGCAGCTCACCCGCCTCGGCAAGCCGGCGTAACGGCTGGAATCCCCGGGCGAAATAGAAGTAGGGATCAACGATCAGCTGCACGAGCGGAAACAGCCCCACCGCTCGCCCGAAAGCGAGTGACGAGAAGCGATGATGGGCGTGATCGTCGAACTGAAGGACGGTCAGGCGCTTCGCATTCCCTTGCGGGAGCGGCTTTGTGGCCGCCTGGGTCAGCAGTTCGCGCAGCATGTGGACGGCCGATGACAGCCGAATGTTGGGAGATGATACGCCGGGCGCTGCGATGCGTAGACCGCCCTCGCCCGTGACGGCGGTCAGGACGCCGTACAACCCCAGGGCGGTTTGGCTCATGGGTGCGGACGCGATGAGGAGACGGTCGCCACCTCGGAGAATTGCAGCAGGGCGTCCCATGTCTGGCTATGCCAAAACAGTTCGCGCGGACATCCATAGGGATCGCCTGTCGGGAGAATAATACTGGCTTCGCCGAACACCGCCGACTCCTCCCCGCATGCGTGGAACCAGGGCTGGTGCTGCGCCGCATCGCACAGGACGACCACCCCGACCCGACCTCCCGTCGACGACAGCTCGGCCGAGACGCTGGCCAGCATGGAGGCTCCGTCCAGCACCCGCGCCTCTTCACAGCCGTACTGGCGACATGCGCGTGCAGCCTGTTCGCCAATCGACGGATCAGACGCAAGAACCAGCGCCAAGTGCGGCCGAGCCGAGATGGCTTCGACGACCAGCGGGTCACTCAGGAAGGCTGGCCGCAAGGTCTCCAGCCAGCCTTCCGATGCAGGCCGTACAGCCGGCCCGACCGATCGCCTTGCACGCACGCAATCAAGACTGCTCAAGGCCGTTGGGCCAGCCAGATCGCCCCTCTGAAGCGACCGCAGCGCCACGCCCAGCGCGCGTCCGTCGTCCCCGGCGCCCAGCTTCCGGGGACTGACCGGTTTGTCCACCTGCAGGCGCAGGTCACGGACGCCGCCAGGCGCGGGAGGAAGCCCCAGGTCCAACGAGAAGTCGAGACCATGGCGAGTGGTGTTCTCGATCGCGCCGATCAGGATGTCCGCGTCCCAAATCTCGACGCGTACGGTACGCTGCGGGTGACCGATCAGAGAGCCTTCAAGCCTCCAGCGGGTGGGGACCGCCGGGCTGCAAGGCAGGCGTAGCCCTGCGCGCGGACCATGGCTCCAGACGAACTGCGGTTCTGGCGCAGACCAGCCTCCATCCAGAAGCCAGAGGCCGGCCCCGCCTGCGCAAGTCGGCAGGATGCCCGAAGGGATCCAGGGCTCCACCTGGTCCGGCTCCATGCACAGGGCTATCGGTGGGACGAGATCAGCCGGCGAACCCCCGGCATCGCACCCTTCTACCTCTTTCTGCGCTCGCGACTCCGGCAGACCAAGTTGGTCGGCGAGAACCTGCCACAGCCGAGTGCTTCTTCCATGCACGTCCTCAGCAAGGAGCTGCGGCAGAACCGACAGGCGCAGATCGAGCGCCAGCAGCTGCGACCAGGCCCTGCTCTGGTCGGAATCCTCCGGCCAGAGGGCGCCCACCCCCCGGTGCAGGAGCATGAGTTCAGGCCGGACATAGACGGCGCGGAGACGCTGTCCGCTTGCCTCGGCATGCGCCGCCCATGCGTCCGGACCAAGGCTCGTGACGATGATCGAGCCTGGCCCCAGCCCTCTAAAATCTGCCGGGCCGTCGATGTCTTCGCCGACCATGCGGACGGCGTGACCCGGATTACTCGCGCCGATAGGCTCGGCCAGCAGGTCCTGGATGCAGTCTCGCAATCTTGCGGCTGTGGTCTTGTGCAGAGTCAGGAAAACGACACTATCAGCCATGTGTCAGCCTATATTCGGCGCAGCTGGGCCCGCAAGCTGCCCCATGGATCAGGCGGATCGCCGCGCATCCGGTCGCTCTGCGAGCGGAGCGCCTCCCGGCCCGCTGTCAGCAGCACGGTGATCGCTTGAACGGCTGGGGGGATTTCGGCGCGGGGTGATGTCTGATTCATGGGAGCCCTTGGTGGAGGG
>NZ_CAHJWH010000174.1 GCF_903642205.1 Caulobacter sp. S45 | reverse complement strand
GACCAGCAGGGCTCGGTGATCGCGGTGGCCAACAGCTCGGGCCAGAGCCTGGCCACCAACACCTACGACGCCTATGGGATGCCCGGCGCCTCCAACCTCGGCCGCATCCAGTATACCGGGCAGTCCTGGATACCGGAGGTCGGCCTCTACGACGACCACGCGCGGACCGGCCTTGTCAGGTTAACCGCCATCGGGTCGCTAAGAGACCAGAACGGCCCCTCCCCTACCCCGCCGCGGCGGTCGCTAGCGCCCACGCCTGGTGAGCTCGGGCTTGCTGGATGCGAAGTCCGCGTCGGCTGATCAGGTGGGGCTGGGTGTCGAAGGTGTTGTAGACCGCGGCATGGGTGGACAGGAAACGCTGGGCTGAACCGTCGCTCTTGAACTTCTGCATCTTCCGCTCTCGTCGTCGGATCGGAAGATGGCTGTTCTCAGCCCGGTTGTTACATCGTCGGCCGCGACACCGCTGACGCTCGCCTAGCCCGAGCTTGCGTAGGGCGGCGCCATAGGACGCCAGCTTGTCCGTGGTGACGGTCTCCGGCGCCACCCCGGTGTTCTTCATCAGCTTGCGCAGCAGCCGAAGCGCCGCCTTCTTGTCGCGCCGGCTCTGCACCAGCATGTCCAGCACCACGCCCTCGTCGTCCACAGCCCGCCAGAGCCAGCGATTCCTGCCGCCGATCTTGATCATCATCTCATCGAGGTGCCAGCGGCCCGTCGGCCGCGGCTGCAGCCGGCGCAGGTTCCTGGCGAACAGCCGCCCGAACTTCAGCGTCCAGCAGCGGATCGTCTCGTAGCTGACCTCGATCCCCCGCTGCGCCAGCAGCTCCTCCACATCCCGGAAGCTCAGGCCGAAGCGAAAATACAGCCACACTGCGTAGCGGATCACCTCCGCTGGAAACCGATGGCGCTTGTAGGAGATCGGCTGCACGGCTCTCCGCCCTCATCCAGGGTGCGACCCATCAAGGCGGAAACAAGTTAGCGTTCGCCTGACAGCATCCACGATAGTGCTGTCGGTCATCTGAACGCTCGGCTGACCCTCTCCGCTCTCGTTAAGCGCCGCCAGCAGAACATCCCAGACCCCCGACAGCGTCCAGAATCGGAACTCTCGGTAGACCGAACTCCACTTGCCGAAGTGGTCATGCAGATCACGCCACGGCGACCCCGTCCGCGCAATCCAGAATACCCCGTCCAGCACCAGACGATGATCCTTGGGCCGCCGACCGCGCCGAGGACCCCTCTCGATCACGAAAGGCGCAAAGAAGACCTACTCCTCATCGGACATCAAACCTCGAACCAAGGCTGCTCTCTCCAAAAGCAGCCTTGAATCAGCAATCAGGTGATTTGGAAATCCACTTCTTCAACGCGGCCTAGCGTAAATTCCGTAACTTAGCATTGGCGCTCGCCGCAAGAGCGCGTCTTCACGTCCTGCTTCCTCCATTTCCAAATCATGCTTGAGGCGCCCGTCTCCGCGGCAGGGGCTTTGAATGGCTTGCGATTGCCCGCCGACAGCAGCTTGGCGAAGGACCGCGTCGAGGTGAACCACACCTTGGGATCGTCGGGCGCAGGCTTCTCCTCGCCGCGAGCGATCCGCCGGGTGCGGGCCTTCATGTCTTCATAGCTGGCGACGGTCGCGGTGGCCGTGGGCGTAATCAGAGCGGGCTGATGTGCCGCGTGCGGCTGTAATCGAGGTAGCCCAAGCTGGCTCCCGCACGCGCCCCCACACCCGTCCGGATCGGGGCCAGGGTTACGGCATCGGCTCTCTGATAATTCAAGCCGAAGCCGGCCACGAAATAGATCGAGCCTTCCACCCCAGGGAAGCGTCTGTAAATCTGCTCCTCATCTTGCAGGTTATAGCAGAGGGTGAAGACCCGAGATCCATTGCCGCCGAAATCAAAGCCAGCCGACGGACCCTGCCAGAAGACGCGCTCGGGAGCGCGATGCTTCATGTACAACTCGCCCTTGCCATATCGCAGACCCACCACGACGGCGCCTGCGATCTCGGTGCCGGCGATGTAGCCGGTTGGAAGCCCGTTGTCCTTAAAGGCCTTCTCGATCACGCCCGCCAGGGTCTGTGCAGCTACGCCGAAGAAGTTCGACGCCCGACGCACGATCTCGGTCTGCGAATAGGGCTCGGCCTTCGCTCCAGGGCTGTAGGGGTGAGTACCAGCCGTCACGGGACTCATGGCCTCTTGCGCCCAAGCGGCGCGCGAAACGACTGCAGCCCCGGCCCCTGCGCCAAGGCTAGCGAGTAGGACGTCGCGTCTGTTCATGTTCCATCTCCAACTACGTGACGCCAACTGGTCAGCAGCCAAGGTTGGCATGACGCTAAACCACCCGGAGAGCTAGTCGGTTTCATTCGGCGCGCCTTTGGCCAGCCACGGGCGAAGCGACGCTCTGAGCCTTGCCGCTGATGAAGCCATCTTGTGCGTGCAGCCGATCTAGGATGCCGTACCTGCGGAACTTACGTTAGCAGCGATCGAGGTAAACCTTGTCTTTAGGTTGGTTCCAAGCGTCGTCGCGCCCGCAATGATGACGACAGCGATCAGTGCGGCAATCAAGCCATACTCAATTACGGTAGCACCACCCTCATTTCTGATAAATTGTTTCAATGTAGGCATATTAGCTTCTCCGTGCCGGCCTATCCTGATTTCCAGAAGCTAACAATCGCATAACCATCTGGTTCACCAGCTTCGCCATGCTGTCGGCGCTGCAGAGCTGATCTTAGGAGATGGTCCGACGAGCCAAAGGTTCAAGGTCGCACCCGCTTGATCACAGGTGGCCAGTGACAAGGCCGTCCGCGCGGGTTCCTCCGCTACGGCATCCTTGGCTGTGGCTCCTGGCCGACGGACCTACGGGGATCCGCGATTAGCGTGGGCATCGGTCGCGACGCGGTTTGGCGGGTGCTCGCGCGCCAATGGCATTTCGACTGGCCATGATGGTAGACGTACCTTAACCGGTCGCCTGTCCGAGGAATCGCCGACGTGTCGTGTCTTCGTCCAGTCCCAACGGCCCTACTCGTCTGCGCCACCCTGTTGATGTGCGGGAGCGCCCACGCTGAACTCGGCGGCGCGGTATCCAGCGTTGTGGCGGATGGCGGTCGGATGGGCGCGCGGCTGGCCTCGACGCCTATGGGCAGGTACGCGCGCCACGACCTGACGCGGGTCAATGGCGGCATGGTGCACGAGCTTACGAATGCACAAGGTCAGGTCTTCGCCGTGACATGGTCGGGTCCGGGCAAGCCCGACCTGCGTTCGCTTCTCGGCCGCTACTTTGAGACCTTCCAGGCGGCCAACGACACGAGCGGGGGCCGGGCGATGCGCGCCCTGCGCCGCCCGCAACAGGTCAGCCAGTCGGACCTCCAAATCCAGACGGGCGGCCATATGGGCTGGTTCCACGGCATGGCCTTCATCCCCTCGCTGGCCCCGGCGGGCTTTTCAGCGAACGATCTCTCGCAGGAGCCCTGAGCGTGGCGCGGTGGTTCATAGCCTTGTTCGCCATGCTGGTGCTGGCGGGATGTGGCGGCGGCGGGTCTGGCTCTTCAAGTTCGTCCGTCGCCCCGACGACCGCCTCGACACCCACGGTCATGGCCACCGCCAACACCGCCACCGTGGTGCTGGATGGCGGGCCGGCCGCGCTCCAGGCCGGAAACGGCGCCTTCAACACGCCCTATGTGACGATCACGATCTGCGCGCCCGGATCGACCAGCAACTGCCAGACCATCGACCACGTCATCCTGGACACCGGCTCCATCGGCCTTCGGATCATCAAGCCCGTGATCAGCGCGAGCCTCCTTGCGGCGCTCCCGACCGAGACCGACAGCTCCAGCAACCCGGTCGGCGAGTGCTACCAGTACGTCAACTCCTATATCTTCGGCTCGGTGCGTACGGCCGACTTCTCGATTGCGGGCGAGAAGGTGGCGGCCATGCCGTTCCAGGCGATCGGCGACACCGGAAGCTTCACCAACGTCCCGTCGAGCTGCTCGGCGGGCGGCGGCGTCGACATCGCGACCGTGAACGACTTCGGCGCCAACGGCATCCTGGGCGTGGGCACCACCACCACCGACTGCGGGACCTACTGCACCACCACTGGGGGATCGTCGGCAGCGATCTATTACGACTGCCCGTCCGCGGGATGCGGCGCGATCATCGCGCGCGCCTCGAACGCCACCGCTCCGTTCCAGCAGCTGCCCAACCCGGTCGCGGCCTTCCCGGCGGACAACAACGGCGTCATCCTCTCCCTTCCCTCGGTCGCGCAGGCGGGCGTCCCCACCCTGACCGGGACGGTGACGTTCGGCATCGCCACCCAGGCCGACAACACCCTGACGGCGACGAACGTGCTGCCGGTGACCACCTCCGCCAGCCAGCTTGGCCCGGGCCTGCTCACCGCCACCTACAATGGCGAGCAGCTGACCCAGAGCTTCCTGGACAGCGGCAGCAGCGATTACTTCTTCATTGACACCAGCCTCGATCCGTGCACCGAAAGCGACCTGATCGCCCTCTACTGTCCCGCTTCACCGACCCCGCTTTCGCCCGTGCTGACGGCCACCAACGGGGTGACGGCAAGCGGCGCGTTCACCCTATATAGCCCGCTGAACGTCGCCGGTTCGTCCGACGTCGCGCCGGGACTGGGGATCAATCCGACGCTGGTGACCCCGCCGCTTCCCTTCGCCAACAGCTTCGACTTCGGCATGCCGTTTTTCTTCGGCCGAAAAGTCTACACGGCAATCGAGGGGCGCTCTACAGGCAGTTTGCAGGGACCCTACTTCGCTTTCTAAGTCGGTTGCTCTGGTCTCAATTTCAGGACCATTTGCGTAAGTCGCTCGCGAGGCAGCGAGCCAATCAGCCTGAGTTGGCGTGTTCTCAATAGTCTGGATCGTGTCTGGCCAAGTTGAGGATCTCGAAACATCCCTACGCTTGATATCGGCACATGGTGGTCAGGCGAGCTACAGGCCTTTCATCCTGAAGGACGTCGGCTGTCTGGCCTTTTTCGGTGACACCAAAGGAAACCGGGTAGGCCTCAGCCAATATGATCAGCACCATTCTCTTTGATCCGCAGAGAGACGCCGCCCGAGCCAAGGCTTAGGCCGACCGACTGCCAACTGGAAGGCGGGGCGCAAGGGAGGTCGACAGGTCAGCGCCATTCACCCGCTGACACGCTCCCACGCCTCCCTGCCTGACCCGTGAGGACCAAGGTGCGGCACATCTATCGTCTGGTCTTTCGATCGGACAGGATCGCCTATACTGAGCCTTTCTCGACGCCCCTGCCCTACACACGCACAGGGCGCCGAGCTTTAGACCTCATGGATGACCAATCCTGCCATCTACCGACCTTCGGTTCCAGCAGTCCAAAGCGCCTTACCGATGCTGGAGCCTCAAAATTCCTAAGCCTTTTTGCCAGTTAGGTGCGAGCTTAACAGCTTGTTCATCTCGAACATGGTCGCCGACTTCTTTCCAAACACTTTATGCAGCTTCTCGTCGGCCAGTATATTGCGCTTATCCTTGGGGTCTTGCAGGTCGTGCTTCTTGATGTATTCCCAGATCTTGCTGACCACCTCGCTGCGGGGAAGGTCCTTTTCGCCGACGATCGCGGAAAGTTCGGGGGAAGGAACCACCGGAGCCGTGATGCCGCCGCGCGCGCCTCTTGCCGGCTTGCCCGTCTCCTTGACCTTCTTCTCAGCCGCAGCAGTTTCATCCTCGCCACGCTTCACCGCAGACCGTGCCATAGCCTTCTCCATGTTCGACCCGCCCCAAACGCTCGGGCCGGGCTAGGGTTCGCACCCAAAGGCTCCAGACACAATGTCCCATACCGATCGGCCCACAGGACACGGGCGGGAAGGCGCCTTACCGGGGCTGCATCAAGCGCCCCATCCCTCGCCCATGACCAAGCGCGGGACCCATGACGAAGGCGGAACGCATTGGTGACGCTCACGCCGGATGCGCCGCCTACGGGTAGTCGACGGCTGCCAGAGACGGCGCACTTGCTGAGGGCACGGACTGTCCGTCGATGGATAAGGCCAAGGCGGACGTCCTACAGTTCTCTGGGGGGAGGCTGGCGAGCCTTTCGCCGGAGAGCCCCTTCCCGCGTCGGTGGCGATGCGCGTGACGGATGATACCGGGCGTCCTAAATACTGACCTGCGCCCATTGGCGGGTTCCGATGGAGGTGATGACCTCCGGCTTGGCGATGA
>NZ_CAHJWH010000173.1 GCF_903642205.1 Caulobacter sp. S45 | reverse complement strand
AAGCGGCTCGCCGACCAGGCCGCCGAGATCGAGCGCCTCCGCGCCGCGCCCCTGCCGCCCCGCGCCGCCGCCCACCGCCTGGCCAAGGCCGTCGGCAAGACCGAGGACGGCGAACCGCCGCTCTCGCCCGAAGCCTTCGCCGAGGCGCTGGAGGCGTTGCCCGCCAATGAGCGGGCGCACCTGATCATGAAGGCGGCGCTCAGCCGGCCGATCACGCTCTAACCTTTCTTCTCCTCCCCTGCGAAGCGGGGGAGGGGGACCACGCGAAGCGTGGTGGAGGGGGCGTCACCGCCGCCGCCCGATCAAGCCGGGACACCGTAACCGCGGCGACGCCCCCTCCGTCACGGCGCAGGTTGCGCCGCGCCACCTCCCCCGCTGGCGCAGGGGAGGAGAAGCTCACCCTCACGTTGCACCGCGACCCCATCCCGCTCCCGAGTGAGCGCGGAAAGGAGACCCCATGCCCAAGACCCCTGCCGAACGGCTGCAGAAGTCCATGTCCGACGCGCTCGCCGCACCCTCCGACGACATCGCCCGCAGCGTCCTCGCCGCCGCCGGCGCCGACCCGTCCACGCTTGAGAAGACCATCGCCACCGCCCAAGGGTTAGTCGCCTACGACCTGCAGACGCCGGCCAAGTCGCTCTATCCGGCGGCGACGCCCATCCGCAACCGCCTGCCGCGGGTGCAGGGCGGGACGGGCACGGCCACCAACTGGCGCCAGGTCAACAGCCTGATCGGCTCGGGCTTCGACGCCATGGGTTGGGTGCCGGAGGGCCAACGCGCCGGCTTCATGTCCTATTCCACCACATCCAAGGCCGCCGCCTACGCCACCCTCGGCGAAGAGGACACCGCGACCTTCGAGGCGATCAGCGCGGCGCGGGGGTTCGACGACATCCAGGCCTCCATGGCCACGCGTCTGCTCACCAAGACCATGCTGAAGGAGGAGATGGCGCTGCTCGCCGGCAACGCCACGCTGCAGCTCGGGACGCCGCCTGCGCCCACCACCGGCGCGACCGGCTCCGGCGCCACCCTGCCGGCGGCGACCTACTCGGTCGTGGTGGTGGCGCTGAGCCTGGAGGGCTACCGCAATTCCAGCCTGGCGGGTGGGGTGGCCACCACCCGCACCATCACCGGCGCGGACGCCAAGAGCTTCGTCCTGAACGGCGGCGCGTCGAACCGCTCCGCCAACACCCTCCAGGCGGTGACGCTGGGCCAGACGCTGCAGGCGAGCGTCGCCGCGCAGCAGGGGGCGGTGGGCTACGCCTGGTTCGTGGGACCTGCGGGTTCGGAGACCCTGCAGGCCATCACCACCCTCAACTCGGCGACGTTCGCCGCGCCGCTGACCGGCGGCCAGCAGCTGGCGAGTACGGTGACGATGGACTGCTCCACCAACAGCCAGGCGTTCGACGGCCTGCTGACGACTGCGCTCAAGAGCGGCTCCAACGCCTACGTGAAGACCCTCGCCTCCGGCGTCCCCGGCGTCGGCCTCAACCTCACGGGCTCCGGCCAGGGCTCGGTGGTGGAGATCGACGACATGCTTCAGGCCATGTGGGAGAGCGCCCAGGTCTCGCCCACCGTGCTATACGTCAACAGCCGCCAGGCCCGCGACATCAGCGCCAAGTGCCTGACCAGCGCCTCGGGTCCGCTGCTGCACTACTTCCAGCAGCCGGACGGCGGCGGCCAGGTCTCGGCAGGGGGCATGATCGAGTTCTACTACAACCCCTTCCTGCTGGACGGCGGGGTGAAGATCCCGATCAAGATCCACCCCTATGTCCCGCCCGGCACGATACTGGGCTGGTGCGAGGACCTGCCCGCCCAGTACCAGAACAGCGACGTGCCCAACGTGGCCGAGGTGAAGTGCCGCCAGGACTACTACGCCATCGACTGGCCCATCACCACGCGCCAGCGCCAGAAGGGCGTCTATGCTGAGGAGGTGCTGGCCGTCTACGCCCCCTTCGCCATGGGCGTGATCACCAACATCGCGGCGGGGTGACTTCGTCACCCTTCCCCTTTGGTGGCTCCCTTCCCCCTTGATGGGGGAAGGGTCGGGGATGGGGTAAGTGCAGGATGGATGTGGAAGAGCGCGCGAGGCGCGCCTCCCAAGCCTCACCCCGTACCCTCGGCGCGAACACCCCCACCCCTGCCCCTCCCCCATCGAGGGGAGGGAGCGCTTCGATCTCGTAACGCGACAGCCCCGCCCGGACGGGGAGGGAGGAGGCTTTCATGGCCGACGGCGACCTCACCACGCTCGAAAACGTCAAGGCCTGGCTGCCGGACATGGCCCAGGTCACCACCAGCGACGCCCTCTTGGCGCGCCTGATAACCGCCGCATCCCAGGCGGTCTGCGTCTACACCGGTCGCCCGGGCTTCGACGTGCAGGCCTATGGCGAGGTCTATGACGGGTCCGGGTGGCCGACGCTCGTGCTGCGGCAGTGGCCGGTGGTGGAGGTGGACGGCGTCAGCTTCGCCGACGGCTCGGCGCCCCCCGGCTACACGCTTGAGCCAGCCGTCGCCGGCGGCGGCGCGCAGCGGCTGAGCCTGACCCAGGGCGTGTTCCCCCGCGGCCTCGCCAACGTCACCGTCGCCTACCGGACCGGCTATCCCGCCACACCGCCGGACGTGGAGCAGGCGGTGATCGAGCTGGTGGGCGAGCGGTTTCGGGCGCGCGACCGCATCGGGCTCAGCGCCAAGACGCTCGGCGGTCAGGAGACCGCCGCCTTCGCCACCAAGGCCTTCAACGACACCATCGCCGCTCTGCTGGCGCCCTACCGCCGGGTGTGCCCGTGGTGAGCGGGGCGGCCGACGCGCTGGCCGATTTGATCGGGGGCGCAAAGCGGACTCTTGACGAGCTTCGGTCCGCTCCATCGCTGCTTCCGGTTCAGATCGATCTGCTCCCCTCCCCCTCCAAGGGGGAAGGGCAGGGATGGGGGTCTTCGCGCGACGTTTGTGGACGAGCGTGGGAGGCCCCAATCCGATGACCCTCCAGCGCGAACCCATCTTCCAGGCCCTGTTCGCCCTGGCCCAGGGCGCGAGTTGGGGCGAGCCCGCCGTCGGCTTCGCCTATGCCGCTCGCCGCGTGCGCCTGTTCGACGACCTGCCGGCCACGCCCGCACTCTGCCAGGCGGAGCACGAGGAGACGGTGGAACAGCTCGCCGGCCAGCCGCCGCGCCGACGCCTGTCGGCGGCCTGGATCGTGCACCATTCGACCGGCGATCCGGACGCCACGCCCGCGACCACCAACAACCTGATCCTGGACGCGCTGGACGCCGCCCTGCACCCGGACTCGCCGGACGGCGGCTGCACGCTGGGCGGCCTGGTCGCCCACGCCTGGATCGAGGGCAAGGTGTTCAAGGACCCCGGCGACCTGGATGGCCGCGCGCTGATGGTCGTGCCGGTGATGGTGCTGGTTCCATAGTTTCTCCTCCCCTCGAAGGGGGAGGGGCAGGGGTGGGGGTGTCCGAGCCGCGGATCGAGCAAAGGGCTCGGGCGGCGCCTCCCGCTCTTTTCGCCCTGACGGCGTGCACTCACCCCCATCCCTGCCCTTCCCCCTTCAAGGGGGAAGGGTGACGATACAGGAGACCTTCCATGCAATCCGCCTTCGGCGCCGGCTTCCTGTGGGGAACGCCGGTGAACGGCGCGCCCGTGATGTTCGCCGCTCTCCAGTCCTGCTCCATGGACGTCAGCTTCGACCAGAAGACGATGTACGGCCAGTCCGCCTTCGCGCTGGAGATGGCTCGCGGCAAGGGCAAGATCGACTTCAAGGCCGCAGTCGGGCGCATCGACCCGGTGCTGTTCAACGCGATCTTCTGGAACCAGGGCCTGAGCTCAGGCCAGGTCAGGACCGCCGTCGCCGAGCCGGCCACGCCCAGCGAGGCCGGCGGGGTCGGGACCTATGTCGCGGTCAACGGGGCGGCCTTTCGGGTCGACCTCGGCGTGTATGACAGCGCCCATGGCCGGTTCCTCACCCGGCTGGGCTCCGGAACGCCGGCCGAGGGCCAGTACACCGTGAACCCGGCCAACGGGGCCTACACGTTCAGCTCAGCCGACATCGCCCCCAACCTCAAGGTCTACTACACCTACGGCTCGGCCTCGACCGGCTCCACGATCAGCGTGTCCAACCCGGTGATGGACGCGGGTCCCGTGTTCCGCGCCGACCTGGTGCAGAGCTTCCGCGGCAGGCAGTCGGTGCTGACCGCCTGGGCCTGCCAATCGTTCAAGCTGTCCATGCCGCTGAAGCAGGACGACTTCACCCTGCCCGAGATCAGCTTCTCGGCGCTCGACGACGGCACGGGCGCGGTGCTGTCCCACGCCGTGGACGCGGCTTGATGACGGAACTGACGCTGGCCGGCGTGACCCACACGATCGCCCCCTTCCGCCTGCGCGAGCTGCGACTGGCGGCGCCCGCCATAGACCGGCTGGGCGAGCGGGCGGGCAAGCTCTCCAGCGTGGAGGCGGTGGCGGAGACCGCCGCCGACATGCTGGCCGTCCTGGCGGTCGGGATGTCGGGCGTTTCGCTGGAAGAGCTGCAGGCGCGGGTCGGGCTGGACGACCTCGACGCCCTGCGCGCAGCCTTCGATCAGGTGATGGCGGAGGCGGGGCTCAGGCGCCCCGAACACCCGGCGGGGGAAGCGCCGGGGACGGCCGCCGCCGTCCCCTAGCCGAACAGATCGACGCCATGCTCGCCGAGCTGGTGGCCGCAGGCTGCGGCGACTGGGATCGGATCGAGCGCAAGTGGCCCCTGTCGCGCTACCGCGCGATGCAGGCGCACTGGCGCCGCCACGGGCCGCCCGCCCATATCTCGCTCGCCGCCCTGGCCGGCTTCCGCCCGCCGGCTCCGGCGGAGCGCATCGACGACCCCGACGCCCTGGCGCGCCGGCTGCGCGCCATGGGCGTGCTGGGATAGCGTCAGCTTGTTCTTAAGCCAGCAGGTGGCTTATAACTGCGCCAGGCCTTAACGGACCCGGCCTTTGCGGAACGCTCTCAAGCGCGCCGCACTTAGGCGAGGTGGTGATGGATCAGGACCAAATGCCTACGCCAGCATTTTGGACGGCGTTCTTTTCCGGCCTCGCAGCGCCGGCGGCCGTCTATGCGGCCCCTGCGCCCTATGCAGCCTATATGACGCCTCTAACGCCCGCGCAGAGTTTCGGCTTGGTCGGAATGCACCTTCAACAGGCCATGACCCAAGTCGTCGATGAGCGATACGCCACCGTCGCCAGCTGAGGAGCAGGGCGGCGCACCGGCGCAAGCTGAGGCTCCGCAGTCACCTCCGCTTCAGTCAGGCGCCGTGCCGATATCCGGCGCCCAGCTGCTCTCGCCATTCGGCGTCCCTACCGGCACGCCCGGCCTTGCTGTTCAGCAGGTTCAGCTTTGGCAGGGGCAGTTCCCGCCGCCGGACGCAGTTGAACAGTATGAGCAGTTACTGCCCGGCGTGTTCGACAGGATCGTCAACATGGCGGAGCAGCAATCGGCGGCATCGATCAGCGGCGCCGCCGAGGCGCGACGCCTCCTGCGCGGCGACACGGCTCGCGGGCAGTGGCTTGGATGGTCGCTGGCCGTCTTTGCGATCGCAGGCGCGGTGCTCCTGGCCATGTATAATCATCCGGGTGTGGCCACGGTGCTCGTCGCCGTTCCCGTGATGTCGGTGGCCATCGCTCTGATCAACGGCGTCAGACTGGGCCGCGCGAAGGCGAAGGCGACCGACGCCTCTCCGTCCCCCGGCCCCCCGCGTCCGCCGTCTTCAACGGCTTAACCGCTTCAAAAGACATCTCCTCCGTTCGGTCTCGCGGCCCGGGGGAAAGCCGTGCGTCCGCGTTCAGGAGAGTGCACATGTCGTCCGACGTGCAGATCAGCTTCGACGCGGACACCTCGGCCCTGCAGGGCTCGCTCGCGGTGGTTCAGGACGCGGTGGGCCAGCTGCAGGCGTCGTTCGCCGACACCTCGGCCATCAGCAACTGGTCCCAGGCGGTGGGCGCCTCGGCCCAGACGGCGGCCGGCGCCGTGAGCGTCGCAGCCCAGACCATCCAGACCGGGCTGACCACCCGGCTCGACCCCATCGGCGCCAGTGCGGCGCGGCTGTTCTCCGGCCTGATCAGCGGCAGCGAGACCTTCGGCCAAGCCTTCGAACGCATGGGCGACCAGCTGCTCTCCCACTTCGTCGGCTGGGCGGCGGAGATGGCCGAGCGGTGGGCGGTGAGCGAGCTGGCCCAG
>NZ_CAHJWH010000172.1 GCF_903642205.1 Caulobacter sp. S45 | reverse complement strand
CGCTGGCCGCCACGGATCAGCGCGCTCGACCCGGCCTTCCTCTGCCGTCCGTTCGCCTCAGGCCGCTTCGGCGTGCTAGCCTGCTGGCGGCCGGCCTCGACGAGCAGGCCACTTGGCCCGGCCCTCCCTTCGCCTTGAGCAAAGGGAGGCCTGCGGGGCGGCCATCCGCCGCTTACCAGCGGGGCGGAGCCTGGCAGCCGCAGGGATAGCTGTAGCCGTAGCTCATGGGCGGCGGCGGGGGCGGGGCGTAGGTCTGCTCGTAGCCCTGGTAGCCGTAGGCCATGGGCTGGGGCGGCGGAGCGTAGGGCCGCGGCTCGAAAGCCGGGGCGCCGCCGCAATACCCGTCCACCGGCACGCTCAAGGCGGCCGAGGCGCCGAGGTCGACGCCGAGCACCGTCACGCCGGCATGGGCGCCCGCCAGGGTGAAGCGGTCCTGACGGCAGCCGCCGCCGTAACCGCCGCCATAGCCGCCGCCGGCATAGGCATAGGGCGGCGGGGGCAGGTCGCCCGAGCCGTAATAGGGCTGGGCCTGGGCCGCGCCCGTTCCGCCCGCCAGCATCGCCGCGGCCGCCGAGGCGGCGAGAAGCTTGTATCCGATGATCATGCGCTCATCCCGATCGGTCGTGAAATCCTGTCCTCCGGCGGATCGCCGGGGACTGCCCTGCGACAAACGCACAGGCCCACCCCTTCGCGCCAAGGCTTTCACCTGCGGGTTGAGAACGCCTGGATCAGATGAAGCGCCAGGCCAGATAGCCCACCACGACGGCCAGAGCGACGACGATCAAGGCCGGCGCGAGCAAACCGGGATCGGCGCGTATGGCCAGCATAACGTCGCCCAGTCCCGCCAGCCAGTTCCGCCCAGGTTTGCTCAACGTCAACTCTTTCGAGTGACCGATCCGAAACAACCGATAAGGCGGTTCCGCGGCGATGTTCAGCAACCATGCGCCGCTGCCTGGCAAACGGCAACAATGTCGTGGGACAACTGCGAGGACGGTCCAGGTCCGCATCCATCCTGCGTCGGGTGCGCAGGAACCCCGGCGCGCGCCAACCCTTTACACCCAGCGCAGGGGCCGGAGGCGGGATGAAGCTGGTCGTCTTTGGCCTGACGGTCTCCTCCTCCTGGGGCAACGGGCATGCCACGCTGTGGCGGGGGCTGATCCGGGCGCTGGAGCGGCGCGGCCACGACGTGGTCTTCTTCGAGCGCGACACCCCCTATTACGCCGAGCACCGGGACCTGACCGACCTGGGCGAAGCGCTGCTGATCCTTTATCCGGACTGGGAGAGCGTGCGGCTGAAGGCGCTCGGCCACCTGCTGGACGCGGATGTCGCCCTGGTCACCTCCTATTGCCCGGACGCTCGCCAAGCCTCAGACCTGATCGCCGAGCAGGGCCATGTGAGCGTCTTCTACGACCTGGACACCCCGGTGACCCTGGCGCGGTTCGCCGCCGGCGAGACGGTGGACTACCTGCCGCGGGATGGCCTTGGCCGCTACGACCTGGTGCTGAGCTACACCGGCGGCGCGGCGCTGGAGCGGCTGCGCAGCCAGCTGGGCGCGCGCCGCACCGCCGCCCTCTACGGCCATGTCGACCCCGACGAGCACCATCCCGAGCCCCGCGACCCGCGCTACGCCTGCGACCTCTCCTATCTCGGCACCTACGCCGCCGACCGGCAGGCCGGCGTGGAGCAGATGTTCCTCGCCCCCGCGCGCGCGAGGCCGGACGTGCGCTTCGTGCTCGGCGGCTCGGGCTATCCGCAGGACTTCCCCTGGACGCCGAACATCTGGTTCGTGCAGCACCTGGCGCCCGCTGAGCACGCCGCCTTCTTCTCCTCCAGCCGGCTGACCCTGAACGTCACCCGGCGCGACATGGCGGCCATGGGCTGGTGCCCTTCGGGGCGGCTGTTCGAGGCGGCGGCCTGTGGCGCGCCCATCCTCACCGACGCCTGGCCGGGGCTGGAGGACTTCTTCGCGCCGGGACGCGAGGTGCTGGCCGTGGGCGGCGAGGCCGAGGTGCTGGCGGCCATGGACCTGCCCGACGCCGAACTGGCCCGCCTCGCCCGCGCCGCGCGCGAGCGGGTGCTGGACGAGCACACCTCCGACCACCGCGCGGGCCAGCTGCTGGCTCTCCTGGCCGACGTCTCCGAAGGCGTGCTTCCGGCGAGCTACACGCCGGTCCTGGCGGAGGCCTGAGCATCTGGGGGATCATACCCGCCGCGGGCCAGGGCACGCGCATCCAGCCGCTGGCCTTCTCCAAGGAGCTGCTGCCCGTCGGCGTGCGCCGGGACGGCAGGAGCGAGCGGCCGAAGGCGGTGAGCGAATACCTGGTGGAGCGGATGGCCCAGGCCGGCTGCACCAAGCTCTGCTTCGTCATTTCCCCCGGCAAGTCCGACATCCTGCGCTACTACGGCGACCGGGTGGAGGGCATGGACGTGGCCTATGTGGTGCAGCCACGCGCCGCGGGCCTGTGCGACGCGCTGTTCCGCGCCGCCCCGTTCGTGGGTCCCGACGAGCCGGTGGCCATCGGGTTGCCGGATACGGTCTGGTTCCCGGCCGGCGGCCTCGCCGCCCTGACGGCCGACAGGCTCGCCTTCCTGCTCTTTCCGGTCGCGCACCCCGAGCTGTTCGACGCCGTGGTGCTGGACGGCGCAGGCGCTGTAACCGAAATCCTGGTCAAGGCGGCGGCCCCGCCCACCGGCTGGATTTGGGGCGCGCTGCGGGCGCCCGGCCCGGTCTACCATCAGCTGGCGGCGCTGTGGCGGGCGCGGGACTGCGAGGACGAGTACCTCGGGACCCTGGTCAACGCCTGGATCGCAGGCGGCGGCCAGGCGGCGGGGGTGAAGGGTGGCGCCAGCTACGTGGACGTGGGCACGCTGCACGGCTATCGCGAGGCGCTGCGGCTGCTGGCCGACACCGAGCGCGGCCGCGACGACCTGATGGAGGCGCTGTGAGCGCGGACGACCCCAGCCGTCCCCAGGCGAACCGGCCCACCGTCGGCGCCCTGCCGCGCGCCGAGATCGCCCGCCGCATCCGCGAGCTCGGCCCCTGGTTCCACAACATGGACTTGGGGGGCGTCCTTACCGCGCCGGATCATTTCCTGGGTGACTATCCCCGGGTGAAGTTTGCGGGCTTCTCGGACGACCTGCCCTCGGAGCTTGCTGGTCGCAGCGTGCTCGACATCGGCTGCAACGGCGGCTTCTACGCCATCGAGATGAAGCGCCGCGGCGCCGGGCGGGTGATGGCCATCGACTCCGATCCCCACTACCTGGCCCAGGCCCGCTTCGCCGCCGACGTGTCGGGCTATCCCGACATCGAGTTCGCCCAGCTGAACGTCTACGACGTGGCGGAGCTTCGCGAGCGGTTCGACCTCGTCATCTTCATGGGGGTCTTCTACCACCTGCGCCACCCGCTGCTGGCGCTGGACCTGATCCACGAGCACGTGGCGGGCGACCTCCTGCTGTTCCAGTCCATGCAGCGAGGCAGCGAAGAGGTGGCCGAGGTGGCGCCGGACTACGATTTCACCGACATGGCCATGTTCGACGAGCCCGGCTGGCCCAAGCTGCACTTCGTCGAGCACGACTACTGCGGCGACTGGACCAACTGGTTCGTCCCCAACGCCGCCGCGGCCCAGGCCATGCTGAGGGCGTCGGGGTTCGACGTGGTCGCGAAGGTGGAGCAGGAGGTGTACCTGTGCCAGCGGCGCGAACTGGACGCAGGCCGACCGCCCTATGCGGCGTATCCGGCGATCGGTCGGTGACCCGCACCCCCCGTCGTCCTCGGGCTCATCCCCAGGATCAAGGCCGGCCAGGTGCGGGGCGCCTGCGGCGCTGAAAGCGCCCGGCGGTGGAACGCTCATCCTCGGGACGAGCCCGAGGATGACGGATGCGCCTACGCCACCGCCCGCAGCGCCGCGTTGGCGATGGTGAGCTTGGGGAAGGTCCAGCCGCCGGCGGTCTGCTCGATGCCGGCCAGGGTGTGAAGGGCGCGGTCCACCGCCTCGCGGCGGGTCTCGCTCCAGCGTACGACGGCTGTGTGCGCGGCCGCCATGTCCGCGCCGGCCTCGGCCGCGTTGGCCTCGGCCGCATCGGCGCCGCCGGCGATCTCGCGGGTGCGCGCCACCTGCTGCTCGATCAGCTCCACCACCAGGCCGCGGAGCGCCGCGCGCTCGTAGTCATCGGCCGCAGATATGCCGGCGGCGGCGGCGCGCAGCCGGTCGTAGCCGAAGCTCGATCCCACCGCACCGTAGAGCCCGGCCATGGCGGCGGCCGGCCAGCCCAGCGAACGGGCCAGGTCCGACACACCGATGGCCCCGGTCAGCGCCCGCAGCCCTGCCACGCGGCGCGCCAGGGCCTCCGGCGCGCCCGCCTCGGAGAAGACCCGCATCCGCGCTTCCAACGCCTCACGTTCGAAGTCTGACAGCAGGCTCGATCCCGCCGCCTGCAGCACGTCCACGTCGGGCCGGTAGGCGTCGATGAGCGCGCGCACGCCCGGATTGCGCCCGCCGGTGCGCTGGGCCAGCCAGAAGGTCTGGCCGCGGAGCGCGCCCGCGATCTCCTGATAGAGCGCCATCTGGGCCACAGCGGCGATCCGGTAGTCCAGCGCGTCCACCTCCCGCCAGGCCTCGTCCAGGCGGAACACCTGCCGCGCGGTCTCGAAGGCGGTGACCAGCGCGGCCGCGTCGCAGCCAAGCGAGGAGGTCAGGCGCGCGGGGAAGGTGGGGCCGCAGCGGTCCACGATCTGGTTGGCGAGCACCGTGGCGATGATCTCGCGGCGCAGGCGATGACGGCGCATCTCGCCTTCGAACCGGGCGAGCCCTGCCGGGAAGTAGTCCTCCAGCACACCCTCGAAATAGAGGTCGTCCGGCGCGGGGCTGCCCGCGATGTCAGCGGACAGCTCCAGCTTGCCGTAGGCGGTGATCACCGCCAGCTCCGGCCGCGCCAGCCCCCTTCCGGCGACGCGCAGCTCGGCTATGGTGGTGAGCTTGGGCAGGCCCTCCACCGCCCGGTTCAGACGGCCGCGGCGTTCCAGATCGAGCATGAAGGCTTCCTGGGCGTCCAGCTCGGCCGGGGCGTTGGCCTGCTGCAGGGAGAGGCCGAGCGTCTGGTCGTAGTTGTGGGCGAGCACGTGGGCGGCCACGTCGTCGGTCATGCTGGCCAGCAGCGGGTTGCGGTCGACCGGCGCCAGCTCGCCCAAGCGCTCCGCCTGGCCGAGCAGGATCTTGATGTTCACCTCGTGGTCGGAGGTGTCGACGCCGGCGGAATTGTCGATGGCGTCGGTGTCGATCCGCCCGCCGGCGCGCGCAAAGGCGATCCGCCCGGCCTGGGTGAAGCCGAGGTTGGCGCCCTCGCCCACCACCGCGACCCGCAGCTCGTCGGCGTTGATGCGCACGAGGTCGTTGGCCTTGTCGCCGGCCTCCGCCTGGGTCTCGAACGCGGCTTTCACATAGGTGCCGATGCCGCCGAGATAGAGCAGCTCGGCCCGGGCCTTCAGGATGGCGCGGATCAGCTCGGCGGGGGACAGGGCGTCGGCGTCCAGGTCGAGCAGCGCCTTCACCTGGGGCGTGAGCGCGATCGACTTGGCGGTGCGCGGGTGAACGCCGCCGCCTTCGCTGATCTTAGCTGCGTCGTAGTCGGCCCAGGACGAGCGGGGCAGCTCGAACATGCGCTTGCGCTCGGCCCAGGAGGTCTCGGGATCGGGCGTGGGGTCCAGGAAGATGTGGCGGTGGTCGAAGGCGGCCACCAGGTTCATGGCGTGGCTTAGCAGGGCGCCGTTGCCGAACACGTCGCCGCTCATGTCGCCGACGCCGATGCAGGTGAAGGGCTCGGACCGGATATCCTTGCCCATCTCCCGGAAGTGCCGCTCCACGGCGATCCAGGCGCCCCGCGCGGTGATGCCCATGGCCTTGTGGTCGTAGCCGGCCGACCCTCCTGACGCGAACGCGTCGCCGAGCCAGAAGCCGTAGTCCGCCGCCACCCCGTTGGCGATGTCGGAAAAGGTGGCCGTGCCCTTGTCGGCCGCCACCACCAGGTAGGGGTCGTCGCCGTCGTGGGCGATCACGCCCTGCGGCCTCACCACCGCGCCCGAAGCGTCCAGGTTGTCGGTGATGTCGAGCAGGCCGCAGAGAAAGGTCCTGTAGGCGCGCACGCCCTCGGCCCGCACCGCGTCCGCCGCACCGCCACGGGGGAGCGACTTGGGATAGAAGCCGCCCTTGGAGCCCACGGGCACGATCACCGCGTTCTTCACCTGCTGCGCCTTCACCAGGCCCAGCACCTCGGTGCGGAAGTCGTC
>NZ_CAHJWH010000171.1 GCF_903642205.1 Caulobacter sp. S45 | reverse complement strand
GGCTGCACGCCTGCGGCGCGATAGCGCCCGGCGGTCGACAACTCGATCCTCGGGACGAGCCTGAGGATCACGGGCGGGAGGGCGTGGCCGAACTGATCCTGGGCGTCAGCCCCCAGCCTTGTCCGACAAGTCGTTGATCTTCTTCACCAGCGCCGGCGCGCCTCCGCTCGCGAGCGTGCTGGCGTAGTCGGCGCGCTGCTGGCTCAGCTGGCTTATGCTGCCGTTGAAATAGACGTCGATCACCTTCCACTGGCCGCTGGTGGTCTGGCGCATGCGGTAGGCGAGGTCGGTGGCCTCGCCGGAGCTGATCAGCTGGGTGTGGACAAGCTTGTCGGGCCCCCGGGTGTCCACCTTGCCCACCTCGAAGCGCTGGCCGCTGTAGCTGGAGAAGTTCTTCGCCCAGGTGGAGGTGCTGTAGCGGGTGAACGCCGCCAGCAGGGCCGACTGGTCCGACGGCGACATCGTGCTCCAGGACTGGCCCACGGCGAACCGGATCATTAGCGGCAGGTCGAAGGTCTCCTTCACCGCCGGCTCCAAACGGCTGTAGCGGCCGCGGAAACCGAGCGAGCGGCCCTGCTTCATGGCGGCCAGCAGGGTGTCGTCGAAGCGCTGCACCTGCTGGGCGGCGGGGTCGCTGGCCTGGGCCAGGGCCGCTACGGGGACCAGCGCCGCCGGTCCGACCGCACCGACCAGGGCCAGGGCGCAAAGGGCGGAGGTCACAGGTCTCATGATCAGGGCGTCCTCGATTCGGCGCGTGCAGCGGGCCGCGCCGGCCAAGCTAGGGATCGCTCGCTGAACGTGGCCTGACGGGCTTGGTTGCTCGCCGCTCAGGCATCGCGCTCGACCAGGAAGGCGGGCAGGCGGCGCATCGCCTCGGCGGCCGGGCCGTAGGGCTGCAGCACCGCGGCGGCCCGCTCGGCGATCCGCAGAGCCTCGCGCCGGGCGCCGTCCACCCCCATCAGCGAGACCAGCGTCGCCTTGCCGGCGTCGGCGTCCTTGCCGACGGCCTTGCCGGCCTTTTCCGCCGTGGAGGTGGCGTCGATCAGGTCGTCGGCGATCTGGAACGCCAGCCCCAGGTCGTGGGCGTAGGCGCGCAGCCGCTCGTAATCCGCCGCGTCAGCCTGGCCCAGGATCGGTCCGGCCTCGCAGGCGAACTCGAACAGGGCGCCCGTCTTCATCCGCTGCAGCAGGGCCACATCCTCCGCCCCGAACGCGTGCTCAGGCGCCACGATGTCCATCATCTGGCCGCCCACCATGCCCTCAGCGCCGCTGGCCCGGGCCAGCCGCGCGCTCAGGCTGCATCGCACCTCCGCGTCCGGGTGGGTTGCAGGGTTGGCCAGCACCTCGAAGGCGAGCGTCAGCAGGGCGTCGCCGGCGAGCACCGCGGTCGCCTCGTCGAACCTCTTGTGGGTGGTGGGCTGGCCGCGGCGCAGGTCGTCGTCGTCCATGCAGGGCAGGTCGTCGTGCACCAGCGAATAGGTGTGCACCATCTCGATTGCGGCGGCGGCCCGCAGCGCCCGCTCCCGCGGCGCGCCGAATAGGGCCGCACCCTCAAGGATCAGGAACGGCCGCATGCGCTTGCCGCCCACCGTGATGGCGTAGCGCATGGCGTCCTGGACGCGCCCATACGGCGCGTGCGTGCGCGGCAGCAGACGGTCCAGCTCTGCATTCACCGCGAGCGCCGCATCGGCCAGGGCATCCTGGAGGAGCGCCGGCTCGGCGTGCGCCACCTGTATGTTCATCTCCGACCCCATGTTCGCACCGCCTCGGCCTAGACGCCGAAGCTCGCCGCCGTCTACCCCGCCGGCCGGGTCCATAGCGTGACCTGGAGGCACCAACATCGGTCAAATCGGCCACTGTGGCCGATACGGTTGCGCTCTGAGGTTTCCACGTCCGGCTTCGCGACCTAGTCTGAACGGCTAAGACGGAATCGTCTGCGGCCCGGATCAGGCTGCAGGCGTCGGCCGCCGGCCCCGGGGCGAGGAGATAGAATTGCGGGTGGTCCTGGCTCAGCCGAGGGGGTTCTGCGCCGGCGTCGTGCGCGCCATCGACATCGTCGAACGCGCCCTGACCCTGTATGGCCAGCCGGTCTATGTCCGCCACGAGATCGTCCACAACCGGCACGTGGTGGACAACCTCAAGGCCAAGGGCGCCCTGTTCGTCGAGGAGCTGGACGAGGTGCCCGACGGCGCCGTCACCGTCTTCAGCGCCCACGGCGTCTCCCGCACCATCGAGACCGAGGCGCGCCTACGCGGCCTGCCGGTGCTCGACGCCACCTGCCCCCTGGTGGCCAAGGTGCACAACCAGGCCAACCGCTACGTCGCCCGCGGTCGCGGCCTGATCCTGATCGGCCACGCCGGCCACCCGGAGGTGGAAGGCACCATGGGCCAGGTGGACGCGCCGGTGGCGCTGGTCTCCACCACCGAGGACGTGGCGGCGCTGGACTTCCCCACCGATGCGCCCCTGGCCTACGTCACCCAGACCACCCTCAGCGTGGACGACACCCGCGCGGTGATCGCGGCGCTCAAGGCCCAGTTCACCGACATCACGGGGCCCGAGACCACCGACATCTGCTACGCCACCCAGAACCGCCAGACCGCTGTGCGCGAGCTCTGCAAGGTGGTGGACGTGCTGCTGGTGGTCGGCGCCAAGAACAGCTCCAACTCCAACCGGCTCTGTGAGATCGGAACGGAAGAGGGCTTGCCGAGCTATCTGATCGCCGACGGGGGCGAGCTCGACCCAGCCTGGGTGGCGGGCGTGCAGACCGTGGGCCTCACCGCCGGCGCCTCGGCCCCGGAGGAGCTGATCCTGAGCGTGATCGAAGTCTTGAGACTTACCAACGCGGTCGAGGTTACCCAAATGAATGGCATCCGGGAAGACATCGAGTTCCGCCTGCCTGCCGAACTGCGCACGCCCGCCGAGGCGCGGGCCGAGCAGGTTCCCGCCTAGACTGAACCCTCGCGCCCCGGCGCGGCTTACCCCCGCTGTGTCCCTCTCTGGACGCAGCCAGATGAGGAGTGCGGCATGGGCTTTCCCCTGCAGCAGGCGGCCCGGATCGGGGCCTATGTGATGAAGCAGCAGATCACGGGCGTGAAGCGCTATCCCCTCGTGCTGATGCTGGAGCCGCTGTTCCGCTGCAACCTGGCCTGCGCCGGCTGCGGCAAGATCGACTATCCCGACGAGATCCTTAACCAGCGCCTCTCCTACGAACAGTGCATGGAAGCTATCGACGAGTGCGGCGCCCCCGCCGTCTCCATCGCTGGCGGCGAGCCGCTGTTGCACCGCGACATGCCCAGGATCGTCAAGGGCTTCATCGCCAAGAAGAAGTTCGTCATCCTCTGCACCAACGCGCTACTGATGAAGAAGAAGATCGATCAGTACGAGCCGAACGAGTTCTTAACCTGGTCTATCCACCTGGATGGAGACCAGGCCATGCACGACAAGTCGGTGTGCGAGGACGGCGTCTACCAGAAGGCGGTGGAGGCCATCCAGCTCGCCAAGTCCAAGGGCTTCCGCACCCAGATCAACTGCACCGTCTTCGACGGCGCCGACCCGGAGCGGCTGGCCGCCTTCTTCGACGACATGAAGGCCGTCGGCTGTGACGGGATCACCATTTCACCCGGCTACGCCTATGAGCGCGCACCGGACCAGGAGCATTTCCTCAACCGCGCCAAGACCAAGCAGTTCTTCCGCGACGTGCTGAAGCGTGGCAAGGGGGGCAAGGCCTGGTCGTTCACCAACTCCTCCCTGTTCCTGGACTTCCTGGCCGGCAACCAGACTTATGAGTGCACGCCCTGGTCCATGCCGGCGCGCACCGTGTTCGGCTGGCAGAAGCCCTGCTACCTGCTCGGCGAAGGCTACACCAAGACCTTCCGCGAGCTGATGGACGACACCAAGTGGGACGACTACGGCGTCGGCAAATACGAGAAGTGCGCCGATTGCATGGTCCACTGCGGCTTCGAGGGCACCGCCACGACGGACGCGGTGAAGAACCCGCTGAAGATGTTCATGGTCTCGATGCGCGGCGTGAAGACCGAAGGTCCCATGGCCCCGGACATCAGCCTCGCCAACCAGCGCAAGGCCGACTACGTCTTCTCAGACCACGTCGAGCGCAAGCTCACCGAGATCCGCATCGCCAACCCCAAGGCGTCCAAGAAGGTCGTGACGGTTCAGTAGCGCCAGCTGGCGGAAGGCGACTTCCGCCTCCCGGCCCGTGCGGATCAGGGCCGGGAGCTGGCGCGGGTCGCGCGCCAGGGCCTTCAGGACGGCGAGGACATCCATCCCGCCGTCCGCCTTCATGCCCGCTTGGGCGGCCCTGGGCAGGGCGCGGCCTGCGCCATCGGAGATGACCCTCAGCGCCGCAAAGGGAATACCGTGCGCGGTGGCGAAGGCGGCGGCGACATGGCTCTCCATGTCCACCGCGAGCGCCCCCGTGGCGGTGTGCAGCGCGGCCTTGGCCGCCGCATCCACCACCATCACGTCGCTCCCCGCGATCGCGCCTGTGAAGCCGGGTCGCATCGCGGCCAGCAGCCGCCCTGTGAGCAGGGCATCCGTCCACCATGACTGCGCGCCCTGCACGATCCGGTCGGCGACGACCCAGTCGCCCACATCGAGCCCCGGCGAGAGTGCTCCGCCCAACCCGACGCTGACTATGGCGCGCGGACGCTGTCGCTCAGTGAGCCGCCCGATCCGCGCCTGCAGACCCAGGGCGTCTCCGCCGCTCGCCACCGCCACGATCCCGGGGCGCGTCACCAGCCTAGCTTCCCGCTGGAGCCCGACAACGGCGATGAGCGGCGCGATCATGGCCCAGGCCTAGCCATGTCGTGACGCTCCCTGCAAGCGGACGTTTAAAGAGCCGCTTGAGGGTGGAAAGGCGACATTTCCCGATGTAGCGTTGGGGAAAATCGGAACTGGCTGTGCGACCGCTCATCCTCGTGCCCATCGCGGTCCTCTCGACTCTCTTTAACGTGGCAGGCCTTTTTGCTGGGCTGCTCATCACTATGGGAACATCACTTTCGTTTCATCAAAAACCTGTAGCAGTAATCATCATCGGAGGTTGGGTCTGGTTCCCCGCTTGTACCATTCTACCGCTTATCGGCTTGGTGCAGCTAATCCGGGAGCGCTATACGCAAGGTGTTTTGTTTAGCTTCTTGCCCCTGCCGCTTCTATCTATTTGGTCTTACGGCTGGTTAATGATCCTGCGCCTTTGAGTCAGCTATGGGTCGAACTCTTCCATCAGCGCCCGTGCGATAAGCAGACATACCTGGGCGTCTCCAGGGCGCGGAGACAGCGCCTTTAACCACTTAGGACCCTGGCGCGGCGGCCCGTCCGCCGCCGCAGCACGGTCTTAGTCCCGCACCTGAGGCGGCGTGAGTTCGCGGGCGCCCGGAACAAGGCCTGGGCCCTGGGCCTGTCAAAGATCGAGGCCAAAGCTACGCCGTCTAGCCGGCCGCCGCCATGTGGACAGTTGCCGCTTGTTCTCCGCTGCCGGTTCAGCCGGGCGTTCGCGCGCCATGTCGGATTCGGATGATCTGCAAGGCGTCCGAGCGGATGCGATAGCGGATGATGTAGGGACGCACGGTGACGATCTCGCGTACATCGCGCCCGATCAACCGGCCTCGATGTGGGAAGGTCTTGAGACCTTCCACCGCGTCAGCAAGCCGGGCGACAGTAGTTTCCGATGCAATTGGCGCGCCCTGAGCCTTGATGTAGCTGCGGATTTCGCTGAGCTCGCGAAGGGCCGAAGCTGTAAGTCGTACCGTGTAGAGGTTTGTAGGCGGCAAATCTGGCTGCGGGCTCAGTCGCCGATCCGTGGCGTGGGAAGCTCATCGTCGGTGAACCAGGAACGTATCCAGCGAACCACCGCTTCACCGCTGACAGTTCGACCAGCTTCTATGTCCGCCAGTCCTTCAGCGTCGGCGGCGGCTTCCGCATCGGCGTCCACATCATCGCAGAACGAAGGTTCAGGCTGCGCCATCATTCCTCATAACACGCCAGGGTAGCGCGACGAAGTCGTCCCTCACATCCCGTATTCCACCTGGCGCGAGTTGCTCCGCATCAGGTTGCGATACCGCGCCAGCGCCCAAAGCGGGAAAAACTTCCGGTAGCCGTGGTAGCGAAGGTAGAAGACGCGCGGGAAGCCGCCGCCGGTGAAGACTTCCTCCGGCCACAGGCCGTCCTCGCCCTGGTGGTCCTGCAGCCACTTCACGCCGCGCGCCACCGCCGGGTGGTCCGCCTCGCCGGCCGACATCATGGCCAGCAGGGCCCAGGCGGTCTGGGAGGAGGTGGAGGGGGCGGGCTCGAAGCCGGTGTAGTCGAG
>NZ_CAHJWH010000170.1 GCF_903642205.1 Caulobacter sp. S45 | reverse complement strand
GCCGCCGCGGCTCCGGCCACGACCGCGATGGCCGCCGCTATCGACGCCACCGAGACCACGCGCGGAGTGAGCGGCCTTCTGGCGCGCTGGGCCACACCCCAGCAGAAGGCCGCGAACGCCGCCGCCAGAGCGGCCGCGAACAGCCGCGGCAGGCCCTCGATCCCGGCCTGCTCGGCATAGACCCAGGCCAGCCAGGCCGCCGCGCCGTACATCGGGAAGGCCAGCACCTTGCGCAGGCCATCCATCCAGGCGCCGGGCCTGGGCAGGCGGCCGAACAGGCCCGGCGTGAACGAGATCGCGGTGAAGGGCGCGGCCAGCCCCAGCCCCAACGCCACGAACACCGCCAGCGCCACGCCCGCCGGCTGCACCAGGGCCCAGCCGATGGCCGGCGCCATGAAGGGCGCGGTGCAGGGCGCGGCCACCACCACCGCCAGCACGCCGGTAAGCGCGGAGCCGATCCAGCCCTGGTGGCGGGCGGCGGTCTCCGCGCCGACCCCTTGCAGCGACAGCCCCGCCTCAAACACGCCGGACAGGTTCAGGCCGGCCGCCAGCATGATCAGGGCGAGCACCGCCACCACACCCGGCGATTGCAGCTGGAAGCCCCAGCCCACCGCCTGCCCTGCGGCCCGGGCGAGGATCAGCATGGCCGCCAGGGCGACGAAGCTGCCTACGACGCCGAGCAGGAAGGCGATCCCCTCCCCGCGCGCACGGGCGGGGGACTCCAGATGGCGGGCGAGCGCGGCCGCCTTGATCGACAGGACGGGAAAGACGCAGGGCATGAGGTTGAGCACCAGCCCGCCCACAAAGGCCAGGCCGAGCGCCGCGGCCAGGCCCAGGCCGTCCCGGCTGGCGGGAGGCGGCGCCGCTGAAGAGGGCGGGGTCTCGCCCAGGGGAGCCGCAGTCTCGGGCGGTGGGGTGCTCTCCACCGGGGCGGCCAGACCGGCAGCGCCCGGTGGCGGCGTCCCGGGAGAGGCCGACACCTCGAAGGCCTTGCCGCCGAGCGACAGCACGCCCTCAAGCTTGGCGGGCGGCTTGCCGTGGCTGAAGCCATAGCCGGCGGGCAGGACCAGGGTCAGGCCACTCGCGCCGCGCGCCACGCGCTGGGGCGAGGCCTGCTCCAGCGCCATGGCGTCGTAGGGGAAGAAGTAGGCGTGGGCGGTGTCCAGCTCCTTCAGCGCCGCGCCGGCGACGAACAGCTTCACCGTGCCGGCGTCGGCCTGGAAGCGGGCGGAGAGGCCGCCCGGCTTCGGAGCGTCCGCCACGGCGCGGGCGATGGAGTCGCCGCCGTTGGGGTTGATCGGCGCCGGGCCTGCGGCCACCGGCAGGTCGAGGCTGAGCTTGGCGGACTCCGGGATGCAGACGTCCTTGCACACCAGCCAGTTGGCGGCGGCCTTGAGGCTGACGGTCTGGCCCGGGCGGGCGAAGGCGGGGACGCTGATCCGCACCGGCAGGTCCACCGCGCCGGTGTAGACATAGTTCATGATCGGGCCGGCCAGGAAACGCTCCGGCGCCCCCCAGATGATAGGTCCCGCGCTCCAGCCCTGCGGCAGGGTCCAGTCCAGCGTGGTGGGCTGACCGGCGTCGCCGGGATTGCGCCAGTAGGTGTGCCAGCCCGGCGCGATGGTCTGGTGCAGGGCCACGTAGAGGGGGCGGCCCGGCGTCGCCGCGGTGGTCTGGGACGCCAGCTCCGCCTTCACGTGCCCCGTCTGGACGACGTTGGCCCGGGCCATGGACAAAGCGCCACCCACAGCCGCGCAGGCGAGGGCCAGCATCGCCAGCCCGTGCGGACGAAGGCGCAGGCGGCCGGAGCGGCGGAGGACGGCGGCGTCGTGCATGCGCTCTAAGTCGCGCCTCGCGCGCGCCGCCGCAAGCCCTCGACAAGGGCCTGCGGCGATGGCCAGTATGGACCCAAGGAAACGAGAGGTCGCGTGCCCGCACATTTCGACGACATCCAGGTCGGCCAGGTGGCCTCGCTCGGCGTCATGGCCGTGGACCCCCGCTCGCTGCAGTGCTTCTGCGACACACTGGCGCCCGGCTGGGCCAAGGCGGACGGCGCGCCGGACGCCTTCACCTACGCCGCCTGGGCGCGGCTGGACACCGAGGCCAGCGCCGGCTGGCCCCAGACCAAGCGGCTGGGCGTCGATGCGCTGCGCTGGATGCGCAACCCGCCGGAGGGCGAACTGCTGCGCGGGCGGATGACCGTGCTGGCCAAGGACCCGGTGGGGCCGGACAAGGGCATCGTCATCGCCCAGCACGACCTGCTGGACGAAGCGGGCCGGCTGGTCTTCTCCTGCCTGACCCGCTCCATCTTCGCCTGCCGCGACCGAGGCTGAGCCTCACGCAAGGCTGAGCCCAGCCGGGGCTCAGTTCGGCATCAGCACGGTGTCGACCACGTGGATCACGCCGTTGGATTGGATCACGTCGCCGATGGTCACGTGCGCCACGTCGCCCTTTGCGTCAGTGACCATCAGGTGATGGCCCATCTGGGTGATCGTCAGGGGCTCGCCCTGCACGGTGGACAGGCTGGTCGTGCCGCCGCCGGCCTTGACCATCTTCATCAGCTGCTTGGCCGTATAGGCGCCGGAGACCACATGGTAGGTCAGGATCTTGGTCAGCATCGCCTTGTTCTCGGGCTTCACCAGCGTGTCGACCGTGCCGGGCGGCAGCTTGTCGAAGGCCTCGTTGGTGGGCGCGAACACGGTGAAGGGACCCGGGCCGGACAGGGTGTCCACCAGGCCCGCGGCCTTGACGGCGGCCACCAGGGTGGTGTGGTCCGGCGAGTTGACGGCGTTCTGGACGATGGTCTTGGTCGGATACATGGCCGCCCCACCCACCATCGGGTCGGTCATGGCCATCTGGGCGGAGGCGCCGCCGGCGGCCAGCATCGAAAGGGTCAGAAGTCCCGCGAGAGCGAGCTTGGAGGTGATCGAGTTCGGCATCGGGCTGCATTCCTTGCTTGGACCGCCGCGTTGCGGGCGATCGGCATAGATACGAAGCATGACGACAATTAGATGTGCCGGAATCCGAGCGCGGCCCGCGGCTCTCGACTCAGCTGATTTTTCTCTCGATGAATTGATTGGGTCCTGAACATCTGCCGATCAGCCGGCCCAAGTGGTCAGGGATCGCCATGGAAGCCCGGATGTCTGGTTTGAGGCATCGCACAAAGGAGCCCGTGAACTCTGCTTCGACGTCTAGCTCGCCTGGCCTGACCTAGTCGCGAAGGTGATGCTCGGCTCACCCACCTCGCCTCGCGAGATTGCGAACTTACCCCAGGTGCCGACGATCGGCCTCTGTACCTCAACCGCGAAACGTTGCGCGGCTCTCGTCACGCCTTCCCAACTCAGGTAGTCGTCACCGATCAGGACACCATCCGGCGACAAGAGTTCCCAGTAGGCCTTTATGTCACGATAGGCTGGCTCTTCTTCATGCGCCGCATCTATGTATACAAGATCAGGCTTAATCCCCTTTTCTTTCAAAATGTACGCCGCATTCTCTGATGTGCTCGGCAGCGGCACGATGCAGTCAACGTGGTCATGGCGGATCACGTTGCTCAGGAAGGTGAAATACAGATGCGGGTAGCCGTGGCGCAGGAGCAGCGACTCTCGCCAGCCCTCTCCTCGACCAAGGTAGTGTTCGGGCGATCCCAACCAAGTATCAACGCAGATTATCACCGTATCCAAGCCCAGCGCCTTGGTCAGCGCCGCCATGTGTATGGCCGATGCTCCCTTCCATGTGCCGACCTCGACGATGATCTTCGGTCTTATAGCTTCAATGGCGTTGCGCAGGACCGGGTGATCAGAACCCCATCCTTGCAGATCGGCCGGATACTGATCGCTGTCCCAGGCCTCATACGGAGACGTCTCATGCAGGAGCAAGCCAAGCGGGTGCATACCTGGACGCGTACAACGTCCCGGCGCTACGGGGAAGACGCGAGCGGCGTCATCCTTGGGCATACCCGCTCCCTCGACTTTGCCAGGCTGCAGCCGAGCAAGACCTGAGCTCATGGGCGTCAGGCGCAGGGTCGACGTCGCCCGCCGCACTTCTGCAGTCGATCGGATGATCCCTGAGACGGCAGAGTCAAGCGTCGCCCTCCGTCCCGCTTTGGTCGACATCTGGCCGACACATCCGACTGCAATCGGTGTGCGGCTGGGCGGTTGGAGCACGGCTTGGCGGGACGGACGATGGGGACGGGGGGGATTGCAGGACGGCGCGGCGCCCTGGCGCGTGGAACGTCGGGCCGTCTGGACGCGGTCCTCGCGGCGGTTCTGCTCGCTGCAGCCGTCCTCCAGCCGGCAAGCGCGCAGACAGGTCAGCCCGCCGCGCCCGCGACAGCTCCGGACGCCGACGAGCCGGCGACCACCGCCTCCACCGTGACCGTCACCGCCCGCCGCAAGCCGCCGCCCCAGCCGGGGGCGGTAGTGGGCGACATCAAGCCGGAGCTGCAGCTAAGCCCCTCCGACATCCGATCCTTCGGGGTCAGCACGGTCACCGAGCTACTGCAGGAGCTGTCGCCCGAGACGCGCAGCGACCGGGGCCGCGGTGGCGAGACGCCGGTGGTGCTGCTGAACGGGCGGCGCATCTCCAGCTTCAGCGAGATACAGAACATTCCCACCGAAGCCATCCTGCGGGTTGATATACTTCCCGAAGAGGTATCGCTGAAATACGGCTACACCGCCGACCAGCGGGTGGTGAACATCGTGCTGCGGCGGCGCTTCAACGCCGTCACCGGCGAGCTGCAGGGGGGCGGTCCGACCGAGGGCGGCCAGGCGACGGGCCAGGCGGAGGCCGACCTGCTGCGCTTACGCGGCGACAGCCGGCTGAACCTGGACCTGAAGTACCAGGGCCAGTCCAACCTCACCGAGGCCGACCGGGACCTGACCTCCATCGCCACCGGCCAGCCTTTCGACCTCGCCGGCAACGTGGTCTCGCCGACCTCGGGGGGAGAGATCGACCCGGCGCTCAGCTCAGCCGTCGGCCATCCGGTGACGGAGGCCGGCGTGCCCGCAGGCCTGAACGGGCGCGCGCCGACGATCGCCGACTTCGCCGCCAACGCGGCTGCCCCCAACTCGACCGACGTCAGCGGCGACCGCACCCTGCTGTCGGCCACCCAGCAGGTGACCGCCAACGCGGTGATCAGCCGGCCGATCTTCTGGGGCCTGCGCGCCACCGGCAATGCGACGCTGGGCGCAACCACCGGCAACTCGCTTCAAGGGCTGCCGGGGTTGACCCTGCTCGTCCCGAACGGGAACCCCTACTCGCCCTTTGCAGAGCCCGTGGACGTGGACCGCTACGCCTCCAACCTCGGCCCGCTGCGCCAGAGCGTGGACGGCTGGACCGCGCACCTGGGCACGACGCTGAACAAGGACACCGGCGATTGGCGGCTATCGCTCACCGACGCCTATGACCACGCCGACACCACCACGACCACCGACGCCGGCGCGGACGCCACCCGGCTGCAGGCGCTGCTGAACGGGGGCTCGGCAAGCTTCAACCCGTTCGGCGCCCTGCCGGCCAACCTCGTCCCGGCGCTGCCGCAGGACACCGCCCACTCGCGCTCGGACTCCGGCAACATCCAGATCCTGGCCAACGGGCCCTTGTTCAAGCTGCCGGCGGGCCAGTTCTACGCCAGCCTGAAGCTCGGCGACACCGAGAGCCTGCAGACCTCCACCTCCACACAGGCCGGACTGTTCCAGGCAGCGAGCCTGTCGCGGAACGACGTCAACGCCCAGGCCAACCTCGATTTGCCGCTCACCAGCCGCGAGCACCACGTGTTCGGCTTCATCGGTGAGCTGTCGGTGAACGTGAACGGAGCGATCGACGAGCTGTCGGACTTCGGACTGCTCAAGACCCTGGGCTACGGGATCAACTGGACGCCCATCGACGGGGTGAACCTGATCGTCTCGCGCACCCAGGACCAGGCGGCGCCCACGATCCAGCAGCTGGCCGGCCCCATGGTGCAGACGCCGGGCACGCGCCTGTTCGACTACGTCACCGGCCAGACGGTGGACGTGACCCAGGTGGCCGGGGGCAATCCGGACCTGGTGGCCGACCACCGCCAAGTGACCAAGGTGGGCCTGACCTGGAAGCCGATCCCTCACAAGGAGCTGATCCTCACCGCCAACTACATCGTCAGCCACATCTCCAACCCCATCGCCACCTTCCCGGCCGTGGACGCGCAGATCGAGGCGGCCTTCCCCGGCCGCTTCATCCGCGACTCCGACGGGACGCTGACGGAGGAGGACGACCGGGCTGTGAACTTCGCAAGCCAGGACCGGCAGGAGCTGCGCTGGGGCTTCAACTACTCGCAGCCGCTCGGCCCCCAGCCGCCGCCCCGCGACTTCCGCAGACTCCGCCGCAACCGCGACGTCGCGGCCGGGACGGCCAACGCCGGCGCGGCCGGTGGGAAGGCTGG
>NZ_CAHJWH010000169.1 GCF_903642205.1 Caulobacter sp. S45 | reverse complement strand
CGATCAGCCCGGCCATGTCCTCCACATGGGCGTAGGCCTTGGGGTCGACGGTCTGGTCGAAGGTGGCGTCCAGCTTGGCGACCAGGGCCGCGTCGCCGCCCATGGCGCTGATCAGGCCGCCGATGTCCTGGGGCGCGTACTCGCTGTACTGCCAGGCGTTGCCCTCGGTGAAGCCGGAGCCCGCGCCCGCCGCCGCCGGGTCGAAGGGCTCGCGCCAGGCCCCGTCCGACAGCCGCGGCCGGGCGAAGCCGGTCTTGGGGTCGAACACGTTGCGCCAGTTGCCCGCCCTCGTCTCGAAGCGGGCGGCGATGTCAACGCGGCCGAGCTTGCGGGCGGCCACTGCGATCGTCCAGTCGTCGAAGGCGTATTCCAGGGTCTTGGACACCCCCTCCCCGTCCAGGTCGACGGGCACGTAGCCCTTGCGCATATACTCGGCGAGGTGGCCGTAGGGGCCGTAAGTGGCGCTGGCCACCATGGCGTCCAGCGCGCGGGCCTGATCGACGCTCGGCTGGTCCTTCATGATCGCGTCGGCGAGTTCGGGCGCCGCGTGGTAACCGATCATGCACCAGGTCTCGAGCCCTGCGAACTGCCAGACTGGCAGGATGCCGTAGGGGCTCTCCTCCCGCGAGACGATCAGGGAGGTCATGGCGTCGGCGGTGCGACCAGCCGGCTGGATCAGCGTCATCAGCGGCTGTTCGGCGCGGTAGGTGTCCCACAGCGAGAAGCTGGAGACGAAGTCGAAGCCTTGGGCCCGGTGCGTCTCCCCGTCCGGCCCGCGGTAGCCGCCATCCACGTCCATGAACAGGCTGGGGGCGAGCAGCGAATGGTACAGCGCGGTGTAGAGGTTGCGCCGCATGGGCGCCGGCGCCTCGAAACGGACGCGGTTCAGCTCCGTCTCCCAGGCCTGGCGCGCGCGGGCGCGCACGGCGTCGAAGTCGAAGTCCGGCGCCTCGGCGGCGAGGTTGGCCAGCGCCGCGGCCTCGCTCGTCGGCGACAGGGCGACCTTCACCACCAGGGGCCCGGCCAGCGCGCCGAAGTCGAACACGCCGACGAGCCCCCGCCCCTGGATGAACGGAATGTCGCGCGGCCCTGTCCCCGGCCCGGCGAAGCCCTTGTAGGGCTGCTCCACCGGCTCGCGGTCGTACAGCGCATGGCCGGTCGGCGCGGCGGAGAAGCGGAGCGCGAAGTAGAGCTTGCGGCCGGGCGCCCAGCCGCGGGTCTCGCGCATGCCGGTCACCGCGCCGTCGCGCCGGATGCGCAGCTGCGACCACAGCACCTTGCCCGGATAGTCGTAGATGACGTGGCGGAGGTCGAGCAGCACGTGGGCCGGCCGGCCGGCGGGGAAGGCGTAGCGGTGCACGCCCACGCGGGGCGTCGCGGTCAGCTCCGCCCGCACGCCGTAGTCGGCCAGCGTCACGGCGTAGTAGCCGGGCTGGGCCACCTCGCTCTTGTGGTCGAACGCCGACCGGTAGCCGGAGCCCGCCACGGCGGCGTCGCCGGGATCGAGCCGCACCTCGCCCGCGATCGGCATCAGCGACACGTCGCCGAGGTCGGAGTGACCGGCGCCCGAGAAGTGGGTGTGGCTGAAGCCCTGGATAGTGCGGTCTTCGTAGCGGTAGCCCGCCGCGTGCGCATAGGAATGCTTGAAGTCGGCGATCAGGGTGTCGGGGCTGAGCTGCACCATGCCGAAGGGCGCGGTCGCGCCAGGAAAGGTATGGCCGTCTGCGCCCGTGCCGATGAAGGGATCAACCTCGGCGAAGGCCTTGGCGCCCGCGGTCGGCTGGGCCGCGACCGCGGGCGCCAGACTCGCCAGCACGCACGCCGCGCAAATCGCCCCGGCCGCAAACCTGCTCATCATCGCACATCCCCGCTGCAACATACCGATGGTCTTGGCGTCCGGGTCTGAGCTGTCGAGATCACGCGTCGCGTCCATCCTCCTTGCTCGCACTTGTCGCGGGCATCCAGAGCGCGCCGGTCTACTTGAAAGGCTCTGCGCCCTGGACCCGCGGAACACATCCGGGGGAGGAGGAGTGAGGACCACCGGACCTGATCCTCGTTGTTCCCGAAGTCAGCCCTTCTCCGCGCCCACGGTGTCCAGCTCCGCCAGCACGTCATCGGCCAGCTTCAACTCCGCCGTCGCGAGGTTCTGGCGCAGGTGCTCCACCGACGAGGTGCCGGGGATAAGCAGGATGTTCGGCGCGCGATGCAGCAGCCAGGCCAGGGCCACCTGCATGGGCGTGGCCTCCAGCCGCTTGGCCACGTCAGACAGGGTGGAGGACTGCAGCGGCGTGAAGCCGCCGAGCGGGAAGAAGGGCACATAGGAGATTTCCGCGGCCTCCAGCTCGTCGATCAGCGCATCGTCCTCACGGTGAGCGAGGTTGTACTGGTTCTGCACGCAGACGACCTCGGCTATGCCGCGCGCCTGCGCGACCTGGGTCGAGGTCGCGTTGCTCATGCCCAGGTGTTGGATCAGGCCCTGCCGCTGCAGTTCCGCAAGGGCTGTGAACGGCTCCTCGATCGAGCCTTCGCTCAGCCCGTGGCCATGGCCCATGCTCCGGAAGTTGACGACGTGGAGCGCGTCGAGGCCGAGGTTTCGCAGGTTGTCATGAACAGCCTGGGTCAGTTCGGCGGGTGTGATCGCCCGGTTCCAGGAGGCATCCTCGCCCCGCACCGCGCCGACCTTGGTCACGATCACCAGGTCGTCCGCATAGGGGTGCAGCGCCTCACGGATCAGCTTGTTGGTGACGTGCGGGCCGTAGAAGTCGCTGGTGTCGATGTGGTCGACCCCGCTCGCCACCGCCTCGCGCAGGACCGTCAGGGCCGTGGCCGGGTCCTTGGGCGGCCCAAACACGCCCGGTCCGGCGAGCTGCATCGCCCCATAGCCCAGGCGCTTAACGGTGCGGCGGCCGAGCGCGTAGACGCCGGCGGAGGCGATATCGGTCATGGCGGTTCTCCTCTCCCCGGTCATGCCTTCGCGGACGGTTGCGGGCCGGGGGTGCGGGCGGTGGATCGCCCATGCGACGACCCTATACCGGCGGTGCGATCCTGCGTCTCCTGCTCAGCGTCCGTGTCCTGCACGCCCGCTCAGCGGCGGGACGCCTGCCGTGCCTGCCGGGACCAGCCGTCGATGGGGGATCGCCGCCGACGGGCGACGAGGAATGTCAGAGCGGCGCTTGCGGCCAGGGCCGCCGTGGGCGCGAGGGGATGCAGCCGGCGGCCGTGTACAGGCTGAAGCGAAGGCCCGGGCCTTCGGCGCCGTGCACCTCGCCGCCCGACATCGCCGAAAACAGGTTGTCGCCGGGCGTGGCCGGCGTCTTGGGATCGTTCAGGAGCGGCGTGATCGCCCCTGCGAGGTGAGCGAACAGGCCGGGGAAGTGGGTGGCGAACAGCACCTGCGCCAGGCCGGCCCCACCGACGGTCACCTCCCGCATGGGATGCCGGGCGGCATGCAGGATCGCGTCCGCGACCAACTCCGGCGCGTAGACCGGCGGCGGTACCTTCGCCTCGCCGTGCTTGTGGTTCGCCACATGAGCGTTCAGGGGGGTCCCGATCCCGGAGGGCTTGACCAGGGTCACGATCACCGGGACCTTGTCGCGGTTCAGCTCGATCCTGAGACTGTCGACATAGCCCTTCACCGCGTGCTTGCTGGCGGCGTAGGTCCCCATGACCGGCGAGCCCATGTCCGACGCGACCGAGCCGACCATGATGAACGCGCCCCGCCGTGCGCGCAGATGCGGGATGGCCACCTGCGCGCTGTTCACGGCCCCCCAGTAGTTGGTCCGGAACAGCCGCTCGTGCTCGTCGCGGGGCGTGGTCAGCACGTCGGCGTAGATCGCGACGCCGGCGTTGCTGACCCAGGTGTCGATGCCGCCGAACCGCTCCAGGGCGAGGTGCGCCGCCTGCTCGAGCTCGGACAGCTCGCCCACGTCGGCGACCGCATAGGCCGCGCGTCCACCCGAGGCGATGATATCCTCCACGGCCGCCTTCAGCGCGGGCTCGCCCCGCGCGACGAGCAGGACCTTCGCGCCCGCCTTCGCAGCCTTGCGCGCGGTGGCCAGCCCGATCCCGGAACTCGCGCCCGTGACGACGACGACCTGCTGGGACAGGGGCTTGAGCTTGGTCATTGTAGGCCTTTCGAGCGCGCCCATAACCGCAAGGTCTCCGCAGAGTTCCTGCCGCGCCGAGATGAGGCCGCGGGGTATCAGCCCGAAGGGCGCCGCGCCGTGGACAGGCCGGCGTGGATGGCGGCGAGGGCGAGCGCTTCGATCTCCGCCCGCGACCGGCCGGCGAGTTCGGCGGCAAGCGCGGCGGGAGACGCCGCGGACGCCAGACGCCCGGCCTCCAACACCAGCGTGGTGTCGGTCAGGCGGCCCACCTCCTCCCTGTCGTGGCTGACATAGACCACCGGTATGGCGAGCTGGGAGAACAGCCCCCGCAGCTGGGGCAGCAGCTCGGCCTTGGCCTCCACGTCCAGCCCCGACAGGGGTTCGTCCAGCAGCAGCAAGTGCGGCCGGGTCAGCAGGGCGCGGGCGATGGCGACCCGCTGGCGCTCCCCGCCGGACAGGCGCGAGGTGGCGCGCTGGAGGAGCGGCTCCAGGGCCAGCAGGGCCACGACGTGGTCGAGCTCGTGCGCTTCCATCCCGGCCCTGCGGCGGCCGTAGTCGAGGTTGCGCCGGACTGAGAGGTGGGGAAGCAGCGCGGCGTGCTGGAAGACGTAGCCCACTGGCCTGCGATGGGGCGGAAGGAAGTGCGCCTCGTCCTGCCAGACCTCGCCAGCGAGGCGGACGGCGCCGTCCAGCCGCTCCAGCCCGGCCATGGCCCGCAGGAGGGTGGACTTGCCCGATCCGGAGGGGCCGGTCAGGGCTGTGACGCCGACGGGCAGCCCAAAGGCCACATCTATCGCTAAAGCGCCGACCCGCCCCTGGAGGCGGACCTCACCCGCAGCCGCCGTGCTCATGCGCCCAGGCGGGAGAAGCGCCGGTCGATCAGGAACAGCACCAGCAGCGAGATGAAGGCGAAGGCCGCCAGCCCCGCGGCCAGCGCGTGGGCCTGGCCGTACTGCAGGGCCTCGACCAGCTGGTAGATGCGGATGGAGACCACCTCGGTGCGTCCCGGCACGCCGCCCCCGATCATCAGCACGACCCCGAATTCACCTATGGTGTGGGCGAAGACCAGCACGGCGGCGGACAGGAAACCCCGTCGGGCGAGCGGCACGGCGACGGTGAAGAAGGCGTCCAGCGGGGAGGCGCGCAGCGTCGCCGCCGCCTCCATCGGCTCGCGCCCCACCGCCTCGAAGGCGGTCCGGAGCGGCTGCACCGCAAACGGCATGGAGTAGAAGATCGACCCGATCACCAGCCCCGTGAAGGTGAAGGCCAGCGTGCGGACGCCGAACACGTGCAGCGGCGCCATCAGCGGGCTGTCGGGGCCCAGCGCCACCAGCAGGTAGAAGCCCAGCACCGTGGGCGGCAGCACCAGGGGCAGGCTGGTGACCGCGGCCACCACCTCCTTCCACCAGGACGGGCTTCGCGCCAGCCACCAGGCCAGCGGCGTCGCCACCAGCAGCAGCAGGACCGTGGTGACGGCGGCGAGCGTCAGGGTGAGGCGGACGACCTCGAACACGCGGCCCTAGTGGACCGTGTAGCCGTACCGGACGATGATGGCCTTGGCTTCAGGCCCCCTGAGAAAGGCCAGGAACCGCCGGGCGGCGGGGTTGCTGTCGCCAGGAGCCAGCAGGATGGCGTCCTGGTCTATGGGGGCGTGCAGGCTGTCAGGCACGATCCAGCGCGAGCCGCCGGGTTCGTTGACCACCTCGCTCAGGGCCACGAAGCCAAGCTCGGCGGCGCCGGTGCGGGTGAAGTCCCAGGCCTGGTTGATCGAGGCGCCCTGGACGATCTTGGCCTTGAGCGGACCGTACACGTTGAGCCGGGTCATGGTCTCCACGGCGGCGGCGCCGTAGGGCGCGGCGCCCGGGTCGGCGATGGCGATCCTGGCGAAGCGCGAGGGCTGGCGCAGCACCGCGCCGGCGTCGTCCACCAGGCCCGGCGTGCGGCTGAACAGCACCAGCTTGCCGGTGGCGTAGACGAAGCGCGTGCCCGGCACCCCGACCCCGGCCTTCTCCGCCTGCACCGGCCGGTCGACATCGGCGGAGAGGAAGACCTGGTAGGGCGCGCCATGGGTGATCTGGGCGTAGAACTGGCCGGAGGCGCCGAAGCTCAGCACGGCGGTGTCGCCGGTGGAGCGCCGGAAGGCGGCGGCGATCTCCTTGGCGGGCTCGGTGAAGTTGGCGGCCACCGCGACCGGCACCTCGGCGGCGAGCACGGGCGTGGCGCCGAGCGCGCCGGCGACCAGGAGGATGAAGACTGCCGCCGCACGGATGGATCGCCTGAGCATCGGTGCGGGTCCCTGGCCGCTCGGCGGTGAGCGGATGCGTGGCTGGCTGGTGCCGCTTACAGGACTCGAACCTGTGACCCCCTCATTACGAATGAGGTGCTCTACCAGCTGAGCTAAAGCGGCC
>NZ_CAHJWH010000168.1 GCF_903642205.1 Caulobacter sp. S45 | reverse complement strand
GCTGCGGCGGCGCAGGTTTCGGCGGCGGGGCGGCGCGCTGCAGGGCGGCGGCTCGGTCGGCGGCCTCGGTGGGGGTAAGCGGCGGCGGGGCGGCTTCTCCGCCGGTGAGCGACTTGGCGTCGGCGTTCTGGCTGAAGGCCTGGAACAGCAGCACGCGCACGAAGTCTATAGGCGTCTGATCGGAATACAGCCGCACCCGCCAGCCGCCCTTCAGGTCCTTGACCGCGACACCGACCGGCAGGCCGCGCGGGAAGACGCCGCCATCGCCGGAGGTCAGGATGACGTCGCCGAGCTTCACCGGATCGCGGCCGCGGACGTACTCCATGCGCGGATAGGCGCTGCCGTCGCCGGTCAGGATGGCGCGGCCGTTGCTGCGGTCCACCAGCACGGGCGTGCGGCTGTCCACGTCGGTGACCATCAGCAGCCGGCTGACTCCGCGGGTAACGCCCACGATCCGGCCCACCACCCCGTGTTCGCTCATGGCCGGATCGCCGACCTGCACGCCGGAGGCCGAGCCGGTGTCGATCAGGCGCGCGTTGGAGAAGGGACCGCGAGTGTCGATGATGGTGCGGCCGGTGACCATGGGCACCGGCGGTTCGGTCTTGAGCTTCAGCAGGGCCTCATAGCGGTCGTTGACGTTCTTCAGGGCGATGAAGGCGTCGCGGTAACCCTCCAGCTCGGCTGTCTGGCGCCTGAGCCTCCGGTTCTCGGAGACGGCGAAGAAGTAGCCCTCCACATAGTCCACCGTCGCCCCGGCCCAGCGCACTGGCGTCTCCAGCACGCCGCCGACCGGCGCCGCAGCCATGGCGACCGCGTTGCGCGCCGGGACGTAGGTGGTGGCGGCGACGGCCTGCCGTCTGCCGGCCAGCAACAACACCACGGCGACCAGCACGGCCACGAGGGTCGCGGCGCCCGCGGCCCAGGCCAGGGGCAGCTTGAGGTCGGTGAAGGGTCCGTCGCGGAAGGCCATGGGTTGCAAATCCTAGCGGGCCTGAACTCATCCTCCCTATCGCAGATGGGGAGGTGGTGGCGAAGCCGACGAGGGGCCGCGCGGAGCGCGGAAGCGGCTTCGCTGTGGCTTCCGACCGGCCGACCCGGTCGGCCCATCCCGGCCTTCGGCCGCACTCCGCCATCTTGCGATGGGGATGACAGGCGGCTCTAGGCCAGGCTGGCGTCCAGCACGCCCTTCATCCACTTGGGATGCTCCAGCACCTTTCCGCAGCCCAGCGCCACGCAGGACAGCGGGTCGTCCGCCACCGTCACCGGCAAGCCGGTGGCGTTGGTGATCTCGGTGTCGAGGCCGCGCAGCAGGGCGCCGCCGCCGGTCAGCATGATGCCTTTGTCGGCGATGTCGGCGGCCAGTTCAGGGGGCGTGCTCTCCAGCGCCACCTTCACCGCCTCCACGATCTGGGAGGCGGGCTCGAACAGGGCCTCGGCCGCGCCCTTCTCGGTGACGCGGACCTCGCGGGGCACGCCCTGCATCAGGTCGCGGCCCTTCACCTCGATGGCCAGGCCTTCGCCATGCTCGGGCGCACGGGCGACGCCGATCTCCTTCTTGATGCGCTCGGCGGTGGTCTCGCCGATCAGCATGTTATGGTTGCGGCGCATGTAGGAGATGATGGCCTCGTCCATCTTGTCCCCGCCCACCCGCACCGAGCGGGAATAGACGATGCCGGAGAGGCTCAGCACCGCGACCTCGGTGGTTCCGCCGCCGATGTCGACCACCATGGAGCCTGTGGGTTCGTGGATCGGCAGGCCCGCGCCGATCGCGGCCGCCATCGGCTCGTCGATCAGTCCCACTCGGCGGGCCGAGGCGTTCAGGCAGCTGTCGTTGATGGCGCGCCGCTCCACCGCGGTGGCGCCCGAGGGCACGCACACGATCACCTTGGGGTTCACGAAGCCCTTGCGGTTGTGAACCTTGCGGATGAAGTGCTTGATCATCTCTTCGGCGACCTCGAAGTCGGCGATGACCCCGTCGCGCATGGGGCGGATGGCCTCCATGTGACCAGGGGTGCGGCCCAGCATCTGCTTGGCCTCGATGCCCACGGCGTGGACGATCTTGCGGCCGCCGACGTTGCGCAGCGCCACCACCGAGGGCTCGTTCAGCACGATGCCCTTGCCCTTCATGTAGATCAGGGTGTTGGCGGTGCCGAGGTCGATGGCGATGTCGTTGGAGATCAGGCCGAAGAGGGAGGCGAACATGGATGGCCTTGTGCGGGGCAGGGGACCTGCGGGCGTCGTCGTCGCTCCATGACCCTTGGTGGACCCGGCGCGTAAACCCCCGCAGCCCTATACGCCAGTCCGCCTGTCATGGGACGCGCCCGTTTGCCCCGGCGGCCCGGTCAATTCAAGGTCAAGATCGGCTGACTGCGGCATTGCGTCAGCGGCGCACCCGAGATGCCCGGCAGGACACCTCGGCGTCTCGCAGTTGCTAAATGCTTGTGGGCGCCCTGGAGGCGGCCTATCCCGCAGCCTTGGTCACAGGCCCGCCGCCCCGGCGGGGGCGCGGGCCTGAGCTAGCGGACGAACAAAGACGTCATGCAGGTCCAGTCGGCGGAGGATACCCCGCGGGCGTCGGTGGTCATCGCCGTGCTCGACGAGGCCGAGAACGTTGAGGCGGTCACCGCGGAGACCCTCGCCGCCCTCGAGCCGCTCGGTCCTTTCGAGATCGTCTTCGTCGACGACGGCAGCACGGACCCCACTCCGGACATCCTGAAACGCTTGGCGGCCGCAGACCCACGCGTGCGACTGGTGCGCCACGACCGGCGCTGCGGCAAGTCCCAGGCGGTGCGCACCGGCGTGCTCGCCGCCCGGGCTGACTGGATCGCCACCCTGGACGGCGACGGCCAGAACGATCCGCAGGACGTGGTGGAGATGCTCCGCGCCGCCTGGGCCGCAGCCGGCGCGGCGCCCCTGGTGGCCGGGGTGCGGGTACGCCGCAACGATCCGCGCTCGCGCCTGGTGGCCACCCGCATCGCCAATGGCTTCCGCCAGGCGGTGCTGCAGGACCACTGCCCCGACACCGGCTGCGGGCTGAAGGTGTTCCGGCGCGAGGACTTCCTGCTGCTGCCGGTGTTCGAGGGCATGCACCGCTTCCTGCCCGCCCTGTTCGCCCGCTATGGCCATCCGCTTATCAACCGCGAGGTGCGCCATCGGGCGCGCACGGCGGGCGTGTCCAAGTACACTAACCTGGGCCGCGCCCTGGTGGGGGTCGTGGACCTGCTGGGCGTGATCTGGCTGACCCGGCGCACCCATCCGCCCAAGCGGACGGGCGGCGCTTGAGCGCGGCGGTCGAGGCGCACGCCGCCTCAGGGCCGGAGCAGATCGGCTGGAAGACTTATTTGATGCTGGCGCTGGTGGCGCTGGCCCTGTTCCTGCCCGGCCGCGCGAGGCTGCCGCCGGTGGATCGGGACGAGGCCCGCTACCTGCAGGCCACGCGCCAGATGCTGGTCAGCCACGACTTCATCGACATCCGTTTCCAGGACAAGCCGCGCAACCTGCAGCCGGTTGGCGTCTACTGGCTGGAGGCGGCCTCGGCCTCCCTGTTTGGCGGTGCGCGCGCGCCGGTGTGGGCCTACCGCCTGCCGTCGCTGATCGCCGCTCTGCTCGCCGTGCTGCTGACGGCGAGGCTGGGCGCGATGCTGTTCGGGCGGCGCGCCGGCGTCGGCGCGGGACTGCTGCTGGCGGGGTGTGCGCTGCTCAGCTTCGAGTCCCGCATGGCGAAGATCGACGCCTGTCTGCTCGCCTCGGTCGTGGCGGCGCAGGGGGCGCTGCTGAAGGCCTATCTTGGCCAGGTGCGAGGCGCGGGACGCCTGAACGCCGCCGCCTTCTGGACAGCTCTGGCCGTCGGTCTTCTGCTGAAAGGGCCCATCGTGCTGATCGTCAGCGGGACGACGGCGCTGGGCCTGGTGCTGATCGAGCGCCGGGCGGCCTGGCTGAAACGGCTGCATGCGGGCTGGGGCGGTCTGCTGATGCTGGCGATCGCGGCGCCCTGGTTCGTCGCCATCGGGATCAAGACCCACGGCGCCTTCTTCGACAAGGCGGTGCGCCAGAACCTGCTCGGCAAGGTCGGGCGCGGCGAACAGCACCACGGCCAGCCTCCCGGCTACTACCTGGTGCTGGCCAACCTGACCTTTTGGCCGGGCGCCCTGGCGACCGCTCTGGCGACGCCGTGGACCTGGCGTATGCGGACGAAGCGGCAGGTGCGCTTCCTGCTGTGCTGGGTCCTGCCTACCTGGCTGATGTACGAGGCAATCGGCACCAAGCTGCCCCACTACGTGCTGCCGCTCTATCCGGCGCTGGCCTGCCTGGCGTGCGGCGCCGCCACATCCGCCGACGGGTGGCGGGCCGGGGCGTTCGGCCGGGCCGCCGCGGTGACCTATGGGGCGTTGTGGCTGGTCATCTCGGGCGCCCTCGCCTCGGCGGGCGCCGCGCTGGTCTGGCGCTACGCTCACCACCTCGATCCCGTCGCCATAGGGTTCGGCATGGTCGCCTTCGGGGCCTGCATCGCGACCCTGGTGCTGGTCAGGCGCGGCGCAGGCGGAGCGGCCTCGGGAGCGGCCATCGTGGGTGCGGCGGTGATCTATGCGGGCCTCTACGCCCATGTGCTGCCGGGGCTGCAGACGATCTGGATCGGGCCGCGGCTGGCCGCGCTCGCCGGTCGGGTGCGGCCCTGTCCCACCAGCGTGCTGGCCTCCACCCGCTTCGCCGAACCGAGCCTGGTGTTCTTGGAGCAGGGTGAGACGCGCCTGGTCGACGCCAGGTCGGCGGCCGACCTGATCGCCTCGAACCGGGCCTGCGCCATGGCCGCAGTCAGCGCGCGACAGCTGCCGGTATTCACTGCCCAGGCCGACGCCGACGGCGTCGCGCTGAAGGTCCGCGGCGAGGTGGACGGGGTGAGCTATTCCACCGGAGAGCGGCTCAGGCTGCTGCTGTTCACCGCCGCTGAGGCTGGCGGCGCGCCGGGTCATCCGCAGCCTTTCCAAGCTGCACCGAAAACCCCCCCCCTCCCTCCGGTTTTCCCTCAGAAGGATAGTTTTCCCTCAGAAGGATAGAAGGTCGGCTGATGCGGCTGGCGCCGCCTGCCGCTTCGCCTCCTCGCGCTTCAGCCAGACCTGGGCCAGCAGGGCCATGCCGATCCAGAGGGCGGCGATGGCTGCGAGCTTGATCCAGCGACTGGGGCCGCCGCCGTTCAGGGCATGGATGGCCGAGTTGCCCGCATAGGCCACGAGCGCGATCTTGGGGAGGCTGCCGAGCGCGGTGCCGGCCAGGAACTGCGAAACGGCCATGGGCGTCACGCCCGCGGCCATATTGACCACCACGAAGGGCGCCGAGGGCACCAGGCGCACCACCAGGCTGGCCCAGAAGCCGTTGCGGGCGATCATGTCCACGAAGTCGTTGACGCCCTTCCCAGCATGAGCGCGCAACACCCGCGCCCCGATCCTGCGGCCCACATAGAACCCCAGGGTCGAGGAGACGAGATTGCCGACCCAGCTGTAAGCGAAGCCCACCCAGGGGCCGAACGCCACCACAGCAGCAGCGATGAGCATGAACTGCGGCACGCCCAGGAAGGCCAGGACCGTGAATCCCAGCACCGCCGCCGGCAGCGCCCAGGGACCGTGCACGCCGGCGCCCATCCAGGTCTGGACCGCCGCCGCGCCTTTCAAGCCGACCAAAGAGGCGCCGAACACGAAGACGGTCCCCACGCCCCCGAACAGGAGGAAAGAGACCGCCACCGCCCGCCAGGCGCGGGCGTCCAGATTGGTGAAGAACGCCCAAAGCCGTATCACGGCGCGGGCTTATAGCGGTGAAGGCCCATGGGCTCCACCGCGGTAGGCCCTCTCCCGCAAGGGAGAGGAAGACCCGCTACTTCCTGAACGCGTCGCGCACCGCGTCCTTGGCGCCGCCAAAGGCGTTCTGCAGGCCGCCGGCGGCCTTGTCGGCGTGACCTTCGGCCTTCAGCTTCTCGTCACCGGTAAGATTGCCGAGGCCTTCCTTGACCGAACCGCCGAACTTCTTGCCCGAGCCTTCGACGCGGTCGTGGTCGATGCCGCCCTGAGGCTCCGAGGCCGCGCGGTCCTGGACCCTGCCGGCCGCGTTCTGGACCGAGCCGCCGGCCTTCTGGGCCACGCCCTCCGCCTGCAGCTTGGCGTCGCCAGTCAGCTTGCCGAGACCTTCCTTCACGGAGCCCGCCACCTTGTCGCCGGCGCCCTCGATACGGTTGTCGCTCATGGTATGTTCCTTTCGGCCAAACCGTTACGGCGAACGGAACGGCGAAGCTTGGCGAGAGGTTCCGCTTACCCAGCCTGCCCGAGCCCGCTATCTAGGTCCCCATGGCCGCCAAGCCCGAAGCCCCCACCGAGCCGTTCAAGCGCGCCCTGGCCCACGCCGCCCGCTCGCTGGCCGAGGCGCCCGACCTTGAGATCGTCTATTCCGGCGAGGGGCCGTCGCTGGTCGGCCGGCGGGCGACCCTGCCGCACCCGCCGCGCGACCTGAACGGGCGCGAGGCCGCCCGCATCCGCGGGATCGCCGACCGTTTCGCGCTCCGCCTCGCCCATCATGACGAGGCTGGCCATGCCCGCGCCCGCCCGGCTGA
>NZ_CAHJWH010000167.1 GCF_903642205.1 Caulobacter sp. S45 | reverse complement strand
GGCCTCGGCCGCGTCGAAGGCGGCGTCGACGCTCGGCGGCAGACCGGGCAGCGGGGGCGGCTCGCCCAGCTCTCCCGGCGCCTGGCCCACGGTTGCCAGGTATTCCGCGCGGCTGATGGCGAGCTGGGCGCGGGCGGAGGCCACCAGGGCCTGGGCTGCGGCGAGCTGGGCCTGGGCCTGGGCCACGTCGACCCGGTTCACCTGGCCTACGGTGAACTTGGCCTGGGTCTCGTCCGACTGGCTGCCGAGCACCAAGGTCGCCTCGTTGCGGATGCGCAGGATTGCGGCGTCGCGGCGCACGTCCTCGTAGGCGGTCACCACGGCCTGCAGCACGTTGGCCTCGGTGACGCGCAGCGCCTGGCGGCCGGCCCCCACCGCCGCCTCGGCCGCGCCCACCTCCGCAGCCACCTTGCCGCCGGTATAGAGCGGCTGGGTCGCGGTGATCGCGCCATAGCCGTAGTTGTAGCTGGAGGGCTCGCCTCCGCTCGCGCCGCCGGTCTGAGGCGCTCCGGTGGTCGTGCCGGGCACGCCGCCGCTCTGGCCGAGCCCGCTGGAGGCCTCGTGGCCGAAGTCGGTTTGCTGCCAGTAGGCCTGGCCGCTCAGCCCGATCGTCGGGCCCCAGCCCGCGCGGGCCTGGACATAGCCCTCGTCCAGCGTGCGCAGGGAGGCGCGCTGGGCCAGCAGCTGCGGATTGGTCTGGTAGGCGAGCGCAATGGCCTCCGCCAGCGTCTCGGCCCGAGCAGGGCCGGCCGCGCTCCAGCCCAGCCCCGCCAGCATCAGCAGGAGGCTCGCCGCTGGCCTATTCATGGCGGAGCGCCCTGGCCGGCTCGGCGCGCGCCACGGCCAGCGCCTGGCCCGCCACCGTCAGGAGCGCGACCGCCAGCATCAGGGCCGAGGCGCCCAGGAAGTAGAGCGGGTTCAGCCCGATCCTCTGGTCGAACCCGTTCAGCCAGCTCCGCATGGCGATGTAGGCCACCGGCCAGGCCACGAGGTTGGCGAGCAGCACCGGCCGAAGGAACTGGCCGATCAGGAGCCGCAGCACGTCGGCGGTGGAGGCGCCAAGCGTCTTCCTGATGCCGATCTCCCTCACCCGTCGCGCGGTATTGAAGGAGGCCAAGCCGTAGAGCCCGACGCACCCGATGGCGACGGCGAGGACCGCGCCGAGAGTGAAGAGCCGGCCGTGCTGGTCGTCGGGGCGATAGTAGCGGGCCAGGTTTTCGTCGGCGGTGTGCGCTCGGAAGGAGGCGCCGGGGACAATCGACGTCCAGGTCCGATGCAAGCGCGCCAGCATCTCCGGCGATGGAACGCCGGTATAGCGGACGGCGGCGATCATGCTGTCGAAGTCGTGGGTGGAAAGGAGATAAACGGCCGACTGCACCGGTTCATGCGGGGAGCGCAGGCGGGTGTCGCGGATCACGCCCACTACGGTTAGGGGTGTGAAGCCGCCGGCATCCAGCCCCTGCAACACCCGCTGACCGATGGCACTCTGGGCGTCCGCGAAGCCCAGCTGGCGCAGCGCGCTTTCATTCAGAACGACGTTGCGCATGGGTCGAGGCTGGCCGGGAGGCCAACCTCCGGGCGGCGGAAGGGGCTTGTCGTCGCCGCCGCGCGCAGGACCAAGCCAGCGCCCGGCGACAAGGTGCGCACCGTAGGTCTCCAGGAAGTCTGGATGCACCGTGTTCCAGTAGACGGACTGCCCCTCGCCGGACTGTTTCGGGCGTTTGAAGTTGTTCGCGTTGGTGTTGTGCTGCGTGCCAGGCGAGACGTTGGAGGCCGTGTCGGCGACCACGCCTGGAAGGCCTCTCCAGGCCTCCAGCAGGCTTTGCCGCTGGGCCTTGGGGACCTGTGCGTCGTCGAAGGAGGTGACCACGATCAAGCCGTCCCGTTTGAAGCCGAGGTCGGCGGAGCGGAGATAGCGCATCTGGGTGAAGATGACGGCGGTCGCGATCGCGAAGGCGATCGCCACGGCGAACTGGAAGAGCACCAGCGCTTCGCGCACACGCCCGCCGCTCCGGCCGCCGCCGGGAGTGCGGGCGGAGGCGAGCACCTGGGCAGGGCGATAGCGCGTCAGCAGGACGGCGGGATAGAGCCCTGCCCCGACGCCGACCACCACCATGGCGAGGAGTACCGCGGGCAAGGGACCGTCAAGGCTGAGATAGTCGAGCCGCAAGGCGAGTCCGCCCGCCGCGTTGACCAGAGGCAAGGCGAGTTCGCAGAGCGCCAGCCCGACAAGGGTGGCGAGCGCCGCCAACGCCATCGACTCCGCCATGAACTGGGCGAACAAGGCCGGCGGGGTCGCGCCCATCACCTTGCGGATCGCCACCTCGCGGGCGCGCAGGCCCGCCCGCGCGGTGGCCAGGTTCACGTAGTTGACGGCTGCAAGCAGGAGCGTCAGTGCGCCCACGGCGGCGAGGCCAGCCGCCACCGGGCCAACCTTGGTGTCCACCACATGCAGGCTCCGGAGCGGGCGCAGGCTGAGCGACAACTGGTCGTGCGGGGCCGGCGGCGGGATGATGTCCTTGGCCGCATGGCGGTCGATGAAGCGGCCAAAGTCCGCCGCCTGGGCCGAGGCGGCCGTCGCGGAGGGGAAGCGCAGGTAGGTCTCCAGGTGCTCGCTGCCCCAGTGGCGCCAGTTGTCCCGGGTCGCGATGAGCTGCGGCGTGAGCGGCGTCAGGAAGTCAAGCGTCAGGTCGGTGGTCTTGGGCGGGTCCGGCAGGACGCCCGTGACGCGGAAGGTGTGGGGGTCGCCTTCCAAACTCACCTGCAATCGACGCCCGAGCACGTCGTCGTCGCCGAAATACAGGCGAGCCTTGGTCTGGGTCAGCACGACGCTGTCGGGCGCCTGGAGAGCCGAACCCTGATCGCCCCGCAGCAGCTTGAGAGGAAACACCCGGAGGAAGCCGGGATCGACGATGGAGAGCTCCTCGGACTGCAGGTCCGCCCCGCGGCGCAGGGTCATGTTGTCCCCCATGATGCGCGTGCCGACCAGGTTCGGGTAGTCCGCCCGGAGCTCCTCCAGCGCGCCGCCCATGGACGAGCTGGAGTCGTCCTTGGGCGCTCCGGGCATGTGCCATTGAGTCCGGAGTTCGTAGATCTGCCCCGCATCCGGTATCCACTTCTCGAAGCCCGTCTCGAAGCGGACGTCGAGCCAGAGCACGAGGAAGACCGCGATCCCCACCGCCAGGCCAAGCACGTTCAGCGCCGCGTACAGGCGGTGGCGGGTCAGGGAGCGGTAGAGGGTGACGAGGTAGTGGGCCCACATGGCTCAGGCCTCCTCTTCAAGGGCCTGTAGGCGGATGGGCGCGGCTGGGCTCGGCGAGACCTGGCGGAGGAGCCCGCGCCCCGAGCCCTCCCCCTCGAAGGGGGAGGGTTGGGAGGAGGTGTGCGCGCCGCGGCTGAAGCGGAGGGCGCTGGAGGCGCCGCCTCCTATGGGCTTCCACACATCGCCTGCACTCACCCCCATCCCTGCCCTTCCCCCCTCGAGGGGAAAGGGGTCACCTGACGGTTGAATGATCATCTTCGCCCCCTCAGATCGCGCGGGTGGCGGACACGACCACTCGGCCGTCGAGCATGTCGATCCGCCGCCGGGCGAGGTCCGCGTGGCTCGGCGAGTGGGTGACCATGATCACCGTGGCGCCCTCGCCGTTCAGGGCCTGCAGGATGTCCATGACCTGGGCGCCGTTCTCGGTGTCCAGGTTGCCGGTGGGCTCGTCGGCCAGGATCAGGCTCGGGCGGCCCACGATGGCCCGGGCGATGGCGGCGCGCTGCTGCTGGCCGCCGGAGAGCTGGTTCGGATAGTGGCGGGCGCGGTGGGCCACGCCGACCCGGTCCATGGCCGCCTCCACCCGGGCGCGGCGGTCCTTGCCCGCCCATCGGCGGTAGACCAGGCCGAGCTCGACGTTCTCCGCGATGGTCAGCTCGTCGATCAGGTTGAAGCTCTGAAAGACGAAGCCGAGGTTCTCGCGCCGCAGCTGCGCCAGCTTCGCTTCGTTCAGGTCCGCCACCTCCTGATCCTTGAAACGATACCGGCCGCTGGTAGGACGATCGATCGTCCCCAGGATGTTAAGCAGCGTGGACTTGCCGCAGCCGGACGGGCCCATGACGGCGACGAACTCGCCCTCCCCGATCTGCAGGTCGATGTTGCGGAGCGCGGTCGTCTCCACCTCGTCGGAGCGGTAGAGTCGATGGACGTCGGACAGGGTCAGCATGGGGCGTCCTCTGGCGTTCAGTGCAGGATCAGATGGTTGAGCTTGTCGAAGCCGGCGTAGCTGGAGACCACCACGCGCTCGCCGGGACGCAGGCCGGAGGTGATCTCCACCTGTTCGGGGTTGCGGCGGCCCACGCTCACCGGGCGGCGGTCGGCCCGACGGCCGTCGGCGGCCATGACGAACATCGTCGCTCCGCCGCCCTCCAGCCATCCGGAGTTCGGGACCACCAAGGCCCGGCGGGTGTCGCCGAGCGTGATGCGCAGGTCCGCGCCCTCGCCGCGGCGGAGCCCCTGAGGCGCTGCGCCCTTGAAGGTCAACTCGACACGGAAGCGGCCATCGGTGACCTGGGGCAGGACCCGGCTGACTACCAGGTCCATCTCGGCGCCCTCCAGGTCAGCCGTCGCAGGCTCGCCGGGCTGGACCCGGCCGAGATAGTATTCGTCCACGTCGGCGGTCAGCTTGTAGGCGCCCTCCGAGTCGATCTGGCCGGCGGGGTCGCCCAGCTTCAGCGACTGGCCGGGCTGGAGCTGGAAGTCGGTCAGCCGCCCGGCGACCGGCGCGCGGATGACCAGGGCGTCCAGGCTCGATCGCACCACGTCCAGGCTCTGGCGCAGCCCGGCGTTGGTGCGGGAGATTTCGGCGCTCTGGATCGAGGCCAGCCCCGCCTGCTGCGTCTGGCCGGCGCGAAGCTGGGCCAGGCGCGCGCGGTCGTAGGCGGCGGTGTCGGCATAGGTCTTCAGCTCGGCGTCGGAGACGATGTCCTTGTCGTGCAGCTGCTTGCGAATGTCGTAGTCATGCTCGGCCTTCAGCAGGTCGAACGAGGCCTGCGAGACCTGGCCCTCGGCGTCCAGCCGGTTCTTCTCCAGGCTCAGAGACTGGGCGCTGACGTCGCCGAGCCGGCCGGCGATGTCGGCCTCCTTGGAGGTGACGTCAAGCTTCAGCTGCGGGTTGGTCAGGGTGGCGAGCGCGGCGCCCGCGGGCACTTGGACGCCGTCCAGCACCAGCACCTTGTCGATTTGGCCGCCAGAGACGGCGGTGACGTAGGTGGTGTGGAGCGGCGCCACCGCGCCACGAACCGGCAGATAGTCCTGGAACGGCGCCTCGGCGGCGGTGGCCACCTGCAGGTCAGCCGCCTTGACGCTCAGGCTGCCCGACGGCGGCAATCGGATCAGGCCTGCCGCCGCCAGGGCCAGCAAGGCCCCGCCGCACAGCGCGACCAGCAAGGTGCGCTGCAGCTTGCGATGGGGGCGCTCGATGCGGCGGTCCATGGCCGCACCGCCGCCGGCCGGCAGCGGCTCGGCCCCGGCTGAGGGCGAAGGAATGAGCGGACGATCCGTCATGGCCAGAACAGGCTAAGCTATCTGGCGGACATAACTAAATGGCTGAGCCGGTTGACTTAATGAGGTTACACCGGCTTCATGTGTTCGCCTGAAGACCCAAGTGTCCGCTTCCGAACATGACCGAGGCTGTGTCAACACCTGCTGATCAGGCCGGCCACGTCCTGTTCGTCGACGACGATGCAGACGTGGTGAAGGCCGCCGCCCTGCTGCTCGGCCGCCACGGGCTGAAGCTCACCAGCGCGCGCGACCCGCTGGAGGCGCGCAGCCGGCTGGCGGCCGAACGGATCGACGTGGTGCTGCTCGATCTGAACTTCACCCGCGGCGCCACCTCCGGCGAGGAGGGCTTTCGCTGCCTGCAGCAGCTGCTGGCCGACGACCCGCAGGCGGTGGTGGTGGTGATCACCGCCCACAGCGGCGTCAGCGTGGCGGTGCGCGCCATGCAGGCAGGCGCCAGCGACTTCGTCATGAAGCCCTGGAACAACGCACGCCTGCTGGCCACGGTGCGCGACGCGTTGGAGCTCCGCCGCCGCCGCATCTCGCGATCGTCGGACGCGCTGGTGGACGCGGAGCCGGAAGCGACGCTGCTCGGGGAGAGCGCGGCGATGGAGCGCGTCCGCAACCTGGTCGCCCGGGTCGGCCCGACTGAAGCGCCGGTCTTGGTGCTTGGCCAGGCGGGGATGGGGAAGAGTCTGGTCGCGCGGCGGCTCCACCTCGCCTCGCCCCATAGCCAGGGTCCCTACATCGCGGCGCACCTGGCCCAGCTCAGCACCGATGAGGCCGAGCGCGCCCTGTTCGGCGACCGGCTCGCGACCGACGGCGCCCTGGCCCAGGCCCGAGGCGGCGCCCTGGTGCTGGACGAAGTGGGCGACCTTGCCCCGGCGGTCCAGGCTCGCCTGGTCGCGGCGCTGACCTGCGGCGGCGGCCCCGGAGCCCGGATCATCTCCACCAGCCGGCGGACCCGCGCCGGCCTGCAGGGCCGCGGGGGCCTCGGCGACGAGCTGCTCTACCGGCTGAACACGGTGGAGATCACCCTGCCGCCGATGGCGGAGCGGGCGGGCGACGCGGTGCTGCTGGCCGAGCACTTCCTGCGCCTGGCCGCACGCCGCCACGGGCACATGCTGCGCCCGCTGTCGCC
>NZ_CAHJWH010000166.1 GCF_903642205.1 Caulobacter sp. S45 | reverse complement strand
TGGTGGACGCGGTAGGGATTGAACCTACGACCCCCGCCGTGTGAAGGCGATGCTCTCCCGCTGAGCTACGCGTCCGCCGAGGCCGGCAAGGCCTGTGCGTCAGGACAGCGGGTCTATAGCGGAGGCCTCGGGACCGGGCAAGGCCCGCGACCGGGTCTGACGCAACCCGGCCAGGATCGTCTCGACGGCGACGGGCAGCTCGTCGAACCGGTCGATCAGCGCGTCGCCTCCAAGCTCGGACGGTGGGATGTCGGTGTAGCCGAAGCTCACCACCACCACCGGCGCGCCTGCCGCATGGGCGGATCGCACATCGTTGGCGCTGTCGCCGACCAGGACGGCGTAGGCCGGGTCGCCATCCGCCTCGGCGATGGAGACGAGGAAGTGGCTCGGGTCCGGCTTCGGCGCAGGCGCCCGGTCCGCGCCGGTCACTGCGGCGAAGCGGCCTGTGAGACCCAGCGCATCCAGCAGGGCCAGGGACAGGTCGGTGCGCTTGTTGGTGCAGACGCACAGGGTCGCGCCTGCCTCAGCCAGAGACTGGAGGGCGGCCTCCAGGCCTGGATAGGGGCGGCTCTCGCTGGCGATGCGGGCGCGATAGGCCTCGACGAAGCGGACGACCAAGCCCGCGACCTCCTCTTCGCGCAGAGGTTCGCCGGCAAGGGCGAAACCGCGTGTGATCAGGGCGCGCGCCCCCTTGCCCACCAGGTAGCCGGCGGCCTCCTGGAGGACGTGCGGCAGGCCTCGCTCGCCCAGGACGACATTCAGCGCGCCGACCAGATCGGGCGCGGTGTTCACCAGGGTGCCGTCGAGATCGAACGCGATCGTCGCGCCGTCCAGCCGTCCCGGCGCCGGAGTGTCCGACGCCGGTTCGGCGAACGTCGTTGGCGCGGGCGCTGCGAGGGAGGACGTCATATCCGATGCGGCTCGCTGTAGGCTCGAAAGCAGCGGGGCTTTGGGCTAGATCGCCGGCTGGCGCAAGCCGCCACGTCGCGCTCCACCGGGCGCTGCAGACGACCTCTCGAAGGACCGCCTCTTGGCCGACCCCGCCCCTCCCGCAGCCTCCGCTCGCGCCGTCGTGATCCTGGCGGCGGGGCAGGGCACGCGGATGTGCTCGCCTACCCCCAAGGTGCTGCACCGCCTGGCCGGGCGCACCCTGCTGGACGTCGCCATCGACACGGCCCAGACGCTCGGGGCCGAACGGATCGTGGTGGTCGCCGGCGCGCACTCACCCCTGGTCGCCGCCCATGCGGTCAAGCGCCTCGGAGAGGGGGCGATCTCGATCCAGAATCCTCCGCTCGGCACCGGCCATGCCGTGCGGGCGGCGGAGACCGCGCTCGCCGGCTTCACAGGCGACGTGGTGGTGACCTATGCGGACACGCCGCTCCTGGACGCCGCGGCGGTGGAGCCCCTGTTCGCCGCGCGGCGGTCCGGCGCCGCCCTGGCGGTCCTGGGCTTCGAGGCCGCCGACCCCGGCGCTTACGGACGTCTGGTGATGGAGGCCGGCGGCGGCCTGGGCCGCATCGTGGAGGCCAAGGAGGCCGATGCGGCGGAACGGGCGATCCGCCTGTGCAACGCCGGCGTGATCGCCGCGCCAGCCCCGCTCCTGTTCGAACTCCTGGGCGAGGTCACCAACGCCAACGCCAAGGCCGAATACTACCTCACCGACGTGGTGGGGCTGGCGCGCGGGCGCGGCCTGCAGGTCGCAGCGGTGCTGACCGACGAGGTCCGGACGCTCGGCGTCAACTCTCAGGCGGAACTGGCCACAGCCGAGGCCTACTGGCAGGCGAACCGCAGGCATGAGGCGCTGGCCGCCGGCGTGTCGATGCCGGCTCCGGACACGGTGATCTTCGCCCACGACACGGTGGTGGAAGGTGGCGTGCTCGTGGAGCCGCACGTGGTGTTCGCGCCGGGGGTCAAGGTCCGAAGCGGTGCGGTGATCCGCGCCTTCAGCCATCTGGAGGGCGCCGATGTGCAGACAGGCGCCATCGTCGGCCCCTACGCCCGGCTCCGCCCCGGCGCGCAGATCGGGGAGGGTGCGCATGTGGGCAATTTCGTGGAGGTGAAGAATGCGACGCTCGGCGCCGGCGCCAAGGCGAACCATCTCGCCTATCTCGGAGACGGCGAGGTCGGCGCCCGCGCCAACATAGGCGCTGGCGTTATTTTCTGTAATTACGATGGCTTCGACAAGCATCATACGTCCGTGGGTGAAGATGCTTTCGTCGGTTCCGACACCGCACTTGTGGCGCCGGTCCGGATCGGCGCCCGGGCGATGACGGGATCGGGCTCCGTGATCACCCGGGACGTGGCTGACGACGCACTGGCGCTGGAGCGTGGACCCCAGGTGGAGAAACCCGGCTGGGCTTCCCGCTTCCGCGCCCGGAAGCTGGCGGCGAGGAGCAAGCCTTGACGACCGCCGACGAGCAGAAGCGCGCGGTCGGCGAGGCCGCTGCGGCCCTGGTGGAGGACGGCATGACCGTGGGCCTCGGCACGGGCTCCACGGCGGCCCAGATGGTCCGGGCGCTGGGCATGCGTGTGAAGACGGAGCGGCTCCGGCTTCGCTGCGTGGCGACGTCGGACGCGACGGCGGCCCTCGGCGTCGGCGTCGGCCTCGACCTTGTCGAGCTTGATGCTGCGGGTAGGATCGATCTGACCCTCGACGGCGCCGACGAGATCGGCCCTGACCTCGCGCTGTTGAAGGGGGGAGGGGCGGCGCTGTTGCGCGAGAAGCTGGTCTGGGAGGCCTCTCGCCGCTGCATCGTCATCTCGGATGCAAGCAAGGTGGTCGGACGGCTCGGCCGCTTTCCGCTTCCCGTGGAGGTCGTGGCTTTCGGCCACGCCAGTACCGCGACGCGCCTGGCGGCCGCGGCCCGGGAAGCGGGGATCACCGCCGAACCGCGGCTGCGTGCGCATCAGGGTGCGACGGTGAGCACAGACGGCGGCAACGTCATCTACGACGTCAGCTGCGGCGTGATTCCCGAACCTGCAAGGCTGGCGGCCGCCCTCGACCACATCACTGGCGTGGTGGAGCATGGCCTGTTCCTTAAACTGGCTGATGGCGCCCTCATCGCCGGGCCGGAAGGCGTGAGGTGGCTGCACGGCTAGGCGCCCATTCTCTCCTGCAGCGCCCGCCTCTATATGCGCTGGGCAGCGGTCCCGGTGCGGGACGGACGCGAGGACGCCATGGCCTACGACTACGACCTCTTCGTGATCGGCGCGGGTTCTGGTGGCGTGCGGGCGGCGCGGCTTGCGGCCATGACCGGCGCGCGCGTGGCGGTGGCCGAGGAGTCCCGCGTGGGGGGCACCTGCGTCATCCGCGGATGCGTGCCCAAGAAGCTGATGGTCTACGCCTCCAATTTCGCGCGCGAGTTCGAGCTGGCCAAGGGATATGGCTGGAGTGGCTGCGAGGACCTGAGCTTCAGCTGGCCGACCTTCCTCGACCAGAAGGATCGCGAGATCGCCCGGCTGTCCGGCGCCTACACCGCCAACCTGAAGAAGGCGGGCGCCGACCTCTTCACCACCAAGGCCCGCTTCGTCGATCCCCACACGCTGGAGCTGGTCGGCATGGACAAGACGGTCACAGCCGAGCGCATCCTGATCGCCACCGGCGGCCGGCCGCGGCTGCCGGACGACGTGCCCGGCGCTGAGTTCGGCATCACGTCCGACGAGGCCTTCCACCTTCCAGAGTTGCCGAAGTCCATCCTGATCGTGGGCGGCGGCTACATCGCGGTGGAGTTCGGCTGCATCTTCCACGGCCTGGGAGTGGACGTGACCCTGGCCTATCGTGGCTCCAACCTGCTGCGGGGCTTCGACGAGGATGTGCGGTCGCATGTGGCGGGCGAGCTCGCCAAGCGCGGCCTGAAGGTGGCGCTGGCCTGCCAGCACGAGCGGATCGAGAAGATCGAGGGCGGATTCCGGAGCCATCTGACCGACTCGATGGTGGTGGAGGCCGAACAGGTCATGTTCGCCGTCGGGCGCGAGCCGCACGTCAAGGGGCTGGGGCTGGAGGCGGCCGGGGTGGAGCTGAACGGCAAGGGAGCGGTCGCCGTGGACGACTTCTCCCAGACCAACGTGCCCCACATCTTTGCGGTGGGCGACGTGACCGACCGGGTGAACCTGACGCCCGTCGCCATCCGTGAGGGCGCCGCCTTCGCCCAGACGGTCTATTACGATCGGCCGACCAGGTTCGACCACGCGGACATTCCCACCGCGGTCTTTTCCCAGCCGCCTGCCGGGGTGGTGGGCCTGACTGAGGCCGAGGCGCGCCACAAGCTCGGTCGTGTCGACGTCTATCGCACCACCTTCCGCGCCATGAAGACGGCCTTCGCCGGCGATGACGAGCAGACCCTGATGAAGCTCGTGGTCTGCCCCCACGGCGGCAAGGTCGTAGGGTGCCACATCGTGGGCCCGGATGCCCCGGAGATGATCCAGCTGGCCGCCATCGCGGTGAAGGCCGGCCTCACCAAGGCCCAATGGGACGCCACCTGCGCCCTGCACCCGTCTGCCGCCGAGGAACTGGTGACCATGCACGAGACGTACACGCCGGCGGAGCTGATCGCAGCGGAGTAGGGTCAGCCGGCGGCCTGGCCGCGGAACACGAAGAAGGCCCCCGCCGCGATCAGGGCGAACCCGATCAGGTGGTTCACGGTGATCTTCTGGCCCAGATAGAACACGGAGAAGGCGGCGAACACCGTGAGCGTGATCACCTCCTGAATGGCCTTCAGCTGGGCGGCGGAATAGACGTTGCTGCCGATGCGGTTGGCCGGCACGGCGAGCCAGTATTCGAAGAAGGCGATCGCCCAGCTCACCAGGACCACCATCCAGAGAGGCCGGTCCTTGAACTTCAGGTGGCCATACCAGGCCGTGGTCATGAACAGGTTGGATCCGATCAGCAGCACTATCGGCGCTAGCCGGGGTGGGATCGTGGGCATGGCGGTTGCTCCACCGACAGAGCTCCAGCGTCAATCGCCTTGATCAGGGCGATTCACGCTGGCGCAGGAAGGTTTTGCGCTGAACTGGCGGCGGACCTATATCCTGGGTCTGCGTCTTCACCCAAATTCCTGATCAGGCCTTATCCATGCAACGCTGGACACCCTCCAGCTGGCGCGCGCGCCCCGCCAAGCATATCCCCGTGGACTATGCGGACACCAATGCGCTCGTGGTCGCCGAGGACCGGCTGCGGTCCATGCCGCCGCTGGTGTTCGCCGGCGAGGCGAGGCGACTGAAGGGCTTGCTCGGCTCGGTGGCCAAAGGTGAGGCCTTCCTGCTGCAGGGGGGCGACTGCGCCGAGAGCTTCCGCGAGTTCCACGCCGACAACATCCGCGACACCTTCCGCCTGATCCTGCAGATGGCGGTGGTCCTGACCTTCGCCGGCGGCAAGCCCGTGGTGAAGGTCGGCCGGCTGGCGGGGCAGTTCGCCAAGCCGCGCTCCGAGGCTACGGAGACCATAGACGGCGTGACCCTGCCGTCCTACCGGGGCGACAACATCAACGGGCAGGACTTCGACCCGATCTCCCGCGCGCCCGACCCCGAGCGGCTGCTCAAGGCCTACGGACAGTCGGCTTCCACGCTGAACCTGCTGCGCGCCTATGCGGGCGGCGGATACGCCGATCTCTACAACATCCATAATTGGACGCAGGGCTATGTGGACGACAGTCCGCTGGGCGCCCGCTATCGCGAGCTGACCGACAAGATCAGCGAGGCGCTGACCTTCATGGCGGCCGTGGGCGTCACGCCGGAGACCCATCCGGACCTGAAGCGGGTGGAGGTGTTCACCAGCCACGAGGCCCTGCTGCTCGGCTTCGAGGAGGCTATGACCCGCGTCGACAGCCAGGGCGGGGAGTGGTTCGACACCTCCGCCCACATGCTGTGGATCGGGGAGCGCACGCGGGGGCTGGACGGCGCCCACGTCGAGTTCATGAGGGGGATCAGGAACCCCATCGGCTGCAAGTGCGGGCCGGCGATGGAGCCGGACGAACTGCTGCGCCTGATCGACGTGCTTAACCCCAACAACGAGCCGGGTCGGCTGACGGTGATCGGCCGCTTCGGCTCGGACAAGGTGGAGGCGCGCTTGCCGGCGCTGATGCGCGCCACCGCGCGTGCGGGCCGCCAGGTGGTCTGGTCGATCGACCCCATGCACGGCAACACGCTGAAGGCGGCCAACGGCTACAAGACCCGGCCGTTCGACCGCATCCTCAAGGAGGTGCGCAGCTTTGTCGAGGTGGCCCGGGCGGAGGGCGTTCATCCGGGTGGGCTGCACCTGGAAATGACCGGGCAGAACGTTACCGAATGCCTTGGCGGCGCGCGGGCGCTGGCGGAGGACGAACTCTCGCACCGCTACCATACCCACTGCGATCCGCGGCTGAACGCGGACCAGGCGCTGGAACTCGCATTCCTGGTGGCGGAAAACCTGAAAGCGCGGCGGTCAGCGCCAATTTGGGCGGCCGCCGGGTAAACGCGCGAAGCGGAGAGGGAGACAGCTGCCCAAGCGTCTACCCACGCCTCCCACCACCCATGATGCGCAGAAGATCTATTATCGGAAATGAACAGTTGGCGTTGTTCGTGGACCTGGCGCATTCGGCCTGATGTCTGGAGCAACAGGATAGTCTAAGCGGGCACGTCTGAGACGGCCTGCACCGTGGCCGTGCCGCCTGTAAGCGCAGGCCGGAGCCTATCCATGCGCCTACCGTCCGTCTTCGCCATCCT
>NZ_CAHJWH010000165.1 GCF_903642205.1 Caulobacter sp. S45 | reverse complement strand
GACTTCAAGGTCGCCGGCACCGCCGACGGCATCACCTCGCTGCAGATGGACATCAAGATCCCCGGCATCACCGAGGACATCATGCGCCAGGCGCTGCACCAGGCCCAGGCGGGCCGGCTGCACATCCTGGACGAGATGGCCAAGGCGCTCTCGGGCTCGCGTGAAAGCCTCGGCGAACACGCCCCCAAGATCGAGACCATCAAGATCCCCACCGACAAGATCCGCGAAGTGATCGGCTCGGGCGGCAAGGTGATCCGCGAGATCGTGGAGAAGTCCGGCGCCAAGGTGGACATCCAGGACGACGGCACCATCAAGGTGGCGGCGTCCGAACAGTCCAAGATCGACGCGGCCATCAAGATGATCGAGTCGATCACCAAGGAGGCCGAGGTCGGCAAGATCTACGATGGCAAGGTGGTGAAGGTGGTCGACTTCGGCGCCTTCGTGAACTTCTTCGGCGCCAAGGACGGCCTGGTGCACATCAGCCAGATCAGCCAGGAGAAGGTCGGCAAGACGTCGGACGTGCTGAGCGAAGGCCAGTCGGTCAAGGTCAAGCTGGTCGGCTTCGACGACCGCGGCAAGACCAAGCTGTCGATGAAGGTCGTGGACCAGGAGACCGGCGAGGACCTGTCGGAGAAGATCGCCGCCGACCGCGCCGCCCGCGGCGAACCTGAGGAAGAGGACCGCGGCGGCGGCGAACGGGGCGATCGCCCGCGGCGGGATCGCGGCGATCGCGAGCGTCGCCCGCGCCGTGAATACGGCGGCTGATCCGAGCCGAACCGTTTGACGCCTAACCTCTGCCGGAGCTCATCCGAGTTCCGGCAGAGGCTGCATTGTGGGAATCGAACGAAATCCCCGGCTCACGCCTCCAGGAAGAGGGACGGCAGGGCCCAGGATCGCGCCAGCCGCCCCTCCGCCAAGGCCTTCGCCTTTGGCCACTCTCGCCGGAGCAGGCCCAGGCCGACCACCTCCTGGAACACGCCACCCTTTCGGACGTGGTCGCGGAACAAGGCCTCTCGGGTGAACCCGAAGCTTTCGTGCAGGCGCCAACCCGGGACGTTCCTGGCCAGGACCTCGACCCACAGCTTGTCCAGGCCGCGTGTCTCGAAGGCGTGGCCGAGCACCAGATACTCCGCCGCCGCCCCCACGCCCCGCCCGCGTACCGCGGGGTCGGCCAGGTAGATGGCCAGGTCGGCGCGGTTGGCCTCCAGCTCGATGCGGACGAGGTTGGCGAGACCGACCGGGGCGCCGTCGAGCTCGATGATCCAGTAGGCGCGGTCGGGCCGGGTCAGCGCCGCCTGCAGCCAGAGCGCGTGCTCCTGCTCCCCTATGACGTGGTCGCTGTACATGTGCGCGGCGACTTCGGGCGAGTTGCGCCAGGCCAGGACCCGCGGCCCGTCCGCCTGGGCGAGGCGGCGCAGGCGGACGCTCACGCCGCCTCGTTCACCAGCACCCGGTCCGGGTGCTCGGCCTGCCAGTCCAGGACGTCGTCCACGCCGAAATCGGGCTTGCAGGCGTAGAGGGCGGCATAGACGTCGTAGGCGAAGGCGAAGTCCTCCTCGGTGTCCACCGTCCAGCGGAAGCGCAGCGGCGGGTCACGGATCACCCGCTCGATCCGGAACCGGTCGGGGCGGTGATAGATGAAGGGCGTGACGTGCTCGCGGTCATAGGGATCGCAGGCCTGCCACCAGGCCGCTTCCAGCACCTCGGTCCGGCAGACCTCCACGTCCAGGCCCTTGGGAAAGGTCCAGTCCTGCGTGTTGTGCGTGTAGTCGGCCCCGCTCTCGACGTGGCGCGAGATGCACAGGTCGATCACGGCGGGCTCGGTCAGGGGGCAGTCTGCGGTCAGGCGCAGGAAGTGATCCGGCCGTCCGGCGGCGACCAGGGCGCCGTGGAAGCGCTCCAGCACGTCGGAAAGCTCGCCCCGATGCACCTCCACCCCCAGCCCGTGACAGTAGCCGGCCAGCACGTCGTCGTCCTCGCGCGTGCTGGTGGCCACCATGATGCGGCTGATGCCGTGCGCGCGGCGCAGGCGCTCGATCTGTCGGCCGATCAGGGGCTGGCCGAGGATGGGCCGCATCACCTTGCCCGGCAGGCGCGTCGAGCTCATGCGCGCCTGCAGGATCGCCAGCATCGCTCAGGCCCGGCTGGGACAGGCCGGCAGCGGCGTCGCCCGCCCTGCGTCGAGATAGCGCGCAGCGGTCGGCCTCAGTGCGTTGTCCAGTTCGACCAGCAGCGGGTTGCCGGTGGGGATCTCCACCCCGACGATGCTGTCGTCGGCGACCTGGAACAGGTGCTTGACGATGGCGCGCAGGGAGTTGCCGTGGGCGGCGACGAGCAGGGTCTCGCCGGCCCGCAGCTTGGGGGCGATCTCGGCCTGCCAATAGGGCAGCGTCCGCTCGAGGGTGGTCTTCAGGCTTTCGGTGGAGGGGATGGCGACGCCCCTGTAGCGGCGGTCGGCGTGGAAGTCGTAGAGGCCGCCGGGAGCCAGCGGGGGGGGCGGTATGTCGTAGGAGCGCCGCCATGTGCGCACCTGCTCCTCGCCGTGCTCGGCGGCCGTCTCGGTCTTGTTCAGCCCGGTCAGGCCGCCGTAGTGCCGCTCGTTCAGCCGCCAGTCCTTGACCACGGGGATGAACAGCTGGCCCGACAGGCGCAGCGCCATGTTGCAGGTGCGGATCGCCCGGGTGAGCACCGAGGTATAGGCCCGGTCGAAGGCCACGCCCGCCTCCGCGATCAGCGCGCCCCCGCGGCTCGCCTCGGCCACCCCTTGCTCCGTCAGGTCCACGTCCACCCAGCCGGTGAACCGGTTCTCAAGGTTCCAGACGCTCTGGCCATGGCGCAGCAGGGCGAGGGTGGGCATGGAGATCCTTGGGCGGCTCGGCGAGACGCGTGTTGGTGTGCGCGGGGACACGCCGCGTCAAGCCCGGAAGGCCGCCGGTCAGGTCGGGCGATGCGCCAGGGCCGCACCGATCTGCGCGCCTGTGGCGGCCATCGCGTCCGGCAGGGCGATGACGATGGTCGAGTTGTGTTCCGCTCCCACCTCCGCAATCGTCTGCAGCCGGCGCAGGTCCAGGGCGCCGGGCGTGGCGCCGATGGAGAGGGCCGCCTCCACCAGCGTCTTCGCGGCGGCGAGTTCGCCCTCCGCCTTGATGATGCGGGCCTTGGCCTCGCGGGTCGCCTCGGCTTCACGGGCCAGGGCGCGCTGCATCTGCTCGGGGATGTCGAGGTCGCGGATCTCCACCGCGTCGATCTCCACGCCCCACTTCAGGGCAGCGCGGGACAGCATGTCCATCAGCTTGGCGTTGACGCCGAGCCGGTCCTTCAGCAGGTGGTCGAGCTCGTGCTGGCCGATGGCGTCGCGCAGCGACGTCTCCGCGGCCTGCAGCACCGCGATGTCGCGCTCGCGCACCGCGTTCACCGCCAGCACGGGATCGCTGACCTTGTGCCAGAGCGTCGCGTTCACCTTCACCGCCACGCCGTCCTTGGTGATGGTCTCCTGGGTCGGCAGGGAGACGGTGACGGTGCGCAGATCCACCTTCACCGCCCGGTCCACATAGGGGATCAGCCAGTAGAGCCCCGGTCCCTTGGGCTCCGCCAGGCGGCCGAGCCGATAGATGACGGCGCGCTGGTACTCCTGGTTGATGCCGACGCCCTTCAGCAGGGTGATGACGGCCAGGAAGAGCAGGACGGCGAGCAGGATCGGCGGGGTCACAACGACCTCTTTCAGGTTGGATGCCATGCTAGCACCTCAGCGGCCTGCGGCTAAGCTCCTTCGGTGCGGGGCTGGCCGCATCCTGGCGAAACCTCTTTCCCCCTCCGCCTCACCCACAGTAAAGAACGCGGCCATGTCCGATCGGGTCTTCTTCTCGCTGACGGCCTTGGCCACCCTCTTCATGGTGGCCCTGGCGCTTGTCGCGCCACAGGGCGAAGGCCGTCGCTCGCCCGCCCCCTTCGGCCACGAGACCGCCGCCGAAGCCCTAGCGCGCCAGCCCAAGCTGCGCCCCGCGTCGGATCTCCAGCCCAAGAAGCCGGGCCTCCTTTGAGCGCTGTGCTGAAGGCTGCAGTGGAGCCGCCCGACGCTCTGCAGGTGGCTCGCCGCGTGCTGAAGGCCGAGGCCGAGGCCTTGCTGCGCATGGGCGAAGGGCTGGGCGGCCCGTTCACCCGCACCGTGGAGTGGGTGTCCAACCTCAAGGGGCGGCTGGTCTGCACCGGCGTCGGCAAGTCCGGGCACGTTGCGCGCAAGATCGCCGCCACCCTGGCCTCGACCGGAACGCCTGCGATGTTCGTGCATGCGGCGGAGGCGAGCCATGGCGACCTCGGCATGATCTCAGCCGACGATGCGGTTCTGGCCCTGTCCAAGTCCGGCGAGGCCAGGGAGCTGGCCGACGTGGTGGCCTACGCCAAGCGCTTCGCCATACCGCTGATCGCCATGACCGCCCAGGCGGACAGCGCGCTCGGTCGCGCCGCCGACATTCTGCTGCTCCTGCCCGACATCCCCGAGGCGGCCGAGGCGGTCGACGCGCCCACCACCTCCACCACGCTGCAGATGGCGCTCGGCGACGCGCTGGCGGTGGCGCTGCTGGAGCGGCGGGGCTTCAGCCACACCGACTTCAGGCTCTTCCACCCCGGCGGGAAGCTCGGTTCGGCGCTGCGCACGGTGGGCGAGCTGATGCACGGCGGCGGCGAGCTGCCCCTGGTCGTGGAGGACGCCACCATGGCCGTCGCGCTGCTCACCATGACCGAGAAGCGGTTCGGCTGCGCCGGCGTGGTGGATGCGGACGGGCGGTTGCGCGGGGTGATCACCGACGGTGACCTGCGTCGCCACATGGGCGGCCTGATGGGCCACACGGCGGCCGAGATCATGACGCCCGCGCCGCATACGGTGAGCCCCACCACGCTCGCCGCAGAGGCCCTGCGGGAAATGAACGAGAGCCGCATCACCGTGCTCTTCGTGCTGGAGGACGCCCGGCCCGTGGGCATTCTGCACGTGCACGACCTGCTGCGTACCGGCGTCGCCTGACGCCCTGGAGATCCGATGCCCCTGCCCGCCCCCCGCGCCGACCTCATGCCCAACAGCTTCGACAACGAGGTGATCCCGCTGGTCAAGCCTCAGGGCTTCCGCGAGTACGACGCCCGCTGGGTGCTGGGAAAGGAGATCAACTACCTGGGCGTGACGGCGCTGGGCGTGGGCCTTGGGACCTACATTCACGAGGCGGACGTAAAGCCCCGGGTGGTGGTCGGCCACGACTTCCGGTCCTATTCGCTGAACGTGAAGCAGGCCCTGAGCCTGGGCCTGATCGCGGCCGGGTGCGAGGTGCTGGACATCGGCCTGGCGCTGTCGCCCATGGCCTATTTCGCCCAGTTCGACCTGGAGGCGCCCTGCGTGGCCATGGTCACCGCCAGCCACAACGAGAACGGTTGGACCGGCGTGAAGATGGGCGCCTCGCCCCCGCTCACCTTCGGACCCGAGGAGATGGGCCGGCTGAAGGCCATCGTGCTGGGTGGCGAAGGTGTCGAGCGCGATGGCGGCAGGCTGGTCCGGGTGGACGGTGTGATGGAGCGCTACATCGCCGAGGTCGCCTCGCGTACGAAGCTGACGCGGAAGCTCCGGGTGGTGGCCGCCTGCGGCAACGGCACCGCCGGCGCTTTCGCACCGGACGCGCTCCGCCGCATGGGCGCCGAGGTGATCCCGATGGACTGCGAATTGGACTGGAGTTTTCCGAAATACAACCCGAACCCGGAAGACCACGAGATGCTGCAGTCGATGGCCGAGGCCGTGAAGCGCGAGGGCGCCGACCTCGCCTTCGGCTTCGACGGTGATGGCGATCGCTGCGGCGTGGTGGACGAGACGGGCGAGGAGATCTTCGCCGACAAGATCGGGCTGATGCTCGCCCGCGACCTGTCCAAGACCCACAAGGACGCCAAGTTCGTCGTGGATGTGAAGTCCACCGGCCTCTACGCCACCGACGCGGTGCTCAAGGCCAACGGCGCGAGCACCCTCTACTGGAAGACCGGCCACAGCTACATCAAGCGCAAGACCGCCGAGATCGGCGCGTTGGCGGGCTTCGAGAAGTCGGGCCACTTCTTCTTCAACGCGCCGCTTGGGCGCGGCTACGACGACGGTCTGGTAGCGGCGAGCGCGGTGCTCAACATGCTGGAGCGCAATCCAGGCAAGACGCTGAACCAGATGAAGTCCGAGCTGCCGCTCGCCTACACCTCCCTGACCATGAGCCCCCACTGCGACGACGACAAGAAATACGGCGTGGTCGAGCAGGTGGTCGCGGAGTACCAGGCGATGGCGAGCTCGGGCGGCAAGGTGCTGGGCCGCGCGATCACCGAGGTGATCACCGTCAACGGCGTGCGCGTGGCGCTGGAGGACGGCTCCTGGATGCTGGTTCGCGCCTCCTCCAACAAGCCCGAACTGGTGGTGGTGGTGGAGAGCACCCGCTCCGCCGACGACATGCGCGCCCTGTTCCGTGAGGAGGTGAAGAGAAGGCTGGCCGCGCACCCGCAGGTCGGCGCCTACAACCAGGAAGTCTGAACACTACTTTAGGTAGAGTTCTTGCTGTTCTCCCCTCGTCCTTAGAGGGGGAGAAACCAAGTGTCCCAAATCGAGATCGTCCGTCGTCCTGTGGTGCTGGCCCCGCTGGCCTGCCGGATCATCTACGAGTCGGTGCTGAAAGCCGCCGGCTCCCACCGGGGCGCCCTGCTCCAGGTCCGCGCCGAAGCGCTGGCCGCCGCAGTTCGCCGAACCGCGGCCCGCAGCACCCACGTCGGCGCGCCGGGC
>NZ_CAHJWH010000164.1 GCF_903642205.1 Caulobacter sp. S45 | reverse complement strand
CTCCGCCGTGGCGGCCAGCGAGCCCCCCTCACCAGGCTTCGCCTGGTCCCCTCCCCCCGCTGCGCAGGGGGAGATGAGAAAATGGCCGGCGATCCTGGCGGTCGTCTTCGTCTCCGCCTTCGCTTCCGCCAGTCCCGCCCGCGCCGCCTACATCGCCCACGAGCCCGACGCGCGCATCCGCACCCTGTTCTACGACCCCGACCGGGTAGTGCGGCTGGACGCCTTCCTCGGCTTCCAGATGATGGTGCAGTTCGGCCCCGACGAGCGCATCGAGAACGTGGCCATCGGCGACGGCTCCGCCTGGCAGATCACGCCCAACAAGGCGGCGAGCCTCTTGTTCGTCAAGCCAGTGGAGCACGCGGCGCGCACCAACATGACGGTGGTCACCGACCGCCGCAGCTACCTGTTCGAGCTGGACGCCCATCCCGCGAGCGCCGCGAGCCAAGTCGGCATGACCTATGTGCTGCGCTTCACCTATCCGCCCGAGCCCGCGGTGGCCGCGGTCACCGCACCCCCGCCCGCGCCCATCGAGCGGCGCAACACCGCCTACACCTACACCGGCTCGCGCGAGCTGCTGCCGTCGGTGGTGTTCGACGACGGGCGGTTCACCTATTTCCGCTGGCCGGCGGACACCTCCACCCCGGCCGTGTTCACCGTGGCGGCGGACGGATCCGAGAGCCTGGTCAACTACAGCTGGCGCGACGGCTTCGAGGCGGTGGAGCAGGTCGCGCCCCGCTTCACCCTGCGTGACGGCAAGGCCGTCACCACGGTGATCAATGAGGGCTGGCAACCGCCGCTCCGAGGCGAAGACGCGCCTCGCCCCCACGACGCCAAGACCGCCCGCGAAGCGGCCAGGCAGGGCGTGCAGCCTTGAGCTCCGCCGACGTCCCCCCCGGGATCGACCCCCGCTCCACACCGGCGGCCGACGAGCCCGCAGGCGACATCGGGCTGGACGAAGGCGGCGGTGCGCTCCGTCCCGCGGTCGCGGGCCGATCCAGCGGAGCGGCGCCCTGGCTGGTGGGCGGAGGTGCGGTCGTGCTCGGCCTCGCCACCTTCCTGTGGCTGAGCAGCCATCGCCCCCACGCCGCCACCAACGACCTGCCGCCTCCTTCCCAGGCCGCCGACGCTGCCATGGTCGCCGCCCCCCCCCCACCCCCTGAGGTGAACGCCATGGAGGCCGCCGGCAGAGGTGTGCAGCCGCCCCGGCCCCCGCCGGCGGTCGCCGTGGTCACGCCGCCTCCGCCCGTTCCGCTCATCTCCTCTGCGCCTCCTCTCCCGGCGACTCCGCCGCCGTCCCCGGCTGGCAAGGCGCCCGTGCTTGTGGTCGACCTCGCAGGCGCCACGGACGCGGGGGCCACGGCGGCGGCGAAGCCCGTTGCAGCGGCCGGCTCCGCCGCCGGCAGCACCCGGCTGAACGCCGACGAGCAGTTCGCCGCCCGCGTGGAGACCGGCCCCGAGCCCGAACACGCCAGCGCCACCCTTCTGCACAACCAGTCCACCCTGGCGCCCCAGGGCACCATCATCCCCGCGGTGCTCGAGACGGCGCTGAACTCCGACCTGCCGGGCTTCGCCCGCGCGGTGGTCAGCCGGGACGTGCGCAGCTTCGACGGCGCCAACGTCCTGATCCCCCGCGGCAGCCGGGTCATCGGCGAGTACCGCAGCGCCGTGGCGCTCGGCCAGTCGCGCATCTTCGTGATCTGGACCCGGGTGCTGCGCCCCGACGGCGGCTCGATCCAGATCGGTTCGGGCGGGGGCGACACGCTGGGGCGGGCGGGGCTGGCCGGCAAGGTGGACCGTCACTTCTTTGAGCGGTTCAGCGGGGCGGTGCTGCTGACCGTGCTGAACGCCGCCGCCTACGCCGCCGCCGGCACCCCCAGCACCCAGGTCACCATCGGCTCCACCGCCGGCAGCGGCGGGGCCACCAGCGGCCTGCTCCCCACCGACATCCCGCCGACCATCAAGGTGGCCCAGGGCACGCCCATCCGCATCTTCGTCCAGCGCGACCTGGACTTCACGCCCGTGGACGGCCGATAAGCCCTCACCTGTGAGAGTTCGCCCGTGAGCCCCCGCCTAGTCGAACGCGGCGTATACCTGGAAGCCTATCTGCGCCCGCTCAGCGCATGGCTGGACCGGCCCGACGTCACCGACATCCTGATCAACACGCCGGGCGAGGTTTGGGTCGAGACACTCGGCGGCGAAGCCCAGCGCCACGCCGCGCCGGAACTCACCGACCAGGCGCTCTGGCGGCTCGCCAGCCAGATCGCCGCCGCCGCCCACCAGGGCGTCAACCGCGAGAACCCGCTGCTCAGCGCCACCCTGCCCGACGGCGCCCGGGTCCAGATCGTGGCGCCTCCCGCCACCCGCGGCGCCATGGCCATCGCCATCCGCAAGCATGTGGTCAACGACCTGAGCCTGGACGACTACGCCAGCTCAGGCGCCTTCGACCGCGCCCGCCGCTCCAGCCTCGACGACCGCTCCCAGGTCGACCAGGGCCTGCAGGCGGCGCTGGACGAGGGCCGAATCGCCGACTTCCTCCGCGGCGCGGTGCAAGCGCGCAAGAACGTCATCGTCTCCGGCGGCACCTCCACCGGCAAGACCACCTTCCTGAACGCCCTGGTCAAGGAAGTCCCCGCCCACGAGCGGCTGATCATCATCGAGGACACGCCCGAGGTGCGCCTGCAGCACGCCAACGCCATCGGCCTGATCGCGGTGCGGGGCGAGCTTGGCGAGGCCAACGTCTCGGCCGAGACCCTGCTGCAGGCGTCGCTGCGCATGCGCCCCGACCGCATCATCCTGGGCGAGCTGCGTGGGGCGGAAGCGTACAGCTTCCTGCGTGCGGTGAACTCCGGCCACCCGGGCTCGATCACCACGGTGCACGCCGACAGCCCGCGCGCGGCGGTGGACCAGATCGCCCTGATGGTGCTGCAGTCCGGCGCCAACCTCGGCCGCGCCGAGATCGTGGACTATGTGGGCGCCATGGTGGACGTGGCCATCCAGCTCTCCCGCCGCGACGGGCGGCGCGTGGTGTCCGAGGTGGCGTTCAACCCGCGGCCGTAAAGGACGGAAGGGGAGGAGGCGCCGGGTCTTCAATCGGCCTCATCCTGAGCCTGTCGAAGGACGTGGCCGCGGCACGCTCGCCCCGAGCAGGACAGCCTCACTCCCCCTTCTGCTTGCCCTTCACCAGAGCCTCCGGGTGCCGCCCCAGATAGTCGGCTAGCGAGCGAAGCGAGCGCGCGGCCTCGGTCACCTGGCCGAGCGCTGCGGGCAGGTTGGCGTCCTGGGCGGCGCCCAGGCCGCCGCCGATCACGGCGTTGGCGTTGGCGACCACGCCTTGGAGCTGATCGGCGGTCTGGTTCAGCTTGGCGACGAGGGGGCCGACCTGGGGCTTCATCTCCCGCGTCATCTGATCCACCGAGGTGAGCGTTGCGTCCAGCTTGTGCAGACTGTCGGCGAGATCCGGCGAGGAGACCAGCTGCGCGACATGGGCGGTGATCTGGCGCACGTCCCCGCCGATGGCCTCGATGGGCACGGCGTTCACCTTGTCCAGGATGACATTCAGCTTGGAGGTGAGCTCGTCCACGCCCGTCGAGCCGGCCGTGGGGATGTCCGGCAGGGCCCCCGAGACGCCGCCCGAACCCGCCGCGCTCTTGGCGAAGATCAGGGTGGCGGTGCCCACCAGCGGTGGGTACTGGCCCATCTGCATGCGGTAGCCACCGTGAATCAGGCCCTGTAGCGCGGCGTCAGTGCTTGCGCGCACGTCGCCATCGATGGGCAGGGCGAGGCTCTGAGGCTCGATCTCCAGCGTCACCTCGGTGGTGGTGGTGGTGGCGCCCTTGGGCAGGGTGATGCGGCTGGCCAGCACCCGTCCGATCCGCTCGCCGCTCAGCCAGACCGGAGCATCGGCCTGGGGTCGCTGGGCGGCGCCGTGGAAGATGGCGCGGTAGCTCAGCTGCGGCCCTCGGGGCTGGTCGCTCGCCTGGAACTCGTTGGGCGAGAAGCCGAACAGGGTCCGAGCCGGACTCTGCGGCTGGCTTGCGACAGCCGAGGGGGTGTCGAACTCGATCCCGCCGGTGATCACCGAGCTGCCGGGTCCGATGTTGGCGCTGAGATGGCCGGCGCTGAGCGCCACGTCGGCGGCGTTGGCGTTGAAGAACAGGGTGCCCGCGTGGACCAGCCGGTCGAAGGGCGCGTTGACGAAGATCACCAGGCGCATCTTCTGCGGATCGCTGATCTCGACCCGGGTCACCCGCCCCACGATCAGGCCATGGTAATAGATGCCCGACCCGATCCGGGTGGAGTTCAGCTGGGCGCCTTCCAGGATGTAGAGCGTGCCGGCCTGGTCGGGCGGCACCACCGGCGGCTGGTCCAGGCCCACGAAGTGGTCCTGCGGCGCGCCCGTCCCCGGCGACACGCCGATGCTGACGCCGGAGACCGCCGCCTTCAGGGACGAGAGGTCGGTGAAGCTCGGCTCCGCGCCGATCAGCCAGAACTTGGCGCCCTCGCGCAGGTGCGACTTGGCGCGGCGGTCGAGCCGCAGCCTCATCTCGACGTTGCGGGCGTCCTGGGCGATCTGGATGCTGACGACATGGCCGACGGTGACGCCCTTGTAGACCACCTGCGTTTCGCCGGCCCGGGCGCCTCCGGAGGTCTTGAACGTGACCACCACATCGACGCCCCGGTTGGCCAGGGCCTGGACGGCGAGATAGCCGACCACCAGGAGCGCCGCCAACGGGATGGCCCACACCATGCCGGGCCAGCGGCCGCGCCGCTCACGCGCCTCCGTATGCAGGCGGGTCTTGGCGGGAGCGGCGTTGGCGGATGGCGGATCGGAGGGGGTTTCGCTCACGCGGTCTGCTCCGAAACGTCCCATATCAGCCGGGGATCGAAACTCTTGGCGGCCAGGATGGTGAAGATAACCACGCCTGTGAAGAAGGGCGCCGCCGCCTCGGCTCGCGCGGTCAGCAGGGTGTTGTAGCGCACCACGGGCACGAAGGCCGCCACCGTCAGCGGATCGACCATGGACCAGCGCCCGATCTCGTCCACCAGCTGGTACAGCCGCGTCTTGAACACCAGCTTGCGGGAGGAGTGCGCCCGCACCGAATAGATGAACCAGGCGATGGCCGTCAGCTTCAGCACCGGGATCAGGAAGCTGGCCAGGAAGACCAGCAGCGCCAGGCCGTACAGGCCCGCCTCAAGCAGGTCGTGCACGCCGCCGATGATGTTGTAGGCGGTGGGCTGCAGATTGATGGGAATGGTGGCGAACGGCAGGATGTTGGCCGGCGCGTAGAAGACCGCGCCCGCCAGGGTGTAGGCGGTGGCGCGGGCCACCGCGTCGGTCTTGCGTGCGAGCAGCCGCCGGCCGCATCGCGGGCAGGGCCGCTTGGCCTGGGTGGCCGGGACCAGCAGCTCGCAGGCCTCGCAGCTCAGGACGGGCTGGCAGACGTCGACGGCGGCCTGTGGCGCGATCAGCTTCCACACCGCCTTCTTGTCCAGGGTCGCCCGGCTGAGCAGGGTCAGGACACCCGCGGCGATGAAGCAGATGGCGCCGGGCCCCAGCTCCACGGTGATGGTCGCGGCCAGCCGGGCATAGGCGACCAGGAAGGCCAGCAGGAAGACGTCCGCCATGGCCCAGGTCTGCAGCGCGTTCGACCAGCGGAACACCGGCCCGATCCAGGCGTCCCGCCATCCCAGCCGCAAGGCGCCCAGGGCCGCTGTGAGCAGCGAGAAGCGCACGATCGGCAGGATCACGGTGAACAGGCAGATGGCGATGGCGAGCACCGGCCAGCCCTGGCGCCACAGCACCGTGGTGCTTGAGATCAGCCGGCTATGCTCCTCGGCGCTGAACAGGCTGGTGGTGATGAAGGTGAGCGCGTTGGCGGGCAGCAGCAGCAACAGCGCCGCGACGGAAATGGCCAGCGCTGCGTCCAGGCTCCGGCCCGTGAACCGCTCCAGGCCGACGCCGCAGGCGGCGCAGTCCAGCACGCCGCGGTGACGATCCGGCGTGGCCTGGATCGTTCCGCAATGCCTGCATCCCAGCACGTGCGACGCTTTCAAACGCCCTTCCAGACTCGAAGTCGGCGTTGCGACCGCCGCCCGCCGATCTTAAGCGAGAGCGGCCGCCGTGCTACCCGGAATCCTTTGCCGCCGGAGCCAGGCGCCAGAGTCAGGCGTCCACCGACGACCCCCGGACGACCCGGGCCCGGCGGACCGCTCGGCCCGGAGCGCCTCGCGCTTGTGGCGGCGAACGGAGATCGTCGCTTTGTCCTGGCCTGAGCTGAGGCGTCCTAATCGTGATTGATCCTTTCGACTACATGGCGATGGACGCCACCGCGCTCGCCGGTGCGATCAGGGACAAGACGGTGTCCCCGGTCGAGGCGCTGGACGCCGCGATCGCCCGGGCGGAGGCGGTCAACCCGGCGATCAACGCCCTGGCGCACCGGCGCTACGGCCCGGCGCGCACTGAGGCCGCGACGCCGGCCGGCGGGCCGTTCGCCGGCATTCCCTGGGTGATGAAGGACCTCGGCCACCCCATGGCCGGCGTGCCGCTCACCGGAGGCAGCCGCGCCTTCCAGGACGTGCGCGGGACCGCCGATGCCGAGCTGGTGCGGCGCCTGCGCGCGGCCGGCCTGATCGTCTTCGCCACGTCCACGACGCCGGAGTTCGGCCTGACGGTGACCACGGAGTCCAGCCTGTATGGCCCGACCCGTAACCCCTGGAACCTGGAGCGGAGCGCCGGCGGCTCCTCGGGCGGCGCAGCGGCCCTGGTGGCGGCAGGCGTGGTCCCGGCGGCGCACGCCACCGACGGCGGCGGCTCGA
>NZ_CAHJWH010000163.1 GCF_903642205.1 Caulobacter sp. S45 | reverse complement strand
GCCGCCGAGCCTCGCCACGGCGCCGCGGCCTTCGCCGAAGCCGCCGGTGGCGGCGCGGCCGACCAAGCTGTCGGTCACCGACGTAGAGAAGCTGGTCCGCGATCCCTACGCCCTCTACGCCCGCAGGGTGCTGGGCCTGAGCCGGCTGGAGCGCCCGGACGAGCGCATCGACGCCCGGGCGCGCGGCACTGCCATCCATTCGGCCTTCGAGGCCCTCGCCGCCGAGTGGGCGGAGCTGGCCCCCGACGCCGCGGCGGCGCGCTTCGCCACCCTCTACATGGACGCCCTCCGCGCCGAGGCGGCGCCGGAGGCGCTGCTGGCGCGGGAGGCCGTGCTGGCCGAGCGGGCGGGGGCCTGGGTTGCCCAGATGGAGACGGCGCGGCGGCGGGACCGGCCCACCGTGCTGGTGGAGCAGGCGGGCGAGCTGAAGCTCGGCGAGGTGACGCTCACCTGCCGTGCCGACCGGCTGGAGCTGGTGGATGGCGCGGTGAACGTGCTCGACTTCAAGACCGGGCGCGTGCCCACCCGCAAGGAGATCGAGCTGGGCTTCTCCCCCCAGCTCCCCCTCACCGCCGCCCTGCTGATGCACGGCGGCTTCCCGGAGCTGGGGCCGCGCCGCCCGGGCGAGCTGGCCTATGTGCGCGTCAGCGGCCGCGAGCCCGCAGGCGTGGAGGATGTCCGCAGCGACGGCGCCGAGAGCGCGATCCTGGCGGAGACGGCGCTGCAGGGCCTGCGCGACCTGCTGGACCGCTACGCCGACCCCGCCGAGCCCTACCGCTCCCGCACCGCCCCCCGCTTCCAGTCCGAGCGCATGAGCGACACCGACCACCTCGCGCGGGTGCGGGAATGGTCGGCGGCGGACGAGGGGGAGGAGGAATGAGGTCATCTTCTCTCTCACTGTCAAAGAGAGGCGAGCACCGGACGGTGTTCTCATCTCCCCCTGCGCAGCGGGGGGAGGGGACCGGGCCAAGCCTGGTGAGGGGGGCTCGCTGGCCGAGACGGCGGATGCCGCGGCGCCCGGGCAGCCCCCTCCACCCCGCTACGCGTAGTCCCCCTCCCCCGCTTCGCAGGGGAGGATACGAGCCGCCGCCGAGGCCCGACCCCTCATCGGCGCGGGTCACATGAGCCTCGATCCTCAGATCACCGCCGCCGACCCGTTCGGCTCGGCCTTCGTCAGCGCCAATGCGGGTTCCGGCAAGACCAAGACCCTGGTCGACCGCGTCGCTCGCCTGCTGCTGCACGGCGCGCGGCCGGAGGCGATCCTGTGCGTGACCTACACCAAGGCCGCCGCCGCCGAGATGCAGCGCCGCCTGTTCCAGCAGCTCGGCGACTGGTCCATGCTCGATAACGGCGACCTCACCAAGCGACTGGCGGCGATTGGCGAGAACGCGCGCGACCTGCCCCGCGCCCGTACCCTGTTCGCCCGCGCCCTGGAGGCGCCGGGCGGGCTGAAGATCCAGACCCTGCACGCCTTCTGCGAGAAGCTGCTGCGGCGGTTCCCGCTGGAGGCCGGGGTCTCGCCGGGCTTCAAGGTGATGGACGACGCGGCGGCGGCCGAGGTGGGCGACGAGGCGCGCGACGCCCTGGCTAGGGTGTCCATGGCCGGCCAGGCCCAGGTCGCCGCCGCCTATGCGGCCATGGCCTCCAGCCTCGACTTCCAGAGCTTCGAGTCCATGTTCGCGGTGTTCCAGGCCAGGCGGGAGGCGATCGGCGACTACATCGACCGGATCGGCGGCCTGGGCGCGCTGGAGGAAGACGCGGCCCGCGCCTGCGGGCTGGACGGGCCGGTCTCGCCCGAGGCGCTGGAGGGCGCAGCCGTCGCGCCGCCCGTGCTGGACCTCGGCTTGTGGCGCGCAGGGGCGGCGGCGCTCTCGGCCAGCGGCGTGCGCGACCAGAAGTGCGCCGCCCAGATGGCGCAGGTCGCGGAAGCGGCGGCCCGTGGGCAGGCGCGCTTCTCCGACGCCCTGGCGGTCTTCTGCACCGGCAAGGGCGAGCCGGCCAAGTGGGTCGACACCGCCTCGGCCCTGAAGCGCGACCCGGCCCTGCAGCTCCGCCTGGCGGCCGAACGCGACCGGCTGCTGGACGTGGCCGCGCAGGTGAAGGCCGCGCGCGTGGCGCAGGCCAGCCTCCACGCCCTGACGCTCGCCAGCGTCTATGTGGACGCGTTCCAGGCCGTCAAGACGCGCCGCGGCCTGCTCGACTTCACCGACCTGGTGACCCGCGCCAAGGCCCTGTTGCGCGATCGCGAGGACGCCGCCTGGGTGCTCTACAAGCTGGACGGCGGCGTGGACCACGTGCTGCTGGACGAGGCGCAGGACACCGCCCCGGAACAGTGGGAAATCCTGCGCGCGCTCACCGGCGAGTTCTTCTCCGGCGCCGGTGCACCGGGGCGCCCGGATGTCCGCACGGTCTTCATCGTCGGCGACGAGAAGCAGTCGATCTACTCCTTCCAGGGCGCCCAGCCGGAGCGGCTGGCGCAGGAGGCGGACCGCTACGAGGGGTTGGCGGCCGGCGTTGAGCACCGCTTCTCCCGGGTGCCGCTGCTGGAGTCCTGGCGCTCCACCCCTCAGGTGCTGGGCTTCGTGGACGCGGTGTTCGCCCCGCACGGCGCGGCCCTGCAGCCCCGCGCTGGCGCCGACGCGGCCGTGGAGCTGGTGCGCCACATCGCCAGGCGTACCGGCGACCACGGGACCATCGACCTGTGGGAGGTGGAGCGGGAGGAGCCGCTGGAGGACCGCCGCGCCTGGGACGCGCCGCTGGACGCGGAGGGCCGCACCGGCGCCTATCGCCGCCTGGCCGAGCGCATCGCCGGCGAGATCGCGCGCCTGGTCGGCCGGGGCGAGCAGGTGCACGACAAGGCGCTGAACGGCCACCGCCCTGCCGAGTACGGCGACGTCCTGATCCTGGTGCGCAAGAGGAAGGCGCTGTTCGCCGAGCTGCTGCGCGCCTGCAAGCACGCCGGTGTGCCGGTGGCGGGCGCCGACCGGCTGCGGCTGTCGGAGCATCCGGTGTTCGAGGACCTGCTGGCGCTAACCCGCGTGGCCCTGTTCCCCCACGACGACCTGACGCTCGCGGCGGTGCTGCGCAGCCCGCTCTGCGACGTGGACGAGGACAGCCTGTACGTCCTGGCGCGCGGGCCGGGCGGGTCGGGGCGGCCGGGCAAGCTTTGGACGGAGCTGTCGCGGCGCGCCGGCGAGCGGGTGGACTGGCGCGCGGCGCTGGAGCTGATCGGCTGGACGCGGGCCCAGGCCTCCGAGCCGCCGTTCGCGCTCTATTCGCGCCTGTTCAGCCGCCTGGACACGGCGGGCCGCTCGATCCGCCAGCGCTTCGTCACCCGGCTGGGATCGGAGGCCGGCGACGCCCTGGACGAGGTGCTGGCCCAGGCCCTGGCGGCGGAGGGCCGGGGCGTGCGCGACCTGGAGCGCTTCGCCGACCAGGTGGCGCGCCTGGACATCACCGTGAAGCGCGAGATGGACGCGCCGCGCGAGCCCGGCCAGGGCGGGGAGGTCCGCATCATGACCGCCCACAGCGCCAAGGGCCTGGAGGCGCCCATCGTCTTCCTGCCCGAGACGGTCACCGGCGGTGCGCCGAGGGGCTCGCCCCTGCTGGAGACGCCGGAGGGCGGCTTCCTGTGGTGTGCGTCCAAGACCGGCGACTGCGCTGCCTCCGGGCGGGTGCGGGGCTTGCGGGAGGCTCGCGAGGCTCAGGAGGCGCTGCGGCTGCTCTATGTGGCGCTGACCCGGGCGCGGGACCGGGTGGTCATCGCCGGTCGGGTGAACGCGCGGGCCGATATCGACAAGGTGAAGGGCTGGTGGGGCCCCATGCGCGACGCCTTCGAGCATCCGAGCCTGGCCGGCCAGGTGCGCGACCTGGAGCTGGACGGCCGCGAGGTGCGCCGCTTCGGCCCCGACCCGGTGGCGACCCTGCACCCGCCGCGGTTCGCCGGGGCCGAGCCGGACCTGCCGGCTTGGCTGCACCGGTTCGCGCCTCAGGAAGCGGCCCTGGACGCCACCGCCCCGTCCGGCGCTGCGCCGAGGATGCACGGGCCTGCACCTTCGCCCCTGTCGCAGAGCTTCGGGCTCGGCCGGTTCCGGCGCGGCGAACTGATCCACCGGCTGTTGCAGCTGCTGCCCGACCTCGACCCGCAGGCCTGGGATGGCGCCTGCGCGCGCCTGCTGGACAAGGAGCGCGACCTCGACCCCGCCCAGCGGGCGGAGATGGCGGAGGCGGCGCTCGGCGTGCTGCGCGACGCCCGCTTCGCCGAGGTGTTCGGCCCGGGCTCGCGGGCGGAGGCCGCGGTGGCCGGGGCTGCTCCGGACCTGCCGCCGGGCTACGCGGTCTCCGGCCGGGTGGACCGCATGGTGATCACGCCCGAGCGCGTGCTGGTCGCCGACTTCAAGACCAACCGCCCCTCGCCCAACCGGATCGAAGAGGCCGATCCCGCCTACATCACCCAGATCGCCATCTACGTCGCCGTCCTGCGCGCGGTCTTCCCCGGACGCGCAGTCGAGGCCGCCCTGGTCTGGACCGACGGCCCGAAGCTGATGGTCGTCCCAGAAAACATGATGCGCGAGGCGCTGCGGGCGCTGGGCGGCACGCGCGCCTGAGGCTTGATCCCGCGCGGCGGGGGGCTACATGGGGACACCTACGGCGCGCCGGTTCCCCGGCCCCGAGGCTGGAGCACGTCCCGATGAGCACGGTGAAGGTCACCGACACCGATTTCGACACTGCGGTCCTGGCCTCCGACCAGCCCGTGCTGGTGGACTTCTGGGCGGAGTGGTGCGGCCCCTGCAAGCAGATCGCCCCCGCGCTCGACCAGATCTCCGAGGAGCTGGCCGGCAAGGTCACCATCGCCAAGGTGAACATCGACGACAGCCCCACCACGCCGTCGCGCTACGGCGTCCGCGGCGTGCCGACCCTGATGCTGTTCAAGGGCGGGCAGATGGCCTCGATGAAGGTCGGAGCCATGCCCAAGTCGAAGATCCTGGAATGGCTGGGCGAGGCCGGCGTGTCGGCTGGCGCGGCTTCGGTCAGGCCTTAGGGAGAGCTATCTAGCCGGGCCTTTGATCTCCCCCTGCGAAGCGGGGGGAGGGGACCAAGCGAAGCCTGGTGAGGGAAGCTCGCTGGCCGCCGCGGCGGAGATGGCAGCGCCCCACAAGCCCCTCCACCCCGCTTCGCGCGGTCCCCCTCCCCCGCCGCGCGGGGGAGGATAAGAGCCGTGGCCGTGCGTGCAGCGGCTTGTTAAGCTTCATGGCGGATTCATCGTGTCCGGGATTAGGGGCAGGCGATGCCGGATGCGCGACACTGCTTGGCGATGGCGGACGAGGCCGATCGGCTGGCGTCCATCGTGTCCTACGGGCGCGACAAGGTTCGCCTGAAGGAGCAGGCGCAGAGCTGGCGCGAGCAGGCCGTGGCGCTCGAAACAGCGCCCGCACTTTCCAGTGCCGAACATGAGCCCCGCGGCATGATCGGATGGCTGCGCCGCCGTAGAACCGGACGTCGAGCTAGACTTGGCCCGGCCCCCGCCTGAGACTGGAAAAGTAGCGGTGCACCTGGTCGCCCCAGCCGTAGTTGGTGCTGGTGAGCTGGTCGCGGTCATAGGCCGGCGCCGCCCGGATCTCGTCGCGTCCCACCGCCACCACATAGCCTTCGGGCGTGTTGTTGTAGGTGAGCAGGCCCCAGGGCAGGGGGTGGAACTTCTCGCCGACGCCGAGGAACCCGCCCGTGGCGCCCAGGACGAACTCGATCTGTCCGGTCAGCTTGTTGACGAACACCTCCTTGATCACGCCGAGCTTGTCGCCGCCGCGGTCGAACAGCGTCAGCCCCGTCAAGGTGTTGGCCGAGATCAGATGACCATCGTCGATGGTGTAGGAAGCGGTGGTCATGGCGGGCTCCGGCTCAAAGCCGCGCTCGGCGACCTCGTGGACAAAACGCTCCCGCAACAGTGTGGTTCAGTCGTCGGCGGTGGCGGTGACATGCTTAAAGTCTGTTTACCAGCAACCTGTGCTCCGGGTGCGCCTTCTGGAGCGACCAAGATCGTGTGGCGACGGGGACGAGCGGATGGATGCATCGGAGGAACTTCAGGCCCTGTGGACCGCCGTCTATGGCGAGCCGCCCTTCATTCGGGCCGAGACGGGCGTCCTGGTCCGGGTGCTGGTCGATGCCCTCCCACCCGCCCCGCCCTACGAACCGGAAGCCGAGCCTTCCGGCGACGTGGCGGAAGGCCGGCGTTTACGTGCGGCCTGAGCGACGGTATGGGGCGGTCATGCGCGTCCTGATCCTGCTCGCCGCCCTGCTGCTCGCGCCCGCCGCCCAGGCCGCCCAGCTCCCGACACCCAGCTCGACCGCCACCGCTCCGGTTGACGCAGCGGCCTACATGGCGAGCGTCGCCAAGCAGCCGGGGATCGTGGTCACCGACTCCGGGCTCGGCTACAAGATCGGCCGGTCCGGACCGGCCTCCGGCCTGCACCCGCGCCTCGGCGACCAGGTGAGGGTGTCCTACGAGGGGCGGCTGACCGACGGGACGGTGTTCGACTCCTCGGCCGCCAACGGCGGCCCGCTGGTGATGACGGTGGGCCAGCTGGTGCCGGGCTGGAACGAGGCCTTGCAGCTCATGAGGCCCGGCGACGACTGGACCCTCTACGTGCCGCCCGCCCTGGGCTATGGCGACCAGCCGTCCGGGCCGATCCCGGCCAATAGCGTCACGGTGTTCCGCCTGCAGCTCCTGGGGATCGTCCCGCCCGCCGCCCAGTGAGGCGCGCACCGGGCTGAGTCGCAGGCGCGCCTGCCTGCGGCACGGTTCTTGAGCGTCGGGGCGCATGACCGACGCCGCCGTCGCACTCCAGGACGCTCCCGCCAGCCGCTCCCCGGGCGCCGCCGGCGTGACCA
>NZ_CAHJWH010000162.1 GCF_903642205.1 Caulobacter sp. S45 | reverse complement strand
GCGACGTGTTCCGCGCCGCCAACAAGCAGCGCCTTCAGGGCGGCTCCACCATCACCCAGCAGGTGGCTAAGAACATCCTGCTGACCAACGAGCAGACCTTCGGCCGCAAGGTGAAGGAGGCCATCCTCGCCCAGCGCATCGAACAGACCCTGCCCAAGTCGCGCATCCTGGAGATTTATCTCAACCAGATCGGCCTCGGAAACCGCGCCTATGGTGTCGGCGCCGCGGCCTATAATTATTTCGGCAAAACGTTGGGCGAGCTGGACCTGGCGCAGATCGCTTTTCTCGCCGCCCTGCCCAAGGGGCCGGCCAACTACAACCCCATCACCCACAAGGCCGCCGCCATCGAGCGGCGCAACTGGATCTTGAACCAGATGGCCCAGCTCGGCTGGGTCGCCCGGCCGGCGGTCCAGGCGGCGATGCAGGAGGACCTGGTCGTTCAGACCAAGCCCGAGCGCACCCACTACCGCGACGCCGACTACTTCGTGGAGGAGGTGCGCCAGCGCGCCAAGGGCACCATCAGCAAGACCGCCGAGAACGACGGCCTGTACCTGCGCACCACGCTGGACTCCCGCCTGCAGAGCGCCGCCCGCATGGCTCTTATGAAGGGCTTGGAGAGCTACGACCACCGGCACGGCTGGCGCGGTCCCTGGGGCCACGCCGACGTTTCGCCGGATTGGGCCAATGCCACGGACGTGAAGCCCGCGCCGGCCGAGCGTCGCACCTGGGTCGCCGCCCAGATCGACGAGGTGGGCGACGGCGTGGCCGAGATCACCACCGCCAAGGGCGAGCACGGCGCGATCGTCGACGCCGACGTGGTCTGGGCCAACGCCGGCAAGGTGCTGTTGCCGGGCGACCTGGTCTATGTGGAGCAGATCAACCCAGGCGGCCGCTTCTACAACCTGCGCCAGGTGCCAGCGGTGAACGGGGCGCTGGTGGTGATCGAGCCCAAGTCCGGCCGGGTGCTGGCCCTGGTCGGCGGCTACAGCTTCTCGCTTTCCAACTTCAACCGGGCGACCCAGGCGGCGCGCCAGCCGGGCTCCTCGTTCAAGCCCTTCGTCTACGCCACGGCGCTCGAGAACGGCTTCACCCCGGCCTCCACCGTGCTCGACGCGCCCATCTATCTCAACGGGGGTGGCGGCAAGGTCTACAGCCCGGAGAATTACGAGCACACCTATTCGGGCCAGACGCCGCTCCGCAATGGCCTCGTCTTCTCCAAGAACACCATGACCGTGCGCCTGGCCAAGGCCGTGGGCATGCACAAGATCGTGGACGCCGCCGCACGCTTCGGAGTGGCCGACCACCTGCCGCCCTACCTGCCTGCAGCGCTCGGCGCGGGCGAAGTGACACCCTTCCGCCTCACCGCCGCCTATTCGGAATTCGCCAACGGCGGCAAGCGCATCCAGCCGCACCTGATCGAGCTGGCCGAGGACCATTCCGGCCAGGTGGTCTGGAAGGCCGACCGGCGCGATTGCCCCCACTGCGACGAACCGTTCGAGGGGGAGGAGAGCCCACGCATCCCCCCTGACGGGACCCAGGTGATGGACCCCATCACCGCCTACTCCATGACGCTCATGCTGGAAGGCGTGACCCAGGTCGGCACCGGGGCCGAGGTCGGCAAGACCTTCGGCGCCCGCCCCATCGCCGGCAAGACCGGCACCACCAACGACTACCGTAGCGCCTGGTTCGTCGGCTACACCTCCGACCTCGTGGTCGGCGCCTTCGTAGGCTTCGACGACAACCGTTCGCTCGGCGACAAGGAGACCGGCGCCAAGGCGGCCATCCCCATCTGGATCGACTTCATGCAGGACGCGCTGAAGGACCAGCCCGTCACCGACTTCACCGCGCCGCCGGACGTGAAGATGGCCTGGGCCCACGGCCACAAGGAAGCCTTCCGCCCCGGCACCGAGCCCAAGCCCCCGCCGCCCAGGGTCCGGCGCATCAAGTCCGGCTCGCCGTCTGCGATGATGCCACCGACACCCTACGGCCAGGCCTTCCCCAGCAGCGCTCCACCCGCCGGCGCCGGTCCGCCGAAACCGCCCAAGGACGTGCAGGGCCTGTACTGAGCCGACCCGCCTGAACCGCTTCTTAAGCCGGATACGCTACAGCCCTCCAAGCCGGCGGAGGGCGCGCATGAAAACGATCTTGGCGGCGATGTTCATGGTTGGCCTGACGGCCCAGGCCGCGGGCGCACAGGCCTGGGACGGCGTTCCGGACGGCGTGCAGAGAGTGGACGGCAGGGCTCTGCACCAGCAGGTGCTCGCTGACCAGATGACGTGCCGGGACAAGGCCAGGACCGCTACCAATGGGCAGATGGTCGCAACCTATATCGGCGCCGGAGCAGGGGGCGCCCTGGCCGCCATCGCCCTGAACGTGGGAAGCGGGGTCGCCGCCAACGTAGCCGCCAACCGGAAATTCAACCGCACGCTCGACGAGTGCATGGCCTCCCAGGGCTATGCTCCGGCCGAGCCGTCGAGCGAGGATCTGGCCGCCTACAAGTCCGCTACCGCAGCCGGCCTGCCGCGCGATCCCTATGCCTATGTGGTCAGCTTCAAACAGATCCGCGCGAGGGTGACCTCGGTCGTCGAAACCAGCGACGCTTCGGGCAATCCGGTGCAAACGTACAGCGTCGGACGGTTCTGAGCTGGTTGCCGCGCTCGTCCGCGCCAGCTATCTGAGCGCTCCACTTCGGGAGCATGTCTCAATGAGAGCGGATGTCGAGGCCGCCGCGGCCGACATCGAGCAGTCCGTCGGACTGCTCAGGAGGCGTCTTTGACTGGGAGCCCGCGCTCCGCAAGCTCGACGAGCTGAACGCCCGCGCCGAGGACCCCACCTTGTGGGACAGGCCTTCGGACGCCCAGGCCCTGATGCGCGAACGCACCAAGCTCGCAACCCAGGTGGAGGCGGTGCGCGCGCTGGAGCGCGAGCGCCAGGACACCCTCGACTTTGCCGAACTGGCCGAGATGGAAGGCGATCAGGCCAGCCTTGAGGAGGCCGCGGCGACCCTTAAAGCGCTGAAGGACCGCGCCGGCCGCGCCGAGCTGGAGGCGCTGCTTTCCGGCGAGGCCGACCCCAACGACGCCTATGTGGAGATCAACTCCGGCGCCGGCGGCACCGAATCGGCCGATTGGGCCCTGATGCTCACCCGCATGTACACCCGCTGGGCCACCGCTCATGGCATGAGCGTGGACGTTCTGGAGGAGACCGCCGGCGAGACCGCGGGCCTGAAATCCGCCACCCTGCAGGTAAAGGGCCTGAACGCCTACGGCTGGCTGAAGACCGAGGCGGGGGTGCACCGCCTGGTCCGCATCTCGCCCTTCGACAGCAATGCGCGCCGCCACACCAGCTTCGCTTCGGTCTGGGTCTATCCGGTGGTGGACGACACCATCGTCATCGAAATCAACCCCGCCGACGTGCGCACCGACACCTACCGGGCCTCAGGCGCCGGCGGCCAGCACATCAACAAAACCGACTCCGCGGTGCGCCTGACCCACATCCCCACCGGGATCGCGGTCGCCTGCCAGACCCAGCGCTCACAGCATCAGAACCGCGAGAACGCCTGGCAGATGCTCCGCGCCCGCCTCTACGAGGCCGAGCTGCAGCGCCGGGAGGAGGCCCAGGCCGCGCTGGAGGACGCCAAGACAGACATCGGCTGGGGCCACCAGATCAGGAGCTACGTCCTGCAGCCCTACCAGCTGGTCAAGGACCTCCGCACCGAGGTGGAGACCTCAGACACCCAGGGCGTGCTGGACGGCGACCTCGACGCCTTCATGGGGGCGTCGCTGTCGCAGAGGGTGGGGGCGACGCGGGATGCAGGCGGCAGCTTTGCGGACCCATGATGCGCAACCCCTGGAGCTTCGCGCGGACAGGCCCGCCTACCGTCAGGGAGAGGTCAGCTGGAGAAGGTGCGTTTTCTGCTCCAGAAGGACATCGGGTTTCGTGTTCAGCAGTGTAGCGGCGGTATCGGTCGAAATCCGCCCCTCATCCATGGCTCGAATGACCGTCCACGTGAACCGTCCGCGCCGCGACGTCGGGGTGGAACCCAAGGGGAAGTAGTCGTTGGTGTAGTCCTCCCGTCCCTTCCATTCGTCCGATGGTCCCGGCAAGACGCGACCGCTGGCCGAGGGAACATGGAGCTGGCAGACGTTCCCGACATGCGCTCGGCTAGCCGTCGGGCTTATGCCGAAACGCTCGCTGATCTGGACGATAGCGTTCCAGACGTCTCGTGTATCCCTGACGATCCGATCCACCTCTAAAGGCGGCGCAAGGAAGGCGACGGCGAAGGCGTTGGCGCGCATCTCCACGGGATCGCGCGGGCGCTTGGCCACACCTTCGATGTCGTCATATCGATCGACCATCAGGCTTTCCAGCTTCTGGACCGGGTCCCAAAGCAGATGACCGAGTTCATGCGCCAGCGTCATGCGGCGTATCCAGACGTTGCCGTTGCGCCCTTCCGTATTGACAACAATGCCCCGGTGGGGGCCGTTGGCGATCGTCGCGCCGGCGAGCATCTGGCCTAATTCCGTCTCGATCAATGGGATGTGCAGCGTGTCTTCGATCAGCCGACGCAGGTTCAAGATGCTGTCGGTCAGACCCAATCCCAGACGTTCACGCGTCAGTTTCGCCAGCCGGAAACCCGCTGCGTGGACCGGGTACTGGTAATCGGGATCAGGGGCGAAGGCTGTCTTGATGTTGTGGGCAGGATCGACAGTCTCGCTGGCAAGGGACCGCTGTCGCGCAATGACCCAGGCCGCCTCGGCGAGTTGGGAGACCGCAGTCGGCGACAGCTTGAGGGAGGCGTCGTCCGCTCTGGACAGGGTGCGAAATCGCACTCGAAGATTTTCGTCGGTGCTGCGCGCCGCGTCGAAGCCGAGATAACGTTCGTCAATCGCCAGCCGGGGCGCCAACGTTTCGAGCAGGCGGACGGGTGAGATCTTGCCGGGCGTTTCCGCCAGGCTGATCTCAATTGTTTTCCGGCCGACGATCCGGGCGAACCGCTCGACGCTGAAGCCAAGCTGCTCGCGTTGTCTCCGCAAGGTGGCCGCCGGCTCGGTTCGATCCGGAACGATCGCCGCTTGGCCATTGTCAATCGCCTTCTGAAGGATCGGGAAGCCAAAGGTCTTGAGGGCCTCGTAGGCGCTCAATCTACGGCCTTCCGCCTCGGGGCTTGCCTCGGCCAGCATGGTCTGCCCGCGCACGAACTCACGCTTGGAGCGGAGCGCCTGGGTTTCGATGGGTTGACCTCGTGCGCCGTCTCCGAAGACACGCACAAGCACGTCGTCTTGAGGTTCCGCGTTCACGCCGCGACCCATTCGGGATCTTGGGTGCCGATGATCACGGGACGGTTGGTGTCGGTATTGTAGCCCATCGACCAGACTCTATAGCCAGACCCCCTGAACGCGCTAGCCACTGCAGCCAGTTCCTGGGCGTTGCGGACGCGATACCGGCCTGAGCAGGCGCTGATCACGATCGATTGGTCGCCTAGAAACACGAGTTCGCCCCCGACGTAAGCATCGCCGCCCGCGGTTAAATTGCTATGTTTGAGGCGCCGGGCTCCACGCTCTGCGCCGAACGGGCAGAACTCTGGCGCGTGGAGCACGTCCTCATCCGTGATGACCCACAAACGGCTGTCGGGCGAATCGCGCGAAACGGCGGGAACGTCCGATTTCGTCGTGCTTGCGAGAGACGCGCCGTCTTCCCAGAACGCCAGACCGTCCGAAGCCTGCATCTGGTCGGCGTCGCCTTCATAGCGGTGCGTGTCAGGGTTCATAGCCTGCGGGCTCTGGCTCCGCCTGTAGCGATTGAACGCGACTGTTGTGAGAGTTCTCTCGCCCATGATCCCTGACAACGCTTCCGCGCTCGCCAACTCCGTAGCGGCGCTCACCGAGCGTTACAACCAGGGGTTTGCGGGTGGATTGTCGCTTGCTGCTCGTCGACGCCGATCAACGCGCGCGCGGCCGCCCGGGCCGCGTCGGTAACCTCGGCGCCGGCCAGCATGCGCGCGATCTCCTCCTCGCGCGTGCGGGCGTCCAGGGTTACGATGGAGGTGGTGGTGTGATCGCGGCGCAGCGCCTTGGCCACGCGCCAGTGCGAGTCGGCGCGAGCGGCGACTTGCGGGCTGTGGGTGACCACCAGCACCTGCCCGGTGGCGGCCAGCCGCTTCAGGCGCGAGCCCACCGCGTCCGCGACCGCGCCGCCGACGCCCTGGTCGACCTCATCGAAGATCATGGTGGGGCCGCTGGCGTCCACTCCGCCGCGTGTCGCCAGGGCGACCTTCAATGCCAGCGCCAGGCGCGCCAGCTCGCCTCCGGAGGCGATGTCGCCCAGCGGGCCGAACGGCGCGCCGGGATTGGTGGCGATCTCGAAGGCCACGCGGTCGGCTCCCTCCGGCCCGGCGCGGCCTTCGGGCAGGACGTCCACGGCGACTTGGAAGCGCGCCTTTTCCAGCTTCAGCGGCTTCAGCTCGACTTCGACGGCCTTGGAAAGACGGCTGGCCGCCGCCTTGCGCGCCTCGCTCAGGGCCTGCGCCGCCGCGTCGTAGTCGGCTTGGGCTGCGGCCGTAGCGCCATCAGCCTCCGCGAGCGTGTGGTCGGCGGTCTCGAAGGCCCGCAGCAGCTCGGCGAAGCGCACGCGCTCGGCCGGCAGGTCCTCCACCGTCACGCCGAGCTTGCGGGCGGCGGCCCTGAGCGCGAACAGCCGTTCTTCGGTCTTCTCCAGCCTTGCGGGCTCGAACACGAAGGCGCGGGCGGCGGCGTCCAGGGTGGCCAGGGTCTCCTGCGCCTCCAGGAGGGTCCGCTCCCCCGCGGCCACCGCCTCCGACAGCCTGTCCACGGCCGAGGCGCCGGCTGCGCCGCCGGCCTGCATCGCCCTGTCGCGCGCCCGCTCCAGCGCGCGGA
>NZ_CAHJWH010000161.1 GCF_903642205.1 Caulobacter sp. S45 | reverse complement strand
CTCTCCCGACTCTGGCTTGGCCGCCCCTTGATCTGCGCCCAACCGGCCGGCTTCGCGCCCTACAATCTGGGTCCCGGCCTTCGCCGGGATGAGCGGATCAGAGGGAGCAATCCCTTCGGTCAGCCTAGCCCGCGCCGCCGCCACGTAGTCGTTGCGGCGGCCCGGCCGGCCGGCGGCCTTGGCCATGGCTTCCGCCTCGGCGCGCACCGCTTCGTTCGAGGGCGCCCTCGGCGCCGCCTTCCAGAGGTCGATCACCGCCTCCGGGTTGCAGGGCCGGTCCACCAGGCTGATCTCGTCCAGCCGGATGGAGGTGATCAGGTTCCGGTCCGCGGGGTCTCGCGCCAGCACCTTGCCGCCGATGGACAGGCCCTTATAGACGCCGGCCCTGACCTTCTTCACCGCGGTGGGGTCGACCACGTGGGCGCAGATGCGGGTGGCGCCTTCCTCGTCTACCTCGGCGTAGAGCGCCGCGCCGGCCGCCAGCGGCTGGTGCATCTCCCGGATCGCCCCAAAGGCCATGTAGCCCGGCAGGGCCGCGCGCATGGCGGCGGGCGCCACCACCTCGCCCGCGCCGTCGCGGGCGCCTGTGGAGGCGACGCCGTGCACCTTGAGGGTGCCGTCGTCCTGGGGCTCCAGCTTGGTCAGTTCGCCGTAGAGGATCATGGTTGCTCCATCTTAGATGCTCCCCTGCCGGGGGAGCTGTCGGCGAAGCCGACTGAGGGGGCCGACGCGAAGCGGCGGCGCTACCCTCTCCACCAAGCTGCGCTTGGTCTCCCCTCCCCTAGTGAGGGAGGATCGAAGGGTCACAGCGGCTCGGCGCCGGTGGCGGTGTAGATGCGGGCCACCTCGGCGCCACGCAGCGGTCCGAGGCCGCGCCGGTCGCGCACCTCCGCCAGGGTCGTCGAGCCGTTCCTGATGTTGATGTCGTCGATCTGGGCCTGGACCAGCGGGTCGACGTCGGTCTCGTCCGACCAGCTCCATTCCAGGTCGGGACGGCCGAACTCGCGCGCGATCAGGCCATCGGCGATGCGCTTCCACCAGAGCTTGCGGGGCTGGGCGCCCTCGGCCTGGGCGCGGTCGCTGTCGTTGTCGGCGGTGGAGCGGTTCATCTGCTTGACGAACGGCGTCGGCGGCAAAGAAAAGGCGTAGCAGACGATTCTGGCCAGCCACTCGTCGAAGTCGTCCTTCAAGGGACTGTCCTTGAACGGCTGGTACTTGGTCTCCGCCGGCGCCCAGTAGAGCTTGGACTTGGCCGCCACCTCGCCGCTCAGCCGCAGGTCCCACGCCTCCTGCAGGGTGCGTATGGCGTCCGGGCCCCAGCTGGAGGGGGCGTTCAGCAGGCCGGAGGGCACGTTGCCCTCGGTGAAGTAGCCCAGCTGGGCGGTCTGGCGGCGCAGCACCGTATTCAGCGTGACCACGATCTGCTCCACCGGCGACAGGCCGTAAAGGTGGTTGGGCCGCGGGTTGCGCGGCGCGTAGATCAGCTCGTCAGTGGTCAGCTCGGCCCAGACCACGCCCTTGATCACCTGCTGGTAGGCCGGCAGGGGAGCGAGCGGCCGGCGGCCGGTCTCGTCCACCAGCAGCTTCAGGGTGTCGCCGGGGATCACGTCCAGGCCGACCAGCTTGCCGGACCGGTCCCGCCGCATCTCCGCCGCCGGGGCGTCGAGCACCAGCAGGTCCTCAAGCATCGCCCGCAGCCAGGTGGCGAAGGGCGTCACCCCATCGGGGCGGGCGAAGAAGCGGGCGATCAGCGCCGCCGCCTCCGCCCCGCCGGCGGCGGGGGTCGAGGCGCGGCGGGGCTTGATGGCCCAGTCCAGCCGCTCGATCTGGTCCTTGACCGTCTCGATGGCCAGCCGCACCGGCTCGACATTGGCGAAGCTGCGCAGCTCCGCAAAGCTGAACGGGGCCGAGGCGCGGGGCGTGGTGACCGTGTTGGCGCCGACGTTGAAGTCGAGCGTCCGCACCGGCTGCGGGGCGCTCGGCGCAATCGGGGCGCCCGGCGAGAATATGGACCCCGATGGCTGGAAGGTGGACCGCCAGCGCCCCCCGTCGCTCAGGCGGAAGCTGAAGGCCGTGCGCAGGCCGCCGGTTGGAGGCATGGAGGGCTCCGTCGTAGGATGAGGAGGGTCAGCTCGGCAGGTGCGCTCAGATCGGCTCCGGCCCGCAGGCGCGGCTGAGCAGGCCGCAGATCGTGCGACCGCCCTGCAAGGACCGCGCGAGCACGCGCGCCTCCGCCGCATCGAGGCTTGCGGCCTCGATGATGCACAGCGTGTGCTGGAGCCCGCCACCGCGCGTCTGGGTGACGGTCGAAACGGCGTAGGTCCGCTGCTCCGGCCGACCGGACGGCGTCATCTCGCCCTCCGGCTTCACGGCGACGCCTGGCGCCGCAGCAGCTCCAGGAAGCCCTCGCTGTCCAGCCGCGCGCTGAGGAAGGCGTTGAAGGCGCGGGACGTGCTGTCCGCATCGTCGTCGTGGCGGCCTTCGGGGAAGGCCTCCAGCGCCGCGAACCAGCCCTCGTTCCACTCAGCCCGGAGCACGTACACCCGCCCCGCCTCGCAACTCGCCGAGAACGGCCCGAAGCGGGTGGCCTTGTCGCCGCTCTCCGGGCTTGCGCGCACCGTGTAGCCCTCCAGCGCCGCGATCAGCGCCAGCGACTGCGCCTTGCCGGCCTGGCCGGGATCCTGTGGCAGTGAAACCTCCACAGCCGGCCCGTCCAGATCGGCGGTGTGGCGGATCAGCCGCTCTACTTCGCCCGGCGTGTCGCGCAGGCGCACATGGTCGAGGACGTAGTAGGCGCCCCCGTCGCTGCGGCCGATCTTGGTCCCGCAGGTCCAGTCGGGATCGTTGTGGGCCGTCTTCGGCGTGCCCGCGAGATCCCAGCCCCGCACCACCCGCAGCCCTTCCGGCGCCGCCTCCACGATCCGGCACCAGTGCCGGCGGAACAGCAGCCCCGCGGCCGCGCGCACCTTCCAGTTCCCGTCCAGCAGCCGTGCCCGCTCCACCGCCGGCAGGGCCAGCAGGTTGGCGAGATAGCCGGGGTCGGCCGAGGTCAGGGCCGCGTTGTCCGAGAGCCTTGCCGGCACGAAGGTCGCCGACTTGGCCGGCAGGTGCGGATAGCGCCCGTAGAGGTCGCCGAGGTCGTCGGCCCAGACCAGGGCGTCGTCCACCCGCACGAACCAGCGCAGCCGCCCGGCGCGCTCAGGCGCCGGCAGCCCCGTGGCCTCGTCCAGCCACCAGGCGATGAAGCCCTTGACCCAGCTGTCCGCATCCGGGTTGCAGGTGGCGCGGATATAGGGCTGCACCCCGCAGGTGGACCGGTTGCGGCTGACCAGATACCAGAACTGGCGGCCTGAGAAGTGGGTCAGCTCGTCGAAGCCGATCAGCGGGACCTGCGCCCCCTGCCAGTCATGGACGGTCTTGTCGTGCTCCAGGTGGCCGAAGCGCACGCTGGCCCCGCTCGGGAACCGCCAGGCCAGCTGGGAGCGCAGGCCCTCCGCCCCCAGGTGCGGGTACAGCCGTTCGCTCTCGTCCCACAGGGCGCCGGCATTGCGTACCTGCACATTGGTGCGTCGGAAGATCACCGCGGCGAAGCCCGGATTGGCCACGTGGCGCAGCGGCTCCATCAGCAGCGCCCAGGTCTTCCCCCCGCCCGCCGCCCCGCCATAGATGGCGATGTCGGCGGGGCTGGCCAGAAAGGCCGTCTGCGGGCCGGGCTGGGGCGCGAGGCGGCGGGTCGCGGGCCTAGTCACGCCCGTTGTCCGGCGGCTCGAAGCTCACCGCGTCCGCCGTCCGCGCCCTTGGCCGGGCGGACGTGCGCGGGGCGATCCTGGCCAAACCGGCCCTGGCCAAACCGGCCCTGGCCGGACCGGCGCTGGCCGGACGGGCGCCCCGGTCCTCCCGCTCCGCGGCCTTCAGCGTTTGGGCCTGGGCGCCCCGCGTCTCGCGCCCGTCCGCCGCGAGCAGCCGCTCCTCCAGCAGCCGGACGCGCCGGGCCTGGCCGCGCTCCAGCGCCTTGGCGAAGGGCGAATGCTCCTCGCACCATCGGAGCAGGTTGGCGCGGCTGGTGCCGATCTCGCCCGCGAAGGCGGTGAAGCTGTAGCCTCGGCCCATGAACTCCTCGAGCTGGACGCAGTAGCGGCGACGGTACTGCAGGGCGCGCAGGGACGCCGGTGCGCCAGTCTTGATCGGCACGCGCAGCGCCTCCTATCGATGGTGTCGCGCCCGCGGCCGTCCGCCGGCCTTGGATCAAGGCTCGAAGCACGGCTCTGGGGTTCCGGCGCGGCCGGGGCGCGAGGGGGTGGCCGCGAAGTGCGGCGGCGTCTGGTCGAACGGGCGGCTGAGGCCTCTGCGCTTCGGGCAGGGCTACAGCCTCCCTTCCCCCTCGATGGGGGAAGGGTCGGGGATGGGGGTGGGTGCACCACGCATACGGAAGCGCTCGGGAGGCGCCTCCAAAGCCTTAAGCGTCAACGTAGGCGCGCGCACCCCCGCCCCTGCCCCTCCCCCATCGAGGGGGAGGGCACCAGTGAAACGGGCGGAGGGGACTGCCCTGAAGCTGCCGGAGAGGCCGACCGCGCCGCCGGTGAGGCCGCCCGGCGCACTTCGTCCGCATGACCTTCATACACCAAGCTCGAGTACGCAACATTGGCCAAGTTGCCGCTTTGTTCTCCTATGACGCGACAGAGGGTTTAGACGGGCCACGCCTTCAAGGTTTGATCCATGATGACCAGCAGGTCGGTCCGAGGCTTGCCGTCGCGGGCCAGCACGGACATGCCTTGGACGACCGCCATGACCATACCGGCGAGAGCGGCGGCGCTCGTCCCGGGCGGCAGGACGCCGTCCGAGATGTCGCGCTCGATCCTCCCGCATAACCAGGTCTCTGTCTGCTTGCGGATATCGGCGACGGCGCGCTGGACCTCGGCGGAGGCGGCCGACCCGCTGGCCGTCGCGCTGGCGAGCAGGCACCCCTTGGGCGTGGTGTCGCCGGTATAGGCCGTCGCGGCCCCGGTCAGCAGGTCGCGCGCGGCGTCATAGGCCGTCGGCGCTTCCCTGATCGCCCGGGCCACGGCCTCCGGATCGCCCGCATAGCGGCGCGCGGCTTCGAGGAACAGCCGCTTCTTGTCGCCGAAAGCCGCATACAGGCTGGGCGCCGTCACCCCCATCGCGGTCGTCAGGTCGACGATCGACGCCGTTTCGTAGCCATGGCGCCAGAAGGTCAGCATCGCCTGCTCGAGCGCGGCGTCGCGATCGAACGACAGGGGACGGCCGATCTTGCGGGATTTAGAACGGACTTCGGCAGATTTCATAGTGAGCGCTCTGAAATAGATTGACGGCCGTCAGCCGGCATAGCATGGCTTTCGTAACGAACGCTATGAAAGCAGAGCGCCATGTCCCTTACAGATTTCCGCACGCTCGGCCGCTCTGGCCTTGTCGTCAGCCCACTGGCCCTTGGAACGATGACCTTCGGACCTGGCGAATGGGGCGCGAACGAAGCGACGTCGCGGGCGATCTTCGACGCCTACCGCGGCGCGGGCGGCAACTTCGTCGACACCGCCGACATCTATTCCGGCGGTGAGAGCGAGAGGCTGGTCGGCAAGTTCATCGCCGACAGCGGCGCGCGCGAGGACATCGTCCTGTCCAGCAAGTTCGCCTTCAACAGTTCGGCGAGCCCGTTGACCGCGGCGCAGGCCGGCGGCGGCAACCCGAATGCGGGCGGAGCCGGCGCCAAGAACATCCACCGCGCGCTCGACGCATCGCTCAGGCGACTTGGGACCGACTATATCGACCTTTACTGGATGCACATCTGGGACGGCGTCACACCCGTCGAAGAGATCGTCCAGACGCTCGGAGACCTCGTGCGCTCGGGCAAGATCCGCTATTTCGGCTTGTCGGACATGCCCGCATGGCTGGCGATGAAGGCGGCGACGATTGCGGCCGAGCGACGCACGCCGGGGCCGATCGCCATGCAGCTCGAATACTCGCTCGTCGCCCGCGACGTGGAGGGCGAACATTTCCCGGCGGCGCGAGAAGGCGGCATGGGCGTGATGCCGTGGAGCCCCCTGGCCGGCGGCTTCCTGTCCGGAAAATACCAGCGCGGGAACACGGCCGGCGCTGGCCGGCTGAGCGGCGCAAACCCTTTCGGCGACAGCAAGTTCAGCGACCGCAACTGGGCCATCCTCGACGTGCTGAAGGCGGTTTCCGCCGAGCTCGACCGCCCCATGGCGCAGGTGGCGCTCGCCTGGACCCTGGCGCGCGCCGGCGTCGCATCGACCTTGATCGGAGCGAGCAAGCTGTCGCAGCTCGAAAGCAACATCGCAGCCACCGATCTTCGGCTGGACAGCGACCAGATGAAGCGTCTCGACGACGCGAGCGCGGCGCCCCCGGGGTTTAGCTCCAGCCTGTCAGCGCCCTTTATCCGGCGGATGATCTTTGGCGGCCACGACGTGGTTGGCTGGGGCGAATGACGAGGTGAAGCATGGCGTGCAGCTATATGGCCACGTCGGCTCCCGTCGCCTGAAGATTGCAGGGCGCCTTTCGTCGAGAAGCGGCCGTTGCGCATTCCGCTCGCACGTCCGTTCAGAGGTCGCTGGTATGGCGGATGGAGCGATCGTGGACGCCGGCGTTCTCGGCCAGCATCTCCGGCGCCAGGGCCTGGAACAGATTTTCGAACTCGGCCAGGGTGTCGGCCTCGATGATCAGGCCAGGGATGTCCGTTTCCGACACCCAGACCTTCGCCTCGGCGTCCCAGAGGGCCTTGACGTAGTAGGCGTCCGCATGCCGACCTCGCTCACCCGGCCGATGTGCAATCCGCGACTCAGCCCGTCAAGGATCGTTGACAGGCGCTGAAAGGGCGATGTCGGGCGTGAGTCTCACCTCGGAGAGGGCCGCCGCGCGTGGTCGATCGCCTGGTAGGCCAGCATGAGGTTGTCGCAGGCGGTGCGGACGCGGGCGGCCTGGGCGTGGGGGTTGGTCTCCGCGGTCTCGCGGACCACCACCT
>NZ_CAHJWH010000160.1 GCF_903642205.1 Caulobacter sp. S45 | reverse complement strand
GGTTGGCCGTCTCGTATTCCACGTGGGCGGTGTTGATGGTGATGCCTCGCGCCTTTTCTTCCGGCGCCGCGTCGATCTCGTCGTACTTCTTGGCGACCGCACCGCCGGACTTTGCCAGGGTCATGGTGATCGCCGCCGTCAGCGTGGTCTTGCCGTGGTCGACGTGACCGATGGTGCCGATATTGCAATGCGGCTTGTTACGTTGAAACTTTTCCTTGGCCATTTCTCTAGCTCCAGCCCCGAAGACCGGGGCGTTCCTGTACTGTCTTCGGGTTGATAGGGGTTAAGCGTACTTCTTGATCACTTCGTCGGCGACCGCTTGTGGCACCGGCTCGTAGTGGTCGTACTGCATCGAATACTGGGCCCGCCCTTGGGAGAACGAGCGCAGGGTGGATATGTAGCCGAACATGTTGGCGAGCGGCACGAAGGCCGTCACCACCTGGGCGTTGCCTCGGGTCTCGGTGCCCTGGATCTGGCCTCTGCGGCTGTTCAGGTCCCCGATCACGTCGCCCATGTACTCGTCGGGCGTCAGCACTTCCACCTTCATGATGGGCTCGAGCAGCTTGGGCGAGGCCTTCTCGCGCAGTTCGCGGAAGGCGGCGCGGGCCGCGATCTCGAACGCGAGCACGGAGGAGTCCACGTCGTGGTAGCCGCCGTCGTACAGCGTCGCCTTGAAGTCGATCACCGGGAAGCCGGCGAGCAGGCCGTTGTCCTTGGAGGACTCCAGCCCCTTCTGCACGCCGGGGATGAACTCCTTGGGCACCGTCCCGCCGATGACGGAGGACTCGAACACGAAGCCCGACCCTTCCTCACCCGGCTCGAAGATGATCTTGACCCGGGCGAACTGACCCGTACCGCCGGTCTGCTTCTTGTGGGTGTAGTCGATGTCGGCCTTGCGGCCCAGGCTCTCGCGATAGGCCACCTGGGGGGCGCCGATATTGGCGTCCACCTTGTAGGTCCGGCGCAGGATGTCGACCTTGATGTCCAGGTGCAGCTCGCCCATGCCCTTCATGATCGTCTGGCCCGACTCCGGGTCCGTATAGACGGTGAAGGAGGGGTCCTCGGCGACCATCTTGCCGAGCGCCACGCCCAGCTTCTCCTGGTCTGCCTTGGACTTGGGCTCGATGGACTGCTCGATCACGGGCGCGGGGAAGTTCATCTTCTCCAGGATCACCGGGCTCTTGGTGGGATCGCACAGGGTGTCGCCGGTGCGGGTGTCCTTCAGGCCGGCCAGGGCCACGATGTCACCGGCATAGGCTTCCTTGATGTCCTCGCGATTGTTGGAGTGCATCAACAGCATCCGGCCCACCCGCTCGCGCTTGTCGCGCGTGGAGTTCAGCAGGCCCAGGCCGGTGTCGAGCTTGCCGGAATAGATGCGGCAGAAGGTGAGCGAGCCGACGAAGGGGTCGTCCATGATCTTGAACGCCAGCACCGACAGTGGCTCCGTGTCCGAAGCCTTGCGCACCACCTCGGCCTCGGTCTTGAAGTCGATGCCCCTGGTCGGCGGGATGTCCAGCGGCGAGGGCAGATAGTCCACCACCGCGTCGAGCAGGGGCTGCACGCCCTTGTTCTTGAACGCCGAGCCGCACAGGATCGGATAGAAGGTCCCCTTCAGCACCGCGATCCGCAGGCACTTCTTGAGCACCTCGACCGAAGGCTCCTCGCCGTCGAGGTAGGCGGTCATGGCGTCGTCGTCGAGTTCGACGGCGTTCTCGACCATGTAGTTGCGCGCGGCCTTGCAGGCCTCGACCATGTCGGCGGGAATCTCTTCGTCGTGGTAGTTGGCACCCAGGCCCTCGCTGTCCCAGACCACAGCCTTCATGCGGACCAAGTCCACCAAGCCCTTCAGCGAGGTTTCCGACCCGATGGGGAGCTGGATCGGCACCGCCTTGACGCCCAGCCGCTCGCGGATGGTGCGCAGGCACATCTCGAAGTCCGCGCCGATCTTGTCCATCTTGTTGACGAACACGATCCTCGGCACGTCGTAGCGGTCGGCCTGGCGCCACACCGTCTCGGTCTGGGGCTCCACGCCCTGGTTGCCGTCGAGCACCGCCACCGCGCCGTCGAGCACGCGCAGCGAACGCTCCACCTCAATGGTGAAGTCGACGTGGCCGGGTGTATCGATGATGTTGAGGCGCTTGCCGTTCCAGTAGGCGGTGGTAGCGGCGGAGGTGATGGTGATCCCCCGCTCCTGCTCCTGCTCCATCCAGTCCATGGTGGCGGCGCCGTCATGGACCTCGCCGATCTTGTGGCTCTTGCCGGTGTAGTAGAGGATCCGCTCGGTGGTCGTGGTCTTGCCGGCGTCGATGTGCGCCATGATCCCGAAGTTGCGGTAGTCCTCGATGGCGTGCTGGCGGGGCATGGGCGTGCGGCTCTTCGGCGTTCAGGCGGCTGTACCAGCGCCTCGATTATGTCAGGGGTCGGTCGGCGGGCGGTCTAGCGGAAACCGCCCGCGCCGTCATGCAGCTATATAAGGCCTTACCAGCGATAGTGCGAGAAGGCGCGGTTGGCCTCGGCCATCTTGTGGGTGTCCTCGCGCTTCTTCACCGCGGTGCCGCGGTTGTTGGAGGCGTCGAGCAGCTCGGCGGCCAGCTTCTCGGTCATGGTGTTCTCACCGCGGTTGCGGGCTGCGTTGACCAGCCAACGGATGGCCAGGGCGCGGCGACGCTCGGGCCGCACCTCGACCGGCACCTGGTAGGTCGCGCCGCCGACCCGGCGGGAGCGCACCTCGACCGACGGGGCCACGTTGTCGAGCGCAGTGTGGAACACGGTGATGGTGTCCATGTCACGACGGCGTGTATTGATCAGGTCGAAGGCGCCGTAGACGATGTTCTCGGCGACGGCCTTTTTGCCCTCGTACATGACGTAGTTCATGAACTTGGTGACGATCAGGTCGCCGAACTTGGGATCGGGCAGGACTTCGCGCTTATCTGCGCGTCTACGGCGGGACATGGTCTAGCTCTCTCGTCTCGGGCTTCGATCCTCAGGCCGCAGTGGGCGGCGTAAGGCTGCATGTCGGTTGTGCGTCCTTCGAGTCGCCCTTGCAGGGCTCTTCAGGATGACGCAGGCGAGTGGGCTGCAGAATCTTCATCGTGCTGAGGAAGGCTCCGACAGGAGCCTGTCTCGAAGCACGCAGGATCGTGCAGCCGCTCATCACTTCGGCCGCTTGGCGCCGTATAGCGAACGGCGCTGCTTCCTGTTCTTCACGCCCTGGGTGTCCAGCACGCCGCGCAGGATGTGGTAGCGCACGCCCGGCAGGTCCTTTACCCGACCGCCGCGGATCAGCACCACGGAGTGCTCCTGCAGGTTATGGCCCTCGCCCGGGATGTAGCACACCGCCTCGATCCCCGAGGTCAGGCGCACCTTGGCGACCTTACGGAGCGCCGAATTCGGCTTCTTAGGCGTCGTGGTGTAGACGCGGGTGCAGACGCCGCGGCGCTGGGGCGAACCTTTCAGGGCCGGCACGGTGTTGCGGTCCACCGGCGGGCGGCGGGGCTTGCGGATCAGCTGGTTGACTGTAGGCATTCGCTCTCGTTCATTTGGGAGGACTGCGCCGTCAGGCCGGACGCCCTCACTCGCTTATCGATCCTGTCCGCGAAGCCCGCCAGACCGCTTGCGCCATCGCAAACACGATAGGCCGGCTCGCGCGCTGTGGGCGAACCGGCGGGCGCTCAGGCCCCGATCATGCGCTCCAGGCCGAACGGCGAGCCGCTCAGCCTCGAAACAGAGGCGCGTCATTAGGATCATTATGATCCTCCGTCAAGCCGGCTCGCGTTCACACCGCGTTAGCCATGTCTCGAAACGTCTCGTTGAGCACTATGGCTTAAGCCTATTGCGGGGCTCAACGGTGCGGGCGAAGCTATGTCTGAGTCTAGCAGCCAGGCGCGCCCTGAGGGCTTCGTGCCCGCGTCCTTCGAGGATCTGCGACGCACCACCCGCGAGGAGAGCCTGGCGTTCGAGCGCGAGATGCAGGCCAGCGCCGACACGCCCCGCGACTTCGTCGACATGGTCTCCAACCGCGACTTCATGAAGACATCCGGCCGGATCGGCGCCTGCGCCGTCGTGCTGGGCCTGCTGATGATCTTCGCGGCCAACTTCAAGGCGCTGTTCATGACCGCCGACGCGGTCCATACGGCCGCCGCCGCTTCAGCCGACAAGGCCAGCGGCCAGGTCGCGGCGGTCAAGAGCGCGGTCGGCGGGATCGCCGCCAAGGCCGCTTTCATCAAGAACGAAGACGCCAAGGCCCTGGATACGGCGAAGAGCGGCCTGAACTGCCTTGCCAGCGGTAACGGCTGTTCGCATGGCGGAGGCTCACCATTCAGATGAAGAAGTCCACCACGCCCGTGAAGACGATCAACGTCGTCGACCGGCTCTCAGCGCCCACCACCTTAATGTACGAGTTGGGCTGCATCGCCTACGCCACGGTGGCCGGCGCGCTGATCCTGCTGGCGATCACAGCGCTGAAGCACTGACTTTAGCCCTACCGGGCTGATGCCGTCTTTCTCCGCTTATCCCGGCGAAGTCCGGGACCCAGATCGTATGGCTCCTACGTCAACAGGTTCTCCCGCGATCTACCTGCCGCTTTATGATCTGGGTCCCGCCATTCGCCGGGATGAGCGGATTGAGAGGGCTAGCCCCCCAGGTACTTGTCGAACCAGGTCAGCTCCCGCGCGCGCAGGTCGGCCAGGTCGGCCAGGTCGCGAATGGCGTGGCCCTGGCCGGCATAGACCATGAGCGTAGTCGGCACGCCCACCGCCTGCAGCCCGTGCCAGAACTCAAAGCTCTGGGGCGCAGGACACTCCACATCGCGCTCGCCGACATAGATCAGGGTCGGCGTGGTCGCGTCCTTGATGGAGAAGATCGGCGACAGCTTCTCGTAGATGGCCGGGTCGTCGTAGACCGTGCCTCCAAAGAAGGGGACCATCCACTGGTCGATCCCATTCTCGCCGTAATAGCTGACCCAGTCGGCGATGCCGGCGCCTGAGATGGCGGCGCGGAAGCGGTGGGAATGGGTCACCGTCCACATGGTCATGTAGCCGCCGTAGCTGTGGCCCAACACGCCGAGCCGGTGGTCGTCCACGGGCGCCAGCGTCTCCACCTTGTCCACCCCGGCCAGGATGTCGCGGAGATCTCCGCCGCCGAAATCGCGCACATTGGCGCGGGTGAAGGCCTCGCCCTGGCCGTAGGAGCCGCGCGGGTTGGCGTAGAAGACGAAGTAGCCTCGTCTCAGCCAATCGACGGTAGCGAACACGCCAGAACCATAGGGGGCCACGTAGTGCGGCGTCGTGGCGGCGCTCGGGCCGCCGTGGATGTCCACGACCAGCGGATGCTTGCCCGGCGCGACCTGGAGCGGGCCCAGCAGCCAGCCCTGGACGTCGAAGCCGTCGCTCTTCCAGCTCACGCTCCGGGCGGTGACCTGGGGCGCGAGACCGGCGTTGACATGCGTCACCGCAGCCAGCGTCGCTCCGGGAGCGCCGGCGAACAGCTCCGGCGGATGGGTGAAGTCCTGCACGGACAGGGCGGCGGTCGAGGCGTCGGCGCTCAGGCTTACTTCGCCGTCGGCGGCGGAGATCTCGGCCGGCGCGCTCCAGCGGGTGGCGACCTCGCGGGTCGAAGGGTTCAGGGCTACGATCTCATTGCGGTCGCCGCGCAGCAGGGTGCCGGTGAGCCGGTCGCCCCGCCAGGCGATGGAGGTGAAGGTGGCCTTGATGCCGGGCGTCACGTCCTGCAGCGCACCGCCTTCCATCGGCACGGTGAAGACGTCGCCACCCACCGAGCCGAAGTCGCTCATCAGGCCGCCGATCAGGGCCACGGTCTTTCCGTCCGGCGAGACGCGCGGGAAGTTCATCTGCATCTTGGGCGCGGCGATCACCCGAGCCTCGCCGCCGGCGAGGTCCACGGCGATCAGCTTGGCCACCCACCAGTTGTTGTCGCCGTTGCCCTTGGCGGCGGTGGCCACGAAGCCCTGCCCGTCGGGACGCCAGTCGTACTCGTAGATGAAGGTGTCGGCCGGCGAGACGTAGCGGATCGTTCCGCCCGCTACCGGGATGACGCCGATGCGCTTTTCGTCCGCGCCGCTCAGCGCGGCGATATCGCCGACCTGCTGCGCCCCGGCCTCCACCGCGCCGGTCTGCTTGTGAGCGCCGGGAGTGGCCATCAGGGCGAGCGTCCCGCCGTCGGGGGAGAAACGGGGCGTCTCGGCCACGCCCTCCAGGGCGGCCAGCGCACTCACCCGGCCGCCGCGGACGAGCTCCAGCGTCGCGCGGTTCTGGGCTGCGTCATAAGCGATGAAGGCCAAGGTGTCGCCGCTGGGTGACCAGGCCGGATGGGTGTAGCGGCAGGTACGGCAGGGGTCGTAACTCGCCACGACCTCGCCAGTGCGTGCGGAGCGCACCACCAAGGGGCCGCGGGCGCGGGTCTTGGTGGGCGCGAAGGGCTCCGTAGCCTCTGCCGAAACGACGCGGTCGCCCGCCGGCGAGAGGCTGACGTCGGTGAAGGTGTGCAGCCCCAATGGCGCGCCACCGCTACGGTCCTGCCCCTGAACGGGTGGGGCGACCGCTAACGCGGCGCCCAGCGCCAGGGTGGTGCAGGTCAGACGGGCGAGTCTCGTCGAAGTCAAAGCCGGCTCCTACATAGGCCCGGCAAGAGAGGCGATCGAAGGGCGTCGCGCAAGAGCGGCGTCTCGTCTGGCAGGATGATGATCGCGCACGCCCCTCCCCGACCCGCAGAACACGCCGTATAGGACGCCATGGCGCGCCGCGACCGCAGGCGAGCGATCCCGGCGCTGGCCGCCTCGCTCCTCGTCCACCTCGCCCTGCTGATCGTGGTCATGCACGTGGCAGGCGTGACTCCGCGCGCGCTGGAGCCGGTCGCCGAGCCTGACTTCCAGGTCCAGCTGGTGACCCGGCGGACGCCTGCCGCGCCGAGCGCCGCGGCCGTGCCGCAGGTGGGTCGGCGGAAGGGGCAATCGACGCCGCTGGTCGCGACCCGCCGCGCGCCGCCGCGTCC
>NZ_CAHJWH010000159.1 GCF_903642205.1 Caulobacter sp. S45 | reverse complement strand
CTAGGGCGGCCCGACGTTCAGGCCTGCTACGGCTCGTCGGACATCAGGAGCACGCCCCCGCTGTCCTTCTGCTTGTGCGGTGGCTCTACGTGGATGGAGATCACCGAGTCGGGGAACTTGGCCGTGAGCGCGTTCTCGATCCGGTCGCATATCGCGTGCGAGGCTAGCACGGTCATGGTCTCGCCAACCACCAGATGGAAGTCGATGAAGGTGACCCGCCCGGCTTGGCGGGTTCGGACGTCGTGCGCCTCCAGTGCGCCGAGCATCTCGGCCGCTATAGTTGATTGCACCTGCTCCAGCTCGTTGTCAGGCAGAGCGTGATCCATCAATCCGGCCGTACTCTCCTGTATGACGCCCCAGCCGGACCAGAGCACGTTCACCGCGACCAGCGCTGCGATGGTGGAGTCCAGCATCCGCCAGCCGGTCACCGCCACCAGGATCACCCCCGCGATCACCCCTACCGAGGTGTAGAGGTCGCTCAGCAGGTGGCGACCATCGGCGAGCAGGGCGGGAGAACGTAGCCGCCGACCTCGGGAGATCAGCACCCAGGACCAGACGGCGTTCAGCGCGGTCGCCATCCCGTTAACCGTCAGGCCGAGCAACGGCGCATCCAGGGGTCTGGGATGGTGGAAGCCGCGCCAGGCTTCCCGCAGGATGAGCAGGGAGGCGACGATGATAAGCACGCCTTCCAGCACCGCCGAGAAGTACTCGACCTTGGAATGGCCGTAAGGGTGGTTGGCGTCGGCGGGCTTGGCGCTGATCCAGACCGCGCCCAGGGCCGCAAAGGCGGTGACGACGTTGATGATGCTCTCGATGGCGTCCGAATATAGCGCCACGCTCCCTGTCACCAGGAAGGCCACATATTTCAACCCGAGCACTGATAGGGCGAGCGGGATGCTGAGCGCAGCGTAGACCTGGATGCGATTGGGCTGGCGCATATCATGCTCAAGGGCCGGATCGACAGACGACCTCTCTCCCTCCTGGCCGGGAGGGCGATGTCGTCGGTCTCGCCAAGCGATCCTTGATCGCCCGCCTTCGCCACGGCGTCAGCCGAGCATGTTGACGAAGGGCCTCCAGAAGCTGGAGGTGGCTACTCCCCGATCGTTTGAGTTTAGGCCATCCTTGCGCTGCGGGCTAGTCGCTCCGCGAGGGCGAGCAAGACAGGTCGTTGGTTCAGCGCTTGCGCCCGCGGCCCGGAACGGGGCGGGTGCTGCGGCCGCGTACACCCAGCTTCGGGCGGGGGGCGGTCGGATCGGCGGGATCCGCCTCGCTCAGCATTTCCAACAGCAGGCCACCAGTGACCGGGGTGGCCTCGAGCAGCTTCACCTGCACGCGCGTCCCAAGCCGCCAGCGCTTGCCTGAACGCTCGCCGACCAGGGCATGGGTGCGCTCGTCATGGACGAAGTACTCCCCGCCCAGAGAGGAGACAGGAACCAGCCCGTCGGCGCCGGTGTCCTCCAGTCGCACGAATAGCCCGAAGCGCGTCACGCCGGTGATGCGGCCCTCGAAGGTCGCGCCCTCGTGCTCGGACAGGAAGGAGGCGACGTAGCGGTCGTTGGCGTCGCGCTCGGCCGCCATGGCGCGGCGCTCGCAGGCGGTGATGTGCTCGGCCGTCTCGGTGAGGCGCGGCAGCTCGGCATCGCTCAGCCCGTCCTGTCCGAGCTTCAGCGCGCGGATCAGGGCCCGGTGCACCACCAGGTCGGCATAGCGGCGGATGGGCGAGGTGAAGTGGGCGTAGCGGTCCAGGTTCAGCCCGAAGTGGCCGATGTTGTCGGGGGAATAGACGGCCTGCATCTGGGATCGCAGCACCACCTCGTTGACGATCTGGGCGTGCGGGCCGCCGCGGGTCTGGCGCAGCAGGTCGTTAAAGCGGCGGGTGGTCGCCGCCTCGCCCTTGCTCCACCTGATGCCTACAGTGGAGAGGAAGTCGCCGAGCGCGAACAGCTTCTCTTTGCTGGGCGCGTCGTGGATGCGGTAGATCAGCGGCGTCTTCTTCTGCTCCAGGCTCTCGGCGGCGCAGACATTGGCCTGGATCATCATCTCCTCGATCAGCTTGTGCGCCTGCAAGCCGGCGCGCTTCTCGATGGAGACCACCTCACCCTCGGCGTTCAAGCGGATGCGCCGCTCCTCCGACTCGATCTCCAGCGGCGAGCGCGCCTCCCGCCCCGCCTTCATCGCGGCGTAGGCGGCCCACAGCGGCCGAAGGATCGGCTCCAGCAAAGGGTCTGTCTGGTCATCGGGCTCTCCGTCGATGGCAGCCTGGGCCTGTTCATACGAGAGTTTTGCGGCCGAGCGCATCAGCCCGCGGGTGAAGCGGTGGCGCACCTTCCGTCCCGTGCGGTCGAACTGCATCTGCACCGCGAAGCAGGCCCGGTCCTCGCCCTGCACCAGGCTGCAGAGCCCAGCGGACAGCCGCTCGGGCAGCATGGGCTCCACCCGGTCGGGGAAGTAGACCGAGTTGCCCTTGCCCCAGGCCGCCCGGTCCAGGGAGGAGCTCGGGCGCACGTAGGCCGCCACGTCGGCGATGGCCACCCAGACGACGAAGCCGCCCGCATTGGCCGGATCCTCGTCCGGGTGGGAGTAGACGGCGTCGTCGTGGTCCCGGGCGTCGGCGGGGTCGATGGTGATCAGCGGCAGGTCGCGCAGGTCTTCCCGCCCGGCGAGCGTCGGCGGCCGCGCCCGCTCCGATTCCTCCTCGGCGGCCTCCGGGAAACCCGTAGGGATGCCGTGGCTATGGATCGCGATCAGCGAGGCGGCTCGGGGCTGGTCCTCGCGCCCGATGATCTCCAGCAGGCGGCCGGGTTTGGGGCCGTAGCGGTGCTCGGGGCGGCCGGAGCCGGGCTGGGCCACCACTAGGTCGCCCTCCCGCACCTTTTCCGCGTCCTCTCCGGTCAGCAGCATGACCTCCTTGGACTTGCGGTCCACGGCCTCCACGCGAGTTTCCTTGCGAGCCTTGCGGACCACGCCGAGCACCTTGTGGGCGCTCTGGCCGAGCCTCTTGATCAGCCGCGCTTCCGTCTCGCCGGCTTCCGTGGCGACGAAGCGCACCAGCACCCGATCGCCCAGTCCCGGCGCGCCCGCAGCCTTCTCGGCTGCGTCGGGAGCCAGCCGGACCAGGGGCGCGTCCTCTCCGGCGTTGGCCAGGCGCACGAAGAGCTCGCCGTCGGCGTCCCGTTCGACCACGTCGGCGACGCCGACCGGAGGCGTCGCGCCGGCCTCGGCCAGGCCCCTGCGGCCGCGCCGCCCCAGGCCGCCGTCCGCCTGCATCGACTTCAGCAGCACTCGCAGGTCGCGCCGGTCCGACCCCTTCAGGCCGAAGCGGCTGGCGATGGCGGACACGTCGGTCTGGCCGGCCTCGCGGATGAAGCGGGCGAGCTCGTCGCGGGAGGGCAGGGCGGCCGACAGGGGCGAGTCGGACGACGGCCGCTCGAAGCGTTCGGTCTTGGAGCGGCGGCGAGTCGGGGGCTTGGCCATAGAAAGCCAATATGGGGATTAGCTGAGCCGGGGTCTGCAGACATAGCAGGTCGCCGGGCTTGGAGAGGTCCCTCGCTTCGGGCACACCGCGCCCATGTCGCTCTGGCCCTACCTCGCCCTGTTCGCCTCCGGCCTGTTCTGGGGGCTGGGGCTGCCGTTCGGCAAGCTGGCCCTGGCCGAGACCAATGCGGCGCACATGATCCTGCTGCGCTTCCTGGTGGCGGGGCTGGCAGCCGCGCCGGGAGTGCTGTTCAGCTCGAGCGGAAGGCGTTTGATGCGACGACCTGCGGTGCTGCTCGCGGGTGGCTTCTACGCGTTGGGATTCCTGACCCAATTCGAAGGTTTGGCGCGCACCAGCGTCACCGTCGCCGCACTGCTTGTCGGTATCATGCCAGCCCTCATCGCGGCGAGCGCAGCGATACTGGGTGAGAGGGTTGGGCCGGCGGCCTGGGCGGGCATCGTGGCGACGACCGCGGGCGCCATGCTGATCGCGGGCAAGCCCGGCCCGGGCGTCGCGCCCTTGGGTGTGGGGCTGTGCCTGCTATCCCTGCCGCTCTTCCTGGGCTGGCTGCACGCTGCGCGGGTCGCGAGCATGGGCGCGTCTCCGGTCCACACGGCCTGCGCCAGCATCGTGGTCGCCGCCTTGGTCCTCCTGGTTTTGGTCAGCCTGATGCACGGGTCGCCGCGGCTGTCGCTCCCGCCGAGCGCCTGGGTGGGCATCGTGGGGCAGGGCCTGCTGTCCACTGTGGCCGCAACCCTGTGCTGGCAGATCGGCGCGCCGAAGGTCTCCACCGCGGCGGCCGGGGTTTTCATCAACGTGGAGCCCGTCGTAGGTTCCATCCTGGGCGTCGCCCTGTTCCATGACAGGCCTACCTGGCTGGCCGTCGCCGGAGGCCTTTTGATCCTGGGGGGCAGCCTGACGGTAGTGCTTTGCGAGCGGCGGCGGTCCGACGGCGTCCGCGCCGCCGAGGACGCGCCAATGCCGGCCTGATCCCCTTGTTCAGCGGCCATTCAGCCGCCGAAAGGCTTGCTGGCGTTCGTCCAGTAGGGGAAACGCCATGAAAAGACTCGTCACCGTAGCCCTGGTTTGCACAGCCTCGGCCGCGGTAGCCGCCTGCGCGGACTACTACCCGCCGCCTCCGCCGCCGCCAGGTGTCGTGCGCGCCCAGCACGTGCGCTGGTGCTACGACCACCATCCCCGCTACGACGCCCGCAGCAACGTCTACATCGCCGACGACGGCTCGCCCCACTACTGCATCGCGCCCTGGGAGCGGTGACGCGATCTCCCTCTCCCGCAAGGGAGAGGGGCTGAGCTCAGGCCTTTGCGTGTTTGCCAGAGGCCTTCGCTTTCGCGGCCGATTTCGCCGGCGTCTTGGCCGCAGGCTTGGTCGCCTTCGCTGACGTTTTCCGCTGGGCCGACTTGCCGCCGCCATCCTTCGCCGCGCGCTCGTCGAGCAGCTTCACCGCCTCGTCGAGCGTGAGCGCCGCGGGGTCCGCGCCCTTGGGCACGTTGGCGTTGAGTTTCCCGGCGTTGACATAGGGGCCGTAGCGCCCGGACAGCACCCGGATCGGCTCGCCGGAGACGGGGTGGGCGCCCACCTCCTTCAGCGCCGCCGGTGCGCCCCGCGCCCCACGTCCGCCGCCGGCCCGCTTCTCGGCCAGCAGCGTCACGGCGCGGTTCTGGCCGACCTCGAACACCTCCTCGATGTCGCCGAGGCTGGCGTAGGTGGCCTTGTGCTGGACGTAGGGGCCGTAGCGGCCGAGCCCCGCGAAGATCGGCTCGCTGTCCTCGGGGTGCAGCGCCACCTCACGCGGCAGGCTTAGCAGCCGCAGCGCTTGGCCAAGGTCGATGGAGGCCGGCTCCCAACCCTTAGGCAGGCTGGAGCGCTTGGGCTTGGCCTTCTTGTCCTCCACGTCCGCCTCCAGCTCCACATAGGGGCCGAAGCGACCGATCTTCAGCCACACCTTGTGGGAGGTCGCCGGGTCGATCCCGAGTTCGCGGTCGCTGGAGACCGGCTCCTCGCCCTCGGCGACGCCGAGCTGGCGGGTGTAACGGCACTCCGGATAGTTGGAGCAACCGATGAAGGCGCCGAACTTGCCGGCCTTCAGGCTCAGCCGACCCGTGCCGCAGGTGTGGCAGACCCGCGGGTCCGACCCGTCCTCCCGCTCCGGGAAGATGGCGGGGCCAAGGGCTGTGTTCAGCTCCTCCAGCACTTCGGAGATGCGCAGGTCGCCGACTGAGGCGATGGCCTTCTGGAACTCGGTCCAGAAGTCGCGCAGCACGACCTTGTATTCCAGCTCGCCGGCGGAGACCCGATCGAGCTTCTCCTCCAGGTCGGCGGTGAAGTCGTATTCCACGTAGCGCAGGAAGAACTGCTTCAGGAAGGCGGACAGCAGGCGGCCCTTGTCCTCCGGGTGGAACCTGTTTTTGTCCATGCGCACGTATTCGCGGTCGCGCAGCACGCCCAGGATCGAGGCGTAGGTGGACGGGCGGCCGATCCCCAGCTCCTCCAGCTTCTTGACCAGGCTAGCTTCGGAATAGCGCGGCGGCGGTTCGGTGAAGTGCTGGTCGGCGCGGGCCTGGTGCACGTCGGCGCGTGCGCCCTGGTTGATGGCGGGGAGCCGGCGGCTGTCCTCGTCCTCGGCCCCGTCGTCGCGTCCCTCCTCGTAGACGGCGAGATAGCCGTCGAACTGGATCACCTGACCCACCGCCCGCAGGCCGATCTTGCCGGCCGCGTCCAGGTCCACGGTGGTGCGCTCGATGCGGGCGGACTCCATCTGGCTGGCGATCATCCGCTTCCAGATCAGCTCGTACAGACGCGCCAGATCGCCTTCGAGGCGGACCTGGCCGGGCAGGCGGGCGAGCGAGGTCGGGCGGATCGCCTCGTGCGCTTCCTGGGCGTTCTTGGCCTTGGTCTTGTAGTGGCGCGCGTCGGCCGGGACGTAGTCGTTGCCGAAGCGCCCGGCGATGACCTTGCGCGCCTCAGCGATCGCCTCGGGCGAGGACTGCACCCCGTCTGTCCGCATGTAGGTGATCAGGCCGCCGTTCTCGTCCACGCCCTCGTAGAGCTTCTGGGCCGCCTGCATTGTCCGCTGGGCCGAGAAGCCGAGCTTGCGCGCCGCCTCCTGCTGCAGGGTGGAGGTGGTAAAGGGCGGGGCGGGCGAGCGCCGGGCCGGCTTCTTCTCCACCGCGGTGACGGTAAAGCTTGCGGCCGCCACGGCCTTGCGGGCGGCCTGGGCGAGATCGGCGTTGGGCAGGTCGAACTTCTTCAGCGCGCGGCCGTCGAGCTTCACTAGCCGCGCCAGGAAGGGGTCGGAGCCCGCGGAGACGTCGGCCTCCACGCTCCAGTACTCCTGGGTCTTGAACGCCTCGATCTCCATCTCGCGGTCGACGACGAGCCGGAGCGCCACCGACTGCACCCGCCCCGCCGAGCGCGCGCCTGGGAGCTTCCGCCACAGCACCGGCGACAGGGTGAAGCCCACCAGGTAGTCCAGCGCGCGCCGCGCCAGGTAGGCGTCCACCAGCTCCATGTCGATCTGGCGCGGGTTGCGCATGGCCTCTGTGACA
>NZ_CAHJWH010000158.1 GCF_903642205.1 Caulobacter sp. S45 | reverse complement strand
CGCCGACGTCATAGCCCATGTGCTGCAGCGCCTCCTGGGCGGCGATGCGGTCGGCGCGCGGGATGGGGTCCTCTTCCGGCCAGGCGCGCTGGAGAGGCGGCGCACCGGAGACGCGCTCGGCCAGGAAGCCCACCGCCAGGGCGTAGGACATGGAGTTGTTGTAGGCGCGGATGGCGAAGTGGTTGGGAAAGGCCAGCAGCGCCGGCCCGCGCCAGCCGGCCGGCAGCAGCAGCTGGGCGGCCTCCTCGGAGTCCGCCGGTCGCCAGGCGCGCCGATCCGCCGAACGCACGCCCAGCGCCGTCCAGGCGGCGGTCGGCTGCTTGACGCCTTCGGCAAGGCTGTAGTCGAATCCTTGCGGCAGCACGACCTCGCGCGTCCAGGCTTCGCCGCGGCGCCAGGCTGCCTTCTTCTGCAGGAAGTTGGCGGCCGACGCCAAGGCGTCCGGGGCCGAACCCCAGATGTCGCGCCGACCGTCCCCGTCGCCGTCCACCGCGAAGTTCAGATAGTCCGACGGCGTGAACTGGGTCTGGCCCATGGCGCCGGCCCAGGACCCCTTCAGCTGCTCCCGGCTGGCCTGATCGGTGTAGAGGATGCGCAAAGCCGCGAACAACTGGTCCTCCGCCCAGCCCTTGCGCCGGCCCTCCGCCGCCAGGGTGGAGAGCGAGCGCACCACGTCCATGGAGCCCTGGATGCGCCCAAAGCTCGACTCCACGCTCCAGATGGAGACCAGGATGTCGGCAGGCACGCCGTACTGGGTTGCGAGTGGGTCCTGCCAGCGGCCGCCCTCGGTGCGGTGCTGGCGGCCTTCCGCGATGCGGGTCTCGGACACCGCGCTTTCGATATAGGCGCTGACCGGCTTGGAGAGTTCCGGCTGGCGGTTGTCGGCGGCGATGACGCGCGGGTCTGCAGTGACGCCCGCGAAGGTCTCGCTCAGTCGCGCCCGGGACCAGCCTGCGCCCGCCGCCCGGTCGACGAAGCCCTGCATCCAGTCGGCGAACAGCGGATCGGCGGTCCCGCCCGCCGCGGAGGTCGGCCCGTAGGCGGCGCTCGGGGCCGCAATCGCGCCGGAGGCGGACAGGAGGAAGAAGCGGCGATCCATCGAAGCAAAGCATTACGCAAGCCCTGGCCCTGCGCACAATCAAAACCGCGGGAGCGCCCTCATCGGCGCGAGGGCTCGCGCCTTGCGCGCAGGACTTGACGTATGGGCGCCGACTCCATAGACACGCCGCTCACCCCGCGCGGTCGCCTGCGCGGGTTTTCATTTGCGGGTCACGAGTGTCATGAAGGTTCGAAGCTCGCTCAAGTCGCTCAAGAGCCGCCATCGCGACTGCAAGCTGGTGCGCCGCAAGGGCCGTATCTACATCATCAACAAGACCGACCCCCGCTTCAAGGCCAAGCAGGGCTGAGGCCCTCAGCGCCCTTTGCGGGCGCGGTCGATCACTGGAAGGCTTGCAGCCCGTCGCGTCCGCGACGGGCTTTTCGCTGTGCGCTGACGGTGCGGCCACGCGCCTCGCACGCGGGGTTTGAAGCGGCTGGCCGGCGCCGATAGGGTCGAACTTCCCGTATTTGGAGTCCTCCCATGGCCGACGACGCTTCCTTCAACGCCGAAGCCGACGTGCTCACCTCCGCGGCGCAGGGGCGTCTTAAAAGCTTCATCGAGCGGATCACCCGGCTCGAAGAGGACAAGGCGGCGGTGTCCGAAGATTTGAAGGCGGTGTTCGCCGAGGCCAAGGGCGAGGGCTTCGACACCAAGATCCTGCGCAAGGTCATCCGCCTGATCAAGCAGGACAAGGTCAAGCGCCAGGAGGAGGAGGCGTTGATCGACCTCTACCTGTCGGCCATCGGCGGACTTTAGCCCCTCTTCGCTTGCGGGAGGGGGAGGCTAGGTCGGCCAGGTTGCCGGCGACATGGCCAGCACCTCACCCGCGAGGTAGAGCGAGCCGCAGATGATGACGTGCGGCGGCGGCCCTTCGCCGGCCAAGACCCGGGCGAGAGCTTGGATAACGTCGGCGCAGGCGGTCGCTGGAACGCCCGCCGCTCCCGCCGCCTCGCTCAGCACACCCGGGTCGGCGGCGAGCTCCGAGGCGAAGCCGGTGACGCAGACCTGTTCCGCCACGCCCTTCAAGGCCTCGAACACGCCGGCCGCATCCTTGCGGGCCAGCAGCCCCACGATCAGCGCCACGGGGCGGCCGTCGCGCGCCTGGAGGCTGCGCGCGGCCTCAGCCAGGGCGCGGGCGGCGTGGGGGTTGTGGCCGCCGTCCAGCCAAAGGTCGGCGCCCCGCGCCCGGGCGGCTGCGGCCAGCGGACCGGCGGTCAGCCTCTGCATGCGGGCCGGCCAGCGGGCGGAGACCAGGCCCGCGGCGACGGCGGCCCCGTCCAGCCGCGGATCGCCCAGCGCCCGCACGGCCGCCACGGCGATCCCGGCATTGTCGACCTGGTGGGCGCCGTAGAGGCCCGGCGGCGGCAGGTCGAGCAGCCCGGCTTCATCCTGGAACACCATGCGGCCGCCCTGGGCGTAGGCGTCGAAGTCCCGCCCCGCCACCGTCAGGGGTGAGCCCAGCCGCGTCGCCTGGGCCTCGATCACCTCGAGCGCCGCCTCCGGCTGGCGGCCGATCACGGCGGGTCGGCCGGGCTTCAGGACGCCCGCCTTCTCGCCGGCGATCTTGGCCAAGGTGTCGCCGAGGTATTCGTGATGGTCGTGATCCACCGGGGTGATGACGCTGAGCGCCGGGGCCTCGAACACGTTGGTGGCGTCGTAACGGCCACCCAGCCCCACCTCGACCACGCACAGGTCAGCCGGGGTGTCGGCGAAGGCCTTCAGCGCGGCGGCGGCGGTGATCTCGAAGAAGGTGATCGGCTCGCCGGCGTTGGCGGCCTCCACCTGCGCCAGCAGGGCCGCCAGCTCGTCGTCCGCGATCAGCGTCCCTGCGATGCGGATGCGCTCGGCGAAGCGGACCAGGTGCGGCGAGGTGAAGGCGTGCACCCGCAGCCCCGCCGCCTCGCCGATGGCGCGCAGATAGGCCACGGTGGAGCCCTTGCCGTTGGTGCCGGCCACGTGGATCACCGGCGGCAACCGCGTCTCGGGATGACCCAGTGCGCCAAGCAGCCGCTGCACCCGCCCGAGCGACAGGTCGATCAGGATGGGGTGCAGCCGGCGCAGGCGTTCCAGCGCCGCGTCGTGGGGGAGCAGGCCGTCGGTCATAGGACCCTGTTGCTGTGCGACCGCGCGCAGATCAAGGCCGGGGTGGCGCCGAGTGGCGCGCGATGCTTTAGGAAGAGCCATGACTCTGCGCGCCCCCGCCTCTTTCGCGCCGGCTGTTCTGGCCGGCATGTCTGTCCTCGCCCTGCTGTCTTCGAGCTCAAGCGCGATGGCGGCTGCGCCGCGGCGGCCCCAGACCACTCCGCTGGATGATGCACATCTGTTCGTCAGCCCCATGGGCCAGCCGTTCCGCTCGGTCTCCGGTCAGCCCTATCCGGTGGTGCAGTGGTTCAAGGCGGCGGACGCCAATCATGACGGCAAGCTCGACAAGGTCGAGTTCAAGGCCGATGCCCAGGCCTTCTTCACCGTGCTTGACCGCAACCGTGATGGATTGGTGACCGACTCCGAGATCGTTTATTACGAGACCGTGCTCGTTCCGGAGCTGAACGCGTCCGGCCAGGCCGCCGAGTACGACACCAGCGACAAGACCAAGCTAGCCGGCGACCTGCAGGGCGCGGCCCCCTACGCCCTCATCAACGACGCCGAGCCGGTGCGCTCCGCCGACGACAGCTTCATCGGCCGGCTGACGCTGAAGGCCTTCCTGGCCCGCGCAGACCACAACTTCGACGTGCTCGACGAACGCAGCCAGGGATATCTCGTCCTGGAGGAGCTGCCTCGCACGCAGGTGCAGGACGCGGCCCAGCCGGCGAAGCGGGCGAAGTAGGCTAGGCCGCGGCTCGGGCGGCCTTGTCCGCCTCGGCTTCGCCGGCCGTCAGCGCGATTATGGCGTCCAGCAGGTCGGCGGCCCGGAGCGGCTTGGACAGGTGCCGGTCCGCGCCGGCGGCGAGGCTGGCCTGGACGTGCTCGTCCAGGGCGTTGGCGGTGAGCATGATCACCGGCGTCCGCACCGCGCCTGTCTCCCGCTCCATGGCCCGCAGCTGGGTGGTGGCGGTGAGCCCGTCCATCTCGGGCATCTGCATGTCCATCAGCACCAGGTCGAAGCGCTGGCGGGCGAAGGCCTCCAGCGCCAGAGCGCCGTTGTCCACCACCGTCAGCTCCACGCCCACGGCTTCCAGGATCAGGCGCACCACCCGCTGGTTGGTAGGATGATCCTCGGCCAGCAGCACCTGTAGCCCTGGCATCTCCTCCGGCGTGAGCGCAGGGCCCGCCTCCGGCGCCGGCGCGGCGGCGGCCTGGGGCAGGGGCAGCCGGACGGTGAAGGTGGCGCCTTCGCCCGGGCTGGACTGCGCTCCGATCTCGCCGCCCATCAGCGTCACCAGCGACTGGCAGATGGCCAAGCCCAGCCCCGTACCGCCGAAGCGCCGGCGGATCGAGACGTCGGCCTGTTCGAAGCGGTGGAACAGCCGCGCCTTGACCGCGTCGTCGAAACCGATGCCGGTGTCTGCGACATCGATGCGTATCGCGCCCTGATCGCACGCCACCGACAGGCTGACCTCGCCCGCTCCGGTGAACTTGACCGCGTTGCTGAGCAGGTTGGAGAGCACCTGGGTCAAACGCACGGAGTCGCCGAGGTAGCAGCCGAGCGCGCCCTCTGAGATGTGCCAGCGCAGGCCGATGCCCTTGGCCTCTGCGCTGGCCCGGTGCAGCTCGGCCACGCGCGAGATCACGGTGGCGAGTTCGAAGGGCTGGCGCTCCAGCCGCATCTCGCCGGCCTCGATCTTGGAGAAGTCCAGGATATCGGTGAGCACCTGTTCCAGCAGCCGGCCGGAGGCGCAGATCAGCTGGGCCAGCTCGGCGTTGCGGGGCGAGGTCTGCTCGCGCGCCAGGGTCTCCGACACCGCGATCACCCCGTTCAGCGGCGTCCGCAGCTCGTGGCTCATATTGGCCAGGAAGCGGGACTTCTCCTCGTTGGCCTTCTCCAGCTCGGCCGTGCGTTCGCTGACGCGCTGCTCCAGGGAAGCCAGCAACTCGTCGGCGCGGTCCCGCTCGCCGCGAAGGGCCCAGGCCAGCACGCCGATCTCGTCGCCCCGGGCTTGCAGGCTGGCCACGGCGGTGGGCGAGCGCGCCTCGCAGGAGGTCGCCAGCTCCTGCAGGGGCCGGGTGATGGCGTGACGCGCCATGCGCAGGATCACGAGCGTCTGCAGGAGGGAGGCCATCAGGCCCAGCGCCAGGATGACCAGGGCCGAACGCGCAGCCGACAGGGTCACCGCCATGGCCGGATAGCTGACCAGGTAGTACCAGCCCGGGCCGCTCAGCCGGCCGAAGGCGACGATCTGCTTGCCGTCCGCGCTGACCAGCACGCCGTGCTGCAGATGCTGGGCCCGAACCTGACGCGCGAGGGCGGGGAGTTTCATCCGCCTCGCATAGGCCGCCACCTGGTCCTCGCTCGCGCCGCCCGCGGACATGGTGCCCGGATAGGCCAGCAGCTCGCCGTCGCCGCGCAGGATCAGGCTGTTGGCCCCGCGCAGGCTGGCCCCTACGGCCTCCTTGAACAGGGCGGTGGCGCTGATGGTGGATCCGAAGGCGCCGACGAACCTTCCATCCACATAGGCGGGCGTGAGGCAGGCCAGGCCCACCCGGGCGGTCGCCTTCTCCTGGATCAGGCGCTGGAGCGAGGTGCATCGGGTGGCGCCGGTGGGGTTCACCGCCGGCAGGATGATGCGGCTCATCTCCTCCTGGGAGAAGTCGAGGCTGGCCGGCGCCTGCTCGCGATAGAACAGCAGGTGATCGGGCCGGTCGGGGCCGAACATCACCAGCCGGTTGTGCGGGGTGAAGAAGTAGAAGTTGTCGTAGTCGTCGTGCACGGCTTGGCCGAAGCTGCCGACGATGGGATAGGCGCTGGTCAGCGCCCGCATCTCCGCCTCCGGGATGTGGGCCCCGTCGGCGATGAAGGCGCCCATGCCGTAGATCAGCCGACCGCCTCGCGAGACGCTGCCGGTGAAGGCCTCCGGCCGGCTACGACGGGTGCCGTCGGCATGGAGCGGGAAGTCGCGATCGATCAGCTTCTCGGCCTCGCCCGGCTTCAGCAGGGCCTCGCGCCGCTGGAGCGTCCTCACGGCGGTGCGGTGCAGGGCCAGCAGGCCGGTGAAGCGGCGGTCCAGGTTGTCGGTGCGCTCCTGCACGTACTGGGACAGGAAACTGATCTGCCGGTGCGCCAGCTCGCTCTGAAATACGGCGAACGCCGACAGCGACGCGGTGATGGTGAACACCACCGAGGTGAGGCCCACGCCCAGCAGGAAGTTACGCGATAGGGAGGAACGCATCGACGCCTCGGCTTACTCAACCGAGGCTGGCCATACATTTGTTTAGATGCCGTAAGCGGCAACATGGATCAATCGTCACGCATCGACGTGCGTGCGGGCTCAGGGCAGGTGCTTCAGCTCGATGGCCACGACGGAATAAGCGGCGCGGGCCGGCTTAAGATCGCCGTCGACCACCAGCCGGTAAGGTCCCTCCTTGATGGGAAGTGGCTTTCCGTCGCCCAGGTCGGCCAGGATGACCCTGGCGTTCCTGTGGAAGCTCGGGTCCACCTCAGCCAGGGACAGCACCACCCGGTACTTGTCGGCCGCGGTGACGAAGACGACGTCGTTCACGCCGGCCCCGTGCAGCCGCACGCCCATGGGCGCGCCCACGTCGCGCAGCAGGTCGCTGAGCAGGGGACCGGAGAAGTCGGTGGTCACGCCCATGTGGTCCAGCGAGACGTGGGCGTGCGGCAGCCTGGCGATGTCGGCGGCGGTCAGGGTCTCGGTCTGTCCCGTGAGGCCACGGACCACCACGGTTCCAGATGCAGCGCCGGCCGGCAGGCTGCCCACCATCGCGGCCGAGGCCGGCGATCGGTCGGAGGGCGCAGGGCTCATGATCGGCGGCGGCGTGGCGAGGGCGGGGCTCGCCAAG
>NZ_CAHJWH010000157.1 GCF_903642205.1 Caulobacter sp. S45 | reverse complement strand
CCGAACGATCCCAACATCCGACGTCCCCCACGGCTAATTGCCAGTCACATCCTATGCGCGAATGGGAGACGCACTCCATCAATCTGGTTGAAGCGGGCGCTTCGGTCGCAGGGAGCGTTAGCCCAGCCTCACCTGCAGGATCGCGTTGACCGCCGCCGGGTTGGCCTTGCCGCCGGTCTCCTTCATCACCTGGCCCACGAACCAGCCGATGGCCTGGGGCTTGGCCTTCACCGCGGCCGCCTTGTCCGGATTGGCGGAGACGAGCCGGTCCACGATGGCCTCCAGCTCGCCAGTGTCGCTGACCTGGACCAGGCCATGCGCCTCCACGATGGCCTTGGGCGCACCCTCCCCCGCCCACATGCGCTCGAACACGTCCTTGGCGATCTTCGACGAGATCACGCCGTCCTCGATCAGGCCGACCAGCTCTGCGATGTCCGCAGGCGCAATCAGGCTGTCCTCGATGGACTGCTCCGCCTTGCCGAGCTTACCCACCAGATCGTTGGAGACCCAGTTGGCCACCAGCTTGGTGTCGCGGCCCTTGGCGGCGGTCTCGAAGTAGTCGGCCAGCACGTGATCGGTCGCCAGCACCCGCGCGTCGTAAGGCGACAGGCCATACTGAGACTGCAGCCGCGTCCGTAGAGCGTCCGGCAGTTCCGGCAGGCTCGCCTCGATGGCCTTCACCCAGGCCGGATCGATCTCCAGCGGCAGCAGGTCGGGGTCGGGGAAGTAGCGGTAGTCGTGCGCCTCCTCCTTCGAGCGCATGGAGCGGGTCTCGCCCTTCGCCGCGTCGAACAGCCGGGTCTCCTGGATGATGGAGCCGCCGTCCTCCAGCACCTCAACCTGGCGCGCGGCCTCATAGACGATGGCCTGCTGGATGAAGCGCATGGAGTTGACGTTCTTGATCTCGCAGCGGGTGCCCAGCGGGCCGCCGGGCTTGCGCACCGAGACGTTCACGTCGGCGCGCAGGTTGCCCTTCTCCATGTCGCCGTCGCAGGTCCCCAGCCTACGCACCAGGGCGCGCATCGTCTTCACGTACGCGGCCGCATCCTCGGGCGAGCGAAGGTCCGGGCGCGAGACGATCTCCATCAGCGCCACGCCCGCCCGGTTCAGGTCTACATAGGTCCAGTTGGGGTCCATGTCGTGGATCGACTTGCCGGCATCCTGCTCCAGGTGCAGCCGCTCGATGCCCACGATGAAGGTCGAGCCGTCGTCCCGCTCCACCGCCAGCTCGCCCTCGCCCACGATCGGGTCCTTGAACTGGCTGATCTGATAGCCGGCCGGCAGGTCCGGATAGAAGTAGTTCTTGCGGTCGAAGCGCGAGCTGAAATTGATTTGGGCGCGCAAGCCCAGTCCCGTTCGCACCGCCTGCTCCACGCAATGGCGGTTGATCACCGGCAGCATGCCCGGGAAGGCGGCGTCCACCAGACTGACGTGCTCGTTCGGCGCGGCCCCGAACGCCGTCGACGCGCCGGAGAACAGCTTGGCGTTGGAGGCAACCTGGGCGTGGACTTCCAATCCTAGCACCACCTCCCACTCGCCGCTGCGGCCGGTGACCCGGTAAGGCGCCCGTTCGCTCATCGCAGACCTCTCCTATAGTCCTACGATCTAGGCGCATGGACGCGATCAAGCCAGCCCGGCGCCTTGTGTCGATAGCGCAACACGGCGTTAGAAAATCAGGTTATAGGTTGGAGCCAGTCCGAAGGGCGCTGCGTTCAGCGCCTGCGAACCTTAGGGGAGATCGAGCCGTGCTTGGACACCCTGTCCTGCAGCGCACGTTCGCTTTGGTCCTGACCGCAGCTGGCCTATGCGCGGGCTTTGATGCTGCGGCCCAACCCGCCACGCTGCCTGTTGCAACTCGCTTGATGACGTCGACGGCAGCCGCCACGCCTTCCGACGACATGGCGATGCCCGAGGACATGGGTGCGCCGATCGCGGGCGACGCCTCCAAGGAGCAGGCCCGCGCCTCCGGAATGGACCGGCAAGCCCAGAAACTGTCCGTCGACACGCCCATCGACGTCATCGCCTCCTCGCCGCAAGGGCGCGCCGTACTCGAGCACGAGTTGCCGGGCCTGTGCGAACGGCCGGAATACGTCATGTTCCGCACCATGAGCCCAGCCAAGCTGGCCCTGCTGTCCAACGGACGCATTTCTCGATCCAAGCTGACACGGTTGCAGGCCCACTTGACCAAGGTGAGCATCACCACGGCCGAGCCGTCCGGTCACAACCTGTTGGCCGAAGGCGGCACGCGGGTGAAGCGGTTCTCGCGGTCCGTCTACCGAAAGGTGCTCAGCGCCATCGAGTCTCTCTAGCCGAGGGCTTGCCTCAGCGCCTTATCTGTAGCGAGATCACGATGGCGGACGCGAAACTGGCCGCCGCCGCGACGGGCAACCCCACGGTCGACCAGGTATGGGCCACCAGCACATGCCGGCCCTGCAGCATCAGTCGCCAGATCGAAGGCCAGGGCGAGCGCACCAGACACCAGCCGCCGAGCGCGATCAGCCCGAACGGCGCAGCGATCATCAGCCACCGTATCCAGGGCCGCATCACCACCAGGACGCAGGCCTCGCGCGAAAGCCGGCCGCCTGCTCGATCGCGGCGCCCAGGGTGAACAGCGTCCCCTCGTCCAGCGCCCGGCCGATCAGCTGCAGCCCCAGCGGCAGGCCCGAAGTGTCGAGGCCTGCCGGAATACTGATCCCCGGCAGGCCCGCCAGGTTCACCGTGACGGTGAAGACGTCGTTCAGGTACATGGCCAGAGGATCGCTGACCCTGTCGCCGAGCGCGAAGGCCGCGGACGGCGCCGTAGGCGTCAGCAGCGCGTCGACCTCCAGGAAGGCGGCGTCGAAGTCCTCGGCGATCCGACGGCGGACCTTCTGCGCCTTCAGGTAATAGGCGTCATAGTAGCCCGCCGAGAGCACGTAGGCGCCGATCAGGATGCGTCGCTTCACCTCCTCGCCGAAGCCCTCGGCGCGGGAGCGTTCATAGACTTCCGTCAGCGTGCCGCCGCCCTCGGCCCGCAGGCCGAAGCGCATGCCGTCGTAGCGGGCTAGGTTGGACGAGGCCTCCGCCGGGGCCACGATGTAGTAGGCCGGCAGGGCGTAGCGGGTGTGGGGTAGCGTCACCTCCCTGATCTCGCAGCCCGCGTCCTTCAGCCAGGCGACCCCCTGGTCCCACAGGCGTGCGATCTCCTCCGGCATGCCGTCCAGCCGGTACTCCTTGGGCACGCCGATGCGCAGGCCCTTGGGCGAGCGGCCGACGAAGCTTGCGAAGTCCGGCGTCTCCACGTCCAGCGAGGTGCTGTCCTTGGCGTCGTGGCCAGCCATGGAGGTGAGCAGGATGGCCGCGTCCTCCACCGTCTTGGCGATGGGACCGGCCTGGTCCAGCGAGCTGGCGAAAGCCACCATGCCATAGCGCGAGCAGCGGCCGTAGGTCGGCTTGATCCCCACCGTGCCGGTGAACGACGCCGGCTGGCGGATCGAGCCGCCGGTATCGCTGGCCGTGGCGCCGAGGCACAGGTCCGCCGCCACCGCGGTCGCGGAGCCGCCGGAGGAGCCGCCTGGCGTCAGCCGCTGGTTGGAGCCCGCAGCGCGCCAGGGGTTGGTCACGGGTCCGAAAGCAGACGTCTCATTGGATGAGCCCATGGCGAACTCGTCCATGTTCAGCTTGCCCAGCATCACCGCGCCGTCGCGCCACAGGTTGGCGGAGACGGTGGACTCGTAAGGCGGGACGAACTCGCCGATGATCCTGGAGCCCGCGGTGGTGCGCACCCCCTCGGTGCAGAACAGGTCCTTCACGCCCAGGCTGATCCCCTCCAGCGGGCCGGCTTCGCCCCGGGCGCGGCGGCCGTCCGAGGCCCGCGCCATCGCCAGCGCCTTGTCCGGTGTTTCCAGCACAAAGGCGTTCAGGTGCGCGTTGGCCGCGGCGATGGCCTCGATATGCGCCTGGGCCAGCTCTTCGGCGGAGAAGCGGCCGGTGGCCAGACCGTCGCGCGCCGCCTTCAGCGTCAGGCCGGTGAGGTCGGCGGGCTTCATTCGACCACCTTCGGCACCACGAAGAAGCCGCCGATGGACTTCGGCGCATTGGAGAGCACCGCATCGCGCTTCTCGCCGTCGGTGACCACGTCGTCCCTCAGCGGCAGGCTGGCGGCGACGCAGGAGGTCATGGGCGCGACACCGTCTGTGTCCACCTCGTTCAGCTGCTCGATCCAGTCCAGGATGCCGCTCAGCTCCTGGGCCATGGGCTCCAGGCGCGCTTCGGGAACGGCGATGCGGGCGAGCCGGGCGACCCGGCGCACGGTGGCGGCGTCTATGGACATGATGGGCGCGGGTTTGCCGCGCCGCAGCGGGGATGGCAAGCGGCCCGCGCTTTGGGAGGAAATCAAGCCCGGGCAGAATGTCGCAGCCGCAGGTTCGCCCGACAGGCGAATGTGGCGTCCGGCTTGCGAGACAGTCCGCATCGCGGCGCCGGTCGCCTCAAACTGAGATCGGAGTAGAACGAGTGTCAATCATCGTCAGCTCACAGGACGTTCAGCTCTCCAGCGCGCCCATCCGCGCGGAGTGGATCATCGAGGGCCGCCCTGTGGCCCGCAACACCGTCCTGGCCCGCAGCGCCGACCGCACGGCCATGACCATGCTGTGGGATTGCTCCGCGGGGGTCTTCCGCTGGGTCTACGACCAGGACGAGACCATCCACGTCATCGAAGGCGGCGTCACCCTCAGTCTTCCCGGTGGCCGGGTCGAGGTGCTGGGCCCGGGCGACGTGGTGTTCTTCCCTGCAGGCTCTTCGGCCACCTGGCGGGTGGACAGCTATGTCCGCAAGCTCGCCATCTTCCGCGAGAGCGTGCCCCAGCCCATGGCCCTGCTGGTCCGCCTGCGCAGCAAGCTCCGCGGCCTGGTCGGCGGCCAGTTGCCGGCCTTCGCCGCCCCGGAGCCGAAGCTGCAGGCGGCGTGACCTGGAGCCCGCCCGCGTGCTGTTCGTGTCGGAGCCGCCTTGCCCACAGACCTAGCCGAAGGCGGGGCGCCGCCGGAATGGCGGGGCGCCGCGGATCGAACGCAGGGCTGATGCAAGGAAGAGCGCTCGTTCTCCTCCCCTGCGCAAGCGGGGGAGGTGGCGGCGAAGCCGACGGAGGGCGCGTCCCCGCGGTCACGGCCTGCTGACCTAGCCTTCATCTCCCGCATCACCCAACCCGGCGCCCGCGACGCCCCCTCCGTCACGGCGCGTATCCGCACCGCGCCCATGAACGCCTTCGCGTTCAAACCCCCGCTTCGCAGGGGAGGAGAAGACGACCGCGCCCCCAAGCCGAAGCCCTGTGTTCGACGCAGCCGCAGGCCAAGTCGAACCTCACCAAGGGACGCCCTGCGTCCGCCCCCTCCGGTGAGCCGCCGCGCGGAAGGCGCGGGTCAAGAGCCTGCCCTCGGGCTTGTCGCGAGGGTCGAGCCGCAGGCTCGCCTGCAGCACACAGGTCGCCTTGACACGCCCAAGCACGGTGGCGTTCGCGCCCGCTTGTGGGGGCAATGCTGATGCAATAGATCGCCCATAGCTGACATGCCGTCCCAAAAAGCTTATTGAAGATGATACCTGCCGTTCACTTACACTTCTTGGTCGGTTCTACCGGCGCGGGCAAGACGACCTACGCTAAGCGCTTCTGCACCGAGACGGGGGCGGTGCTCTTCTCCATAGATGAGTGGATGACCACATTGTTCTGGATGGACTCGCCGCAGCCTCTTCAGCCGGCTTGGTCGATGGAGCGTATAGATCGATGTTCGCAACAAATTTGGGACACGGCGGTGCAAGTCGCTAGAGCAGGCGTGGCATGCATGCTCGAAGTAGGCTTTGCAAGCAGAGCTTGCCGCCGGAAGTATGCAGAATTGGCGAACAAAGCAGGTTTAACGGTTCAACTCCATGTTCTCGACGTACCGATAGAAGATCGTTGGGAGCGCATTCGGCTACGCAATCAGCAAGATGATGGGCAAGGCCAACTATCTTTTCCGATCACTCGAGAGATGTTCGACTTCACGGAGAGGTTCTGGGAGCCCCCTACGCCCGATGAGGTAGCCGAGTTCGTCAGCGTCTATGTGACGTCTTAGCAGCAGCTCTCCACACCTAACTCGGAAGTAGCGGACGTCCGCTACTCGGACGCGGCCCCTACCGACTCGCCACCTTCATCGTCTCGCCCGCGAAGTAGGTGTCGATCGCCTGCGCCACGCCGTCCATCAGCCGCCGCCGCTCGCCCCCGTCCGCCAGCCGCCGCTCGTCGGACGGGTTGGTGATGAAGCCCATCTCCAGCAGCACGGCCGGCACGTCGGGGGCCAGCAGCACCATGAAGCCGGCGTCGCGGTGGCTGCGGCGCAGCAGCTGGGCCTTGTCGGCGATGCGCTCCAGGAGCGTCTCGGCGAAGACCGAGGAGCGGTTGCGGGTCTCGCGCTGGGTGAGGTCGAGCAGGATGCGGTTCACCTGCTCGTCGGCGCCGGGCAGGGTGGGGGATATCCAGTTGGCCTTCTCGAACACCTGGTGGGCCGCGCGCGTGGCGCCCTGTTCGGACAGGGTGTAGACCGTGGCGCCGCGGATGTCGGGGCTGGTCCCGCTGTCGGCGTGCAGCGAGATGAACAGGTCGGCGTTGGCCTTGCGCGCGATCTTCACCCGGTCCTGCAGGCCGACATAGACGTCGGAGTCGCGGGTCAGCACCACGTGGTAGCGGCCTTCCCGCTCCAGCCGGTCGCGCAGCACCCTCGCTGCGGCGAGCGTCAGGTCCTTCTCGTGGGCGTCCGAACCCGCGGCGCCGGGGTCGTGGCCGCCATGGCCGGCGTCGATGACGATGACCTTCTTCGACGGCGTCAGCGGCGCGATGGGCGCCTCGATCTTGGCGAGCTGAGCGATCTGCCTGGCGCGGCGGGTGCCCTTGGCGGCGTGGAGTTCCTGGTCGGGCGCGGACTTGCCGGGCTGGATGCTGGCGACCTGGGCGGGGTTGGTCGCGGCGGCCTGACCGGCAGGGGCGGCCGCCGGCTGATCGGTGACGTCGATGACATAGCGGTAGACGTTCACCCCGTCGCCCGGAGGCAGCAGGAACCGCCGGCGCACCACGCCGGCGTGGGAGAGGTCGAGGTGGACTTGGGCCGCACCCGC
>NZ_CAHJWH010000156.1 GCF_903642205.1 Caulobacter sp. S45 | reverse complement strand
TCGCCCCGTGGGTGGCGAAGAGGGCCACCGCCAGGCGGTCCATGCCGAACGCGACGCAGCCGGTGTGGGCGGGCTCGCGGTCGGCCTGGTCGATGCCCCAGGTCGTGCCGAAATGGTCCTGGTGGTAGTTGAAGCTCATGCAGGCGGTGGGCTTCTCCGCCGAGATCACCGGGATCAGAAGCTCGAACTTCAGCGACTGCTGGCGCTGGGACACCGCCATCAGCTGGCCGCCACGGCCGAAGAAGGGGTCGTTGGCCACCTCCACCGTGTAGGACAGGCCGAGCTGGTCGGCGATCCCGCGCGCGGTATCCATCCAGCTCTCGCGGAAGGCGGCGATCTGCTCAGCTGAGCCGATGCGGACGTATTCGCGCATGCGGAAGGACTGGAGCCGGTCGAGATCGCGCGACGGCTCGCGGCGGAAGCAGTCGCAACCCACATCGAACAGCAGGCCATCCTCCGGCAGGGCGCCCCGGGCCGCGGCGATGGGGTAGATCGGATAGCAGCTGGCGGGCGTCAGGATCAGGTCGGCGACGTTCAGGGCGTCGGTATAGGTCCCGCCCTCCACGAAGCGGTTGACCGCGCCCCGCACCTCCGCCTCGCTGCCGTCCATGCAGCAGACGCAGCCGAGCAGGTTGGGGAAGCTCTTCAGATAGCCCGACGTCTCCAGGACGCTGCGGCTCATCACCGGCGGGAAGCGGAACACCTCGGCGGCGGGGTCGCGGTGGCGGGTGATCAGGGCGGCGAGCGCGTCGACCACCTCCTCATAGGCGCCGGTGCGGGCGTAGACGCCGTCCGCGCCCATCGGCCGGAACAGGGTGGCGGCGAGGCCCTCCAGCCGCTCGGCGGCGTAGCGGCCCCTGGTCGGGCGCTCGGGCGGGGCGACGTCATCCAGGCGGTAGGCCAGGTTGCTCATGGGAGGGACCTCTGTGTCCTGAAAGGTTGGTGCGAGGGTCAATCGACCGGGGTCAGGCGAACAGGCCGCGGGGGGTCTCGGCCATCACGGCGGAGGCGCCGAGGTTGGCCAGGATGCGGTCGTTGTTGATCATGATCGGCGCGGAGAGGATGTCGCGCAGCGCCCGGCCCTGGCTGGCGGCGCCGTCGTTGCGGTAGCCGGACAGGCCGCAGGTCCGCATGGCGCTCATCACCGCCGACAGGGCCAGCTCCGAGGCCTCCACCTTGAGAAGGGTGATCTCGGTCTGGAAGTCGAAGGCGGAGAGCGCGGCCGCATCTTCGCGGATGGCCTCGTATCGGGTCAGGGCGGCTGTCACCAAGGCGCGGAGCTGGCGGAGCTGGCCCGCCGCCCGGTTGAAGTGGGCCGCCGCCGGCGGAGTCTGGCCAGATCGCGCGGCCTTGCGGATGAACAGCCGCGCCCGCTCCACCGCGCCGGCCGCCACACCCGCCCAGACGCTGGACCAGAGCAGGTGCGCGACCGGGGTCATGGTCTGGGCGTGGATCTCGGCATAGGGCTGGGGCAGGACCTGCAACTCGTGGCCCTCCGCCGCCATGGCGAAGCCGGCGCTGCGGGTGCCGCGCATGCCGAGCGTCTCCCACGTGCTGGTCTCGGTCAGGCGGTAGTCGCCGGCGCGGAACACCACGAGCACCTGGTCCGACGGCGCGGCGTCCGGCGCGCGCCTGGCGGTGGTGACGACCGCATCGGCCTGAGCGCCGTAGGACATCACCGTGGCGGCGCGCTCCAGCCGGATGGTGGCGCCGTCGCGCTCGACGGGGGCTATGCTGTTGCGGACGTCGCCGCCGCCCTGGCCCTCGGTGGTGGAGGAGGCCAGCAGCAGCTGGCTGATCGCCAGTTCGCGCAAGAAGTCGGCGTGCCAGGCGCTGCCCTCATAGTGCTTGACCAGGCAGGCGGCCTTGATCTGGTGCATGGCGAAGATCATGGCGGTGGAGGCGCAGGCTTGGCCCAGCCGGTGGCAGACCTCGGCCAGTTCGGTGATGGAGGCGCCCTCCCCGCCCAGCCGCGCCGGGACCATGGCGCCCAGCAGCCGCTCGGCCTTCAGCGCCGCCATCGCCTCGCGCGGGAAGCGGCCGCGGACGTCCACGTCGTCGGCGTGCTCGGCGGCCACCAGGGCGACCTGCTCGGCGCGGGTGACGAGGTCCTGGGAGGCGGACAGGGCCGCCGTCTGGGTCAGCTGTATCAACATGATCGATCCCGTGTCGCCTCCGCCCGGCTGGTTCAACAAGTGTGCCAGCAAGCCCCGCCTGAACCGGCCGAACCCAAGTGAAACAAGGATGAAGCAAGATTAACCGAGATACGGCGGAAGTCGTCGGCCGGACGTTCTTCAGCCCTGCATCCCTAACCCCGTCTTTACCGCCGGCGGTATATCGCAACCGCTGTGGGGGAGTGTCGGATGTCAGCGCAGGCCATGGTCAAGCAGGACGGCGGCCAAGACAGCGTCAGGCGCGTCCTCGCCCTTGTGGACGCGATGCTGGCCAGGAAGCAGCGCCCGGCCGCGGCTCCGGACGGCGACCTGCGCGAGGCGGGGCTGAGCTCGCTGGATACCGTCAACCTGATGCTGGCGGTGGAAGGAGAGTTCGACCTGTTCCTTCCGCAGGACGAGATGACGCCGGAGAACTTCCGCAGCGCTGAGGCCATAGCTCGCCTGGTCGAACGCGTGGCCTGAAGACGGCGCGGGCGTGATCATGCCCGACGACCGCTCCGCACTCGATCCTCGCGCGGCGCGCCTGCTCCACATGCTGGAGGCCGGCGACGCGGCGACCACGAGCCGGCCCAGCCCCCTGGAACGCCGGGAGAGCCTGCGCGGCCTGGCTGACCTCGCCGCCGATCCGCCTCCCCCCGGCGTCACCTGCGAAGGGCTGTCCTGCCCCGCGGCCGATGGGGTGCGGCTCGACCTCCGCCGCTACACGCCGGAGATCGATCCCGAAGGCGCCGGCTCAGGTCCGCGCCCCGCCATGCTCTACCTGCACGGCGGCGGATGGGTGGCGGGGGACCTGGAGACCCACGCCGGCGTCTGCGGCGCCCTGGCGGCGTCCAGCGACTGCGTCGTCTTCGCCCTCGCCTACCGCCGCCCGCCCGAGCACCCCTTCCCCGGCCCGATCCGCGACGCGCTGGACGCGCTCGCCTGGCTGGCGCGCGAGGCGTCCCGGCTCGGCATCGACGCGCGGCGCCTCGTCCTTGCGGGCGATTCGGCCGGCGCCAACCTCGCCGCCGCCTGCCTCGTCGAGGAACGGGCTTCGCCGGTGGCGCTGCTGCTCTTGATCTGTCCCATCCTGGACCTCCCTCTCACGACGGGCTCGCGCGAGCGGTTCGGACATGGCTTCTTTCTCGATCACGGCCGGTTGGCGGCGGACGCGGAGGACTACCTGCAGGGCGCCGACCCGGCGGACCCGCAGGTCTCCCCCCTGAGGGCGAGGAGTCTGACGCACCTGCCACCGACCCTGATCCATGCCGCCACCTGCGATCCGTTCCGGGACGAGGCTCTGGCCTATGCCGGGCGGCTGGAGGCGGCTGGCGTGCCGGTGCGGGTCACGGTGCATCCCGGAATGATCCACTATTTCTACGCCCTGCCCCGCGCCATCCCGTTTGCGCGGAGCGCGCTGGCCGAAATCGGGACGCAGGTTAGATCGAGCTTGACGGAGGCACGGGATGCCCGAGGTCCAAAGCCGTCCGATCAGCCCTCCGCTTCCAGCGAATAGCCGGCGGACCGGACGGTTCGGATCGGATCGGTCTCCTCGTCGCGGTTCAAAGCCTTGCGAAGCCGACCGATGTGCACGTCCACCGTCCTGGCCTCGACATACACGTCCGATCCCCAGACGGAGTCCAGCAGCTGCTCGCGGGAGAAGACCCGGCCGGGGTGCTGGATCAGGTAGTCGAGCAGGCGGAACTCGGTGGGGCCGAGGTGGATCTCGCGGCCCGCCCGCTTCACCCGGTGCGCCACCCGGTCGACGATGATGTCGCCATGGTGGACCCGGTCCTCCGCCAGGCCCGGGCGGATGCGGCGGAGCACGGCGCGCAGGCGCGCGGTCAGCTCGGTCATGGAGAACGGCTTGATGACGTAGTCGTCGGCGCCGGTGTCCAGGCCCCGGATGCGGTCGCTCTCCTCGCCACGGGCGGTCAGCATGACGATGGGCACGTTGCGGGTGTCCGTGCGGCTGCGCAGGCGTCGGCACACCTCGATGCCGCTTATCTTGGGCAACATCCAGTCCAACACGATCAGGTCGGGCAGCCGCTCGTCCACCTGGACCAGGGCGTCCTCGCCATCCGCCGACAGCCGCACGGCGTAGCCCTCCTTCTCCAGGTTGTACTGGAGGAGCGTCGAGAGGGCGTCCTCGTCCTCCACAACCAGGATCTGGGGGATCACGGCCTAGAGCTCCGGCTCGGCCGGTTCCGACTTGGCGGGGCCGGACATGCCGCTCCATTTGGGCCGGTCGCCGACGATCTCCTCGCCGGTCACCTCGTAGTGGACGATCTCGGCTATGTTGGTGGCGTAGTCGCCGATGCGCTCCAGGTTCTTGGCCACGAACAGCAGGTGGGCGCAGGAGTTGATCATCCGCGGGTCGCCGATCATGTAGGTGAGCAACTCGCGGAACAGCGAGTTGTAGTGCTCGTCCACCTCCTCATCGTTCTGCCACACGTCCATGGCGCGATCGAGTTCAGCGTTGGTATAGGCGTCCAGGGCGTCCTTCAGCCGGCCGGAGACCAGCTTGCCCATGCGCTCGATGGAGCGGGTGAGCGCACTCAGCGGCTCGGCGTCGGCGATGATCAGGCCGCGCTTGGCGATGTTCTTGGCGTAGTCGCCGGTGCGTTCCAGGATCGAACTCATCTTCAGGGCCGAGACCGTGCGGCGCAGGTCCTGCGCCACCGGCTGCCGCAGCGATATGATGCGGATGGCCTTCTTCTCGATGTCGTGCTGCATGCCGTCCAAGCGACGGTCCCGGCCGACCACATCCTCGGCAATCGCCACGTCGCGGCGTGCGATCGCCTCGATCGCGTCGGCCACCTGCGCCTCAGCCAGGCCGCCCATGCGCGCGACCTCGGCCTTGAGCTGGCCGAGCTCCTCGCCGAAGAACTTCAGGGTGTGTTCGTTCATGCTCATGGCGGTGATTCCGGCCGGGCGCAGCGACACGCCTAAGTGACGCCGATTTGCAGACGACTTACGACAGGTCTACGACAGTTTCGTCACGCCGCGCGAGGCTCGTGTGAAAGGCCGGCGTCTGCTTGAGCGGTAGGGAGCAGGGTGTCCGCGCGTTGCATGGCTCGCGCTGTCATGGGCAGATAGACGCTGAAAGCTGCCCCGTGACCGGGCGCGCTCTCCACGTAGAAGCCGCCGCGGTGCCGGTTGACGATGTGCTTGACGATGGCCAGGCCCAGCCCTGTCCCCGTTCGTTCGCCGCTCTTCTGCCCCTCCACGCGATAGAAACGCTCAGTCAGGCGCGGCAGGTGCTCGCGCGCCATGCCCGGGCCGCCATCGTCCACCCGCAACAGGGCGTACCGCTCCGCTCCGTTTCGCGCGGGCGTGAGCAGCGGCATGCGGCCGCCGCTGCGCGCGCTCTGGCGGGCGTCGTCCGGCCGCGTTGCGGTGGCGCCCTCCAGCGTCAGGTTGCGGGCGACGGAAACGCGCACGAGGCCTTCGTTGGGGGCGTACTTCACCGCATTGTCGAGTAGGTTCTGCGCCACCTGGACAATCTGGTCGCGGTCGCCGACGATCTCCGCGGCCCCCGGAGGCGCAAGGTCGAACTCCACCCGCACCTGCTTGGCGGCGATCTGCGGCGCCAGCGCGTCGAGGACGTCGCCGACCGCGAGGGAAAGGTCGCACTGGCCGCCGGGGCGGATGTGCTCGTTCAGCTCGATGCGGGAGAGCGACAGCAGGTCGTCGATCAGACGGGCCATCCGTTCGGCCTGACGGCTCATGATGATCAGGAAGCGGTCGCGCGCCTCCGCATCGTCGCGGGCGTGTCCCCTCAAGGTCTCGATGAAGCCGGTGAGCGAGGCGAGCGGCGTGCGCAGCTCGTGGCTGGCGTTGGCCAGGAAGTCGGCCCGCATGCGCTCGTTGCGCCGGACGTCGGTCTCGTCGCGCATGATCACCAGGGCCAGGCGCGGGTGCCGGGCGTTGGGCGGCAGGGGCTTGGTCCAGACCCGCCAGGAGCGCTCCTGGGCGCCGCCGGTCTCATAGCTCAGCATCCGGGGTATTCTGCCGAACAGGGCTTCGTCGATCGCCTCCAGCACAGTCGGGTGGCGGAGCGCTGTGACCAGCAGGGCGCCTTCGCGCTCGATGCGCAGGAGGTCTCGCGCCTCGGCGTTGGCGAACACCACGCGCCGGCCGGCGACGTCGTCAAGGTCCTCGGCGCTGACCAGCAGCACGGGGTTGGGCGCCAGCTCCAGCGCCAGCACATAGGTCTGCACCTCCTCCGGCGGCGGAGTGGGCGGCTCGTCGGAGCTGCGGCGGAACCCGGCGTTGACGCCTGGACCTTGGCCGAACCGCCACCCCGCGACAAGACCCGCCCCCAGGATCAGCGCGGCGGCTCCCGCGCTCCATTGCAGATCGGCGCGCCCGAAGGCGGTCAGAACGCTCAGCAGCACTGCGGCGAGAAGGGCGACGCCGATAGGCGCCTTGAGCCACGGCCAGCCGCGGCCGCGACCGTTCAACCCTTGGTCGTCGACGGGAGCGTGCGGGCGCGGTGAGGGGGGGGCATGGCGTGGCATCGGCGATAGGCGAACGCGTGGGCGGGAGATGTGGTTGTGACCCTCGATGATGACGATTGCCACCGCGACTTCCGGGCCTGACACGCCAGAACCCGTCTGACACCTCCGAAGTCTTCCGAAACGCGTCTGCCGAGGCTGGTCGGGCTGAGGAGCAAGCTTGCTCTCGTGTCGAAGCCGCAACAAGGTTGCGGTCCGACCGATGGAGGCTCGCGCCCGACACCCAGGCCGGGGTCGGAACCGGCGCCCCAGGCGCGGGTTCACAAAGCGTCGGATGTGGAGCCTGGTTCATGTCGTTTGTTGCTCATCGCGGTCGCGCGCGGCAGGCCCTGCGGCGGTCGGTCCAGGGTGCCGTCGTGGGCCTGTCGCTCGCCGCGCTCTGCGCCTGCAACCGGGCGAACAGCTCGGCCAACGTGGACCGGGCGGCCGCTCACGCGGATGCGGACGCCGCGGCGGCCGA
>NZ_CAHJWH010000155.1 GCF_903642205.1 Caulobacter sp. S45 | reverse complement strand
AACGCGCCGGATGGGATGACGACTACCTCCAAGCCGTCATCTCCCAAACCGCTTGATCCCTTCAAGCGATTCCCCTGCAAGCGCCTCGCCGGGGTTTGACAAACGCCGGTTGGGGCCGCCTTCTAGGCCCCGCTCGGCGGTCCTGATCCCTTATGGCCGCGCTTCCTGCCGAAGGCGCCCGCCTTGCCTGATCCCGAGATGCGGCTGGCCTTCGCCGCCAGCGACCGTCCCGAGGCGCAGGAGGCGCGCGAACGGCTGATCGCCCGCTATGGCTGCCATCCCGCGGCGGAGGCGGACGTGGTGGTGGCGCTCGGCGGAGACGGCTTCATGCTGGAGGTGCTGCACGCGCACTTGCGCTCCACCTGCTCCATCTACGGCATGAACCGCGGTTCCGTCGGCTTCCTGATGAACGACTATGCCGAGGAGGGGCTGCTGGAGCGGATCGCCACGTCAGAGAAGGCCATCACCCATCCCTTGAGCATGGAGGCGGTGGACGCCACCGGCGCAGTGCACCAGGCGGTGGCCATCAACGAGGTCAGCCTGCTCCGCCAGACCCACCAGACCGCCAAGCTCAGGGTCTCCATCGACAACAAGGTGCGCATGGAGGAGCTGGTCTGCGACGGCGTGATGGTGGCCACGCCCGCAGGCTCCACCGCCTACAACCTCTCCGCCCACGGGCCGATCATCCCCATCGCCGCTCAGGTGCTGGCCCTGACGCCGATCAGCGCCTTCCGGCCCCGGCGCTGGCGCGGCGCCCTGCTGTCGCACACCGCCCGGGTGATGATCGAGGTGCTGGAGCCCGAGAAGCGGCCCGTCAGCGCCGTCGCCGACAATTACGAGGTGCGTCGCGTGCGACGGGTGGAGATCGCCGAGACCCGCCACATCGACCTGGTCATGCTGTTCGACGCCGGCCGCAGCCTGGAGGAACGCGTCCTCGCCGAGCAGTTCCAAAGCTGACCCGCGCCTGCGGCGCTTAAGTTGCACCCAATGTTAAGCAAGACGGGCCAGACTGGCTGGACGATCAGCGTCAGAGTCCGCCATGTCCCAGCCCCCTCCGCGCCAAGGTCAGGTGTTCGCCGCGCCGACGGTCCTGCGCGACCGCCTCGGTCCCCGCTTCGGCCGCATCGATCCCGAGGCGATCGCCAAGGCGGAAGCGGCCCTGAAGGGCTTGTCGTCCCAGTTCGGCCAGTGGCTGCAGGACGAGGTGACCAAGCTGGAGGCCGCCCGGGAAGCCATCCGCACGGAAGGCGCGACCCGCGCCACCATCGACAAGCTCTTCACCAACGCCCACGACCTGAAGGGCCTGGGCGCGACCTACGAGTTCCCCCTGATCACCCGCATCGCCGGCTCGCTCTGCAAGCTGCTGGGCGACGGCGATGAACGGGTGAGCACGCCCATGGCCCTGGTCGACGCCCATGTGAACACCATCCGGGCCGCGGTGCGCGACAACATCCGCGACAGCGACAACCCGATCGGCCAGGCCCTGGCTTCCGAGCTCGAGAAGCGCACCGCCGACTACCTCGCCGCACGCACCTGACAGCGCCGGCTCAGCGGCTGCGGTTAGCGGCCCTTACCTGCTCGCCATAAATCAGGCTGCGGCCGGCTGCGGCTGTCAGTGCGTCGGACACTGTCGAGCTCTGGGCCAGGACGCTCAGGCAGTGGCGGGTAGGCGTGATCAGCCGGGGCATTTCCTGCTCGAGCAGGGTCCCGGGCCGCGTCCAGCGCAGCTGCTCGAACTCGGCGCAGATCAGCGCCGCCTGCGCCTCGTGGGACGAGGCGGCGACCAGGAAGAACAGGGTGTTGAACCGGTAGGGCGCCCGCTCCGGGGTGATCCAGTGGGCGAAGGGAACTAGGCGGGCGAGACCCGCGGTGCGCTCCCAACGCCCAAGCAGATCGGCGAACGTAACCTCGCCCGCCTCCACCCTCCGGCGCTCGAGCTTGATGTCTGCGCCGGTCGGGGGACCCTTGCCGGCCGCCTCGATCAGCAGCCCCGTCTCCTCGAAGGTCTCGCGCAGCGCGCCGTAGCGGGCCTGATGCTGAAAGTCGGCCGCGCCGGCCGAGGCCGCGTCCTGCGCCTCCAGCTTGCCGCCGGGAAAGACGATGGCGCCGGGAAAGGCGCGGGCGCTTGGTCTGCGATGGCCGACCAGCACCTCCAGCCCCTCCTCGCCCTGGCGCAGCAGGATCAGGCTGGCGGCGGGAACGGGGACAGGCGGCGAAGAGGCGGCGTCGGACATCAACGGTCGGCTTAGCGCCAGGAGCGGCGAGGTCCAAGGGCAGGCCGACGTCTCCTTCCTGCTTTGCAAGGAGGAGGAAGGAAGGCGGCTCAGCCCGCCTGGGCGAGGGCGGGCGCCTCGGCCTCCCGATCAAGGCGGTCCATGCGCTCCAGCAGGTAGTCGACCTCTTCCGGCGGTGCGGTTTCCTGGGTCAGGAAGCGCTCCAGCATGCGCTGCTGGAAGCGGCGCAGGTCGAAGTCGCCGCCTTCCTGCTGCAGGGCGTGGTAGGTGTCCACGGCCACGCGGAAAGCCGGGTACAGCCCTTCGGGCAGGCCGGCGCGACCATAGATGGCCTTGAGCCCAAGCGGGCCTGCATCGTGGACCATCATCCAGGCGCGGTGGTGGGCCACGGCCGACAGCTCGGCCATGCCCCATTCGAAAAAGGTCATGTGCCCGTTGGCGAGCGCACGCAGCAGCAGGGACGCGGTCAGCCGCTCCTCGGCGTGCAGGTGGGCGGTGAAAGCCTTCAGGTCCGCAGCCCGCCCGGCCTGGTCGACGAGGTCGACGGTGGCGCGCTCCCGCGTGCCGATGGCGATGCTGAGCGCGGTCTCAGGCGACAGCTGGTGGCGATCCACCAGCTGCTGGCGCACCGATTCGCTCACCCGGCTGACCAGGCGCTCGCAGATGGCGGCGGGCAGGATCTTGCGCAGCGCCATGGCGCTGGCCAGGGCGTTGCTGTCCGCGAACCGCGCGATGGCGGAGCCCAGCGCCGCCTCGGTGAAGTGGGCGTTGTCGTTGGCGCAGGCGGTTTTCACCGCCTCCTCTCCGGCGTGGCGGACCAGGGCCGTGGTGACGGCTTCCGACAGTGCCGGGCGCCGCGCCACGGCCAGCTGCTTCACCGCATCCGGCAGGGCGACGATGGCGGCGAGGTCGTCGTCGGTGAGCACCGGCGAGAAGGTGAGCACCGGCGTCGCCACGCTCTCCACATCGTGGGCCAGCCGCACCGCCACGTCGTGGGGCAGCTCGCGCGAGGTCTTCAGGGTCACCGCGAGCGCACGGCGCACCAACTCGGCGGCGTCCAGCGCCATGAGCCGCAGCACCTCGGCGGCCGCGTCGCGATCCTCCTCGCCCAGGCCCGCATCGATGCGCCGGCACAGCTTGTGGGCGGCGATCGCCCGCTCGTCGGCGGTGACGCCGCGCACCAGCGTGCGGATGTCGTCTTGCGTCAAGGCTGAGCGCGCGGCCGCCATGGACTGAAGCTCCTTAGACGAGGGTCGTCGCCGCGCATCTTGGCGGATCATCCTTAACGAGCATTTACCGGTCGCCTCAGCGACGGGGCGTCATGTCCGCGGCGGAGAGGGCGCTCAGCATCTCGGAGGAAAACATCGAGCCTATTGGCGACGTCTTCGCGCCACCGTCCGGATCGGTCAGGATGAGGTTCATGAGCATGGCCTGCTCTCTCAACCTCTCGTTGTGCGCCGCTCCGGCATAGGCGGCGAAGGCGCCTTCCCCCGGGTCGCGCTCGGCGGCGACCTGCACCCCGACATCCACGCCGCCGGCGCGGCTGAGGTCCGCATAGACCTCCGCCACCGTCAGGGCGCGGCCCGAGCGATAGAAGACGTTGTGGTTGGAGGCCGCCGCATCGGGGAAGAGGCTTGCGGCCGTCTGGTTCGGATTGCTCGAATAGGCCTCGATCAGCTTCGCTGAGCCCTGCGCGCCCAGGAAATGGGCGGCGTAGAGCTCGCCGCCCGTAGGCTCCCGCCCGGTGCGGCCGCGCAGATAGGCGGCATGGTCGGAGGCCAGTTCGCCCGCCATGGTGGCGGCGGCATGGGCGTCGTAGCGCAGGTCCATGACCGTCTTGCGCGCCACGTCTCCCTGGGGAACGTAGAAGCGGCCGTCGGAGGTCTCACTGATCAGGTCGGCGTAGCGGGCGTAGCCATGCGCCGGCCCATGGCGCTTCAATGTGGACATCCAGGTCTGCTCGACGAACTGGAACAGGCCGGCGGCGGAGGAACTCGGCGCATGGGCGAGCGCATTGAAGCCGCTCTCACGCTTGGCGGTGTGCAGCAGGAAGCCGAAATCGATGCCGGTGGCCGAGGCGGCGCGGCGGATCGCATTCTCGATCCCTCCGAACGCGCTGGTCTGGCCCACAAGGGTCTGGCCGATGTCCATGGGCAGGATTTGCCGGGCGTTAGGTTAACGCGCGGTTTCACCCCGGCAGGCGTTTCCCTTCGCGCCCTGCCGCGTTAGGGACACCGAACTGTAAAAAGAAGGCCATGCGAATGTCGGAAGACACCCAGAATACCCTGATCATGACCCTGGACACCGGTCCGGTGACCATACGGCTGCGCCCCGACCTCGCACCCGGCCATGTGGCGCGGATCAAGGAGTTGGCCAGCGAAGGCTTTTATGACGGCATCGTCTTCCACCGGGTGATTCCGGGCTTCATGGCCCAGGGCGGCGATCCCAAGGGCACCGGCGGAGGCGGCTCCAGCAAGGCCAACCTGAAGGCGGAATTCTCGTCCGAGCCGCACGTGCGCGGCGTGTGCTCCATGGCGCGGACCAACGACCCCAATTCGGCCAACAGCCAGTTCTTCGTCTGTTTCGACGACGCCCGCTTCCTCGACAAGCAGTACACCGTCTGGGGCCAAGTGACCTCCGGCATGGAGCACGTGGACGCCCTGCCCAAGGGCGAGCCGCCCCGCCAGCCCGGCAAGATCGTCTCCATGCGCCTGGCCGATCCCGGAGCGGCCTGAGGGTCCTCGTGCACGAAGGGCGCGCAATACTGCGCGTGCCCTTCGGCGCCATCCCATGCTCCGTCGCGCCCGCCGATCGCCGGCGGGACGTGGCGTCAGAACCGCAGGCCGGAGCGCCCGTAGAGGTGCATCCCGTCGTGGAAGGCCATGAGGCAGCCTTTGCAAAAGCTCGTGAACCAGACGGTCATAACCGCCTCCTGTCTGTTTCCTCGACGTCGCTTCTTGTGGAGCGATCACCTTGTTAACAGGAAGACACGACTTTGCTCGCCACGCAAGAGCCAGGTTGTTGATTAGGCGCGGCCGTCCAAAGCAGTTGCGGATGGGCTCCTTCGCATACGCAATATAGCTGGACTGAGGCGTCCATATTAGCGGCGCCTGAAGGTTAAGGTACGCGAGGCCGCTGGGCTTCAGGAGGGTCCGGCCGGGCGACCCATTGACTTAAACGTGTTCGCCAGTATGGTCACCGCCTTCAATTTAACCGGCCCGGGCGTACCCGGACAGCCGGCGATGGGAGTTACGCCATGGCCAAACCGGCCTCCATCAAGATCCGCCTGAATTCGTCGGCCGACACCGGCTTCTTCTACGTCACCAAGAAGAACGCCCGCACCAAGACCGAGAAGATGGTCGTCAAGAAGTACGACCCGGTCGTGCGCAAACACGTCGAGTTCCGAGAGGGCAAGATCAAGTAGGCGACGCAAGATCGCCTGGTTGCTCACGCCCGGCCGAAAGGCCGGGCGTTTTTGCTTGAGCTACGCCGCGCGGGCGATCACCACGTTGCGGCCCTTGGCCTTGGCCTCGTAGACGGCCTCGTCGGCGCGCTTGAGCAGGGCCTCAGGCGTGTCGCCCTCCCCGGTCGTGCACGCGACCCCGATGGAGATGGTCACGTGCAGCAACTCCTCCACTCCGGACACCCGGAAGGGCGAGCCGGAGACGTGCAGGCGCAGGCGTTCGGCGACGCGCTCCGCGGCTTCGAGCGGGGTGTCGGGCATGATCACCACGAATTCCTCGCCGCCGGCGCGGCACGGCAGGTCGATGGCGCGCACGTTGGTGGCCAAGCGCACGGCGAACTCGCGCAGCACCTCGTCGCCCACGTCGTGGCCGAAGCTGTCGTTGATGCGCTTGAAGTGGTCGATGTCCACCAGCAGCGCCGCGACGGGATCGCCGCCGCAGGTGGCGCGGCGCACCAGGGAGGAAAGCTGGCCGCTCATGTAGCGCCGGTTGTGCAGGCCGGTGAGCGGGTCGGTGACCGCCAGCTCCAGGCTGTTGTCGAGGTTGTTGCGCAGGAAGTCTGTGTAGCGCTTCTGGCGGATCAGGGTGCGGGCGCGAGCCGCCAGCTCCTCCGGGTCGATGGGCTTGGCGATCAGGTCGTTGACGCCGATCTCCAGCGCCTTCAGCGCCCGCGCCCGCTCGCTGGGATCGAACACCGCCAGGATCGGCACGTGCCGCGTCGCCTCGTCTGAGCGCAGCTGGGCGGCCAGGCGCAGACCGTCGAAGCCGCTCGCCGCGATGTTGACGATCAGCAGGTCGGCTCGCGCCCGCACCGCCAGCAACGCCCGGTCGGCGTCCGTTTCGATCACCGGCCGGTGCTCCACCGCCAGCTCGTCCATGATCCGCCGCGCCTGGCGCTCCTGGTCGTCGGCCACGACGATACGGCCGCCCGAGCCCCCGAGCCGAGCCGCCACGCCCTCGATCACCCCGATGCGCCGGCCTGAGGCCTCGCGCTGGCGCAGCTCGTCGATCACCAGCTTCAGCCGCGTCAGGCTGCGCACCCGGGCAAACAGGGCCACATCGTCGATGGGCTTGGTCAGGAAGTCGTCGGCGCCGGCCTTCAGCCCCGTCAGCCGGTCCTGCCGCCCGTCGAGCGCCGTCACCAGCACCACAGGGATGTGACGCGTCGAGGCGTCGGCCTTCAGCCGGCGGCAGACTTCAAACCCGTCCATGCCGGGCATCATCACGTCGAGCAGGATGATGTCGGGGTGGGTCTCCGCCGCCGCCTTCAGCGCGCTCGGTCCGTCATAGGCCACCGACACGTCGTAGTATTCGACGTTCAGCTTGGCCTCGAGCAGCCGGACGTTGGCCTCGATGTCGTCGACCACCAGGATGCGCGCGGACATGGCCTCACCTCACCCGAGGAAACGCTTGACGGTATCCAGGAAGTAGCCGACCGAGATCGGCTTGGAGATGTAGGCCTCGCAGCCCCCCTGTCGGATGCGCTCCTCGTCGC
>NZ_CAHJWH010000154.1 GCF_903642205.1 Caulobacter sp. S45 | reverse complement strand
CGCCGAACCACCTGCACCTGGCGCCCGTGTGCGCGGCGGCCGAGGCGGGGGTCGCCGTGCTCTGCGAGAAGCCCATGTCGGCGAGCCTGGCCGACGCCGAGGCGATGGGGCGCGCGGTGGATCGGGCGGGCGTGCTCTACGGGACGGCCTTCGACCAGCGCCGCCATCCCGCGCACACCGCGCTTCGCGATGCTGTCGCCGCAGGTGCGATCGGGCGGCCCTCGGCGGTGCGCATCGCCTATTGCTGCTGGGTCGATCCGCTGTGGCGCGCGCCCGGACAGACAGGCGAGGCCAACTGGCGGGCCGATCCGCTCCAGGCCGGGGGCGGCGCGGTGGTGGACCTGGCGCCGCACGGGCTGGACCTCGTCCAAGCCCTGCTCGGCGAGCCGGTGGAGCGGCTGGCCATGGTGCTGCAGCGCCGGGTGCACGACTATGCGGTGGAGGACGGCGGCATGGTCACAGGCGTCACCGCCTCAGGCGTCCTGGTCAGCCTGCACGTGGCCTACAACTGCCCAGAGGCCCTGCCCCGCCGGCGGCTGGAGGTGCTGGGCGACGAAGGGCAGGTTTGTGCGCTGGACACCCTGGGCCAGACCGCGGGCGGCGAGCTGTGGCGCATCTGCGGACGCTCAGGCGCGCGCGAGCCGATCGGCTTCGACGCGGCGCTCGGCCCCTTCACCGTGCAGGCGGCGGCCTTTGCGGCGGCGGTTCAGGGTGCTCCGCATGACTATTCCCTGTCCCGCGACCTCGCCCTAGCCCGGCGCTTCGACGCCGCCTACCGGCAGGCGTTCGCATGCCTCTGAGCTTCTACGCCTGCGCCAACTGCGGCTTCTGGCAGCGCTACTTCGCCACGCCGCCGGACTGCCCGGTGTGCACCGACGTGCGCAACGACCTGCCGCCGGATGGCTGGCGGTTCCTCGCCCTGGACGAGGTCGCGGCCACCCACGCCGGCGGCTGGCGGGAGATCGCGCCGGACCTCGTGGCCTTCGCCACCACGCCGGCGCTGGGCCTGGCGGGCATGGGCTGGCTGCGGCTGAGCGAGGGCGGCAACGTCGCCTTCGAGGCCGCGCCCTACTACAGCCCCGCCATGCTGGATGAGATCGCCCGACTGGGCGGGGTCGCGGTGATCGCCGCCAGCCACGCCCACGGCTACGGCGCGCTCTGGCAGCTGCAGGCGGCCTACCCAGACGCCGCCCTGGCCATCCAGGTGGACGACCTGGCCATGACCAAGGCGTTCAGGGTCACCGCCCCGTATGACGACATCTTCGACCTCGGCGGCGGCCTGGTCCTGCACCACGTCGCGGGCCACTATGTGGGCCAGGCGGCGCTGCACGACACCTACGGCCGGCGGCTGTTCTGCGGCGACATGTTCAAGGTGGACCAGGACGCGGCCGGCCGCTCCCTGGCCGTGTCCAGTCACAAGGCCTTCCACAAGGATATCCCGCTGACCCACCGCGAACTGCGCCGCTATCGCGAGGCGATCGCGCCGCTCGACTTCGACGCGCTGCTCACCCCGTTCGAGCACGCGCCCGAGATTGGCCGGGAGGTGGCGTTGCGTGTGCTGGACGCCGCGCTGGCCCGCCCGCCGGGCGTGGTGAGGACGCCCCTGTGAGGCAGATGCGCGGCCTGCCGTCCGACCTGCCCGACGCCGCGCGCGCCTATCTGGACGCCTTCCCCGCAGGCGAGCTGACCGCCTTCCCGCTGACCTCGCTGGACCGCACCGGCCTGCCGGTCTGGGTAACGACGCTGTTCCCGGATGATTCCAGGCTGGCGGGGATCATGCCCTACGGCGTCGGCTACGGCGCCGACGAAGGCCAGGCGATCCTGGGCGGCCTCGGCGAGATCGCCGAGATGGTGCAGCCCACCCTGGCCCTGGCGCAGGCGAAGCGCACCCGCGGCAGCTGGCGCGAGCTGGCGAGGGCGCTGGGAGAGAACGCGGTCGCCGACCCGCTCACCCTTTGCCTGCCCGCCGGCTCCCCCGTCGGCCGCGACACGGCCTTGGAGTGGGTGGAGGCGGTGCGCGCCCGCGACGGCGCCACCGTGCTCGTCCCCATCGAGCTGGCCGCCTACAGCCGCAAGGACCTGGCGCCCCGCTACGTCCCCTTCACCACGATCATCTCCAACGGCATGGGCGCCGGCCCGGACGTGGACTGGGCGCTGGGGCACGGCCTGCTCGAACTGCTGCAGCGCGACGGCAACGGGCTGCTGTTCCGGGCGCTGGACCAGGGCGTCGTGCTCGACCTGCCCGAGCGCCCGAGCCCCGCCGCCCGCGTCGCGCTCGACGCCTACGCCGCGGCCGGCATCGCGGTGAAGGTGAAGTTCGCTACCGACGAGTGGGGCCTCTGCAACCTCTACTGCGTAGGGCGCGAGGCGAGTGGGCGTGGACCGCCGACGCCCATCATGCTCACCGCCTGCGGCGAGGCCTGCCACCCCGACCGCAACGCCGCGCTGGAGAAGGCGCTGCAGGAGTTCGCCGCCTCGCGCGTGCGCAAGGCCTTCGCCCACGGCCCCGCGGCGCTGGCGGAGCGCGTGGCGCCCCCCGGCTACGTCGCGCGTTTCATGGCCGGCTCTGGCGCCAACGCCAAGACCGGCGAGGGCCGCGCCTTCGAGGCCATGGCGGACTGGACCACCCGCCCGGCCGAGGTTCTCGCCGGCTGGCTGGCCGACAGCGTGTATGCCGAGCGAGCGCGCAAGCCCTTCGCCGAGCTGCCCACCACGCCCGCGCCGGACGCCTGGGCCCGCGGCGCCATCGTGCGCGAGCGGCTGCAGGCCGGCGGTCTGGACCCGCTCTATGTCGACCTCTCGCCCCCCGGCCGCGCCATCGCCGTGGTCAAGGCGATCACCCCGGGGCTGGAGGTCGAGACCATGAGCTACCATCGCATCGGCGAGCGCAACGCCGCCAAGCTGATCGCGCGCGACCATCCCCTCGTCCGCTTCGGCCAGGCCACCGACACGCTGAAGCCGATCCGGCTGACGCCGGAGGCCTGCGCGCGGCTGGGCGGCCAGCCCCTGTTCGACACCGCGCTCGCCGACCGCGTCGTCGGCCCGCTATATCCGCTCTACCGCGAGCCGGAGGCCCACCACGTGGCCCACGCCCCCGGCCGGCTGGCGAGGTTTCCGTGAGCCTGCGCTACGCCTACAACACCAACGGCTGCGCCAACCACCGGCTGGACGACGCGCTGCAGCTGATCGCCGGATGCGGCTACGCGGGCGTGGCGCTGACGCTCGACCACCACCACCTCGATCCCTTTGCGGCCACATGGGCGCAGGACGCCCGGCGGCTCGCGGCCCGGCTGCGCGAGCTGCAGCTCGGCTGCGTGATCGAGACCGGCGCGCGCTACCTGCTCGATCCCCGCGACAAGCATGAGCCGACCCTGGTGAGCGCTTCGGCCGAGGGGCGGCGGCGGCGTGTGGACTTCCTGGCCCGCGCGGTGGACATCGCCGAGATCCTGGAGGCGGAGGCCGTCTCCTTCTGGGCCGGCGTGCCTAAGCCCGGCGTCGGCCGCGAGGATGCGCTGGGCTGGCTGCTCGACGGGTTGCAAGCGGTCTGCAGCTACGCTCAGTTGCGCGGCGTGACGCCCGCCTTCGAGCCCGAGCCCGGCATGCTGGTGGAGACGGCCGCCGAGTGGGCGGCGCTCGGGGTTCCGGGCCTGTCGCTGGCGCTCGACACCGGCCACTGCCTGGTGACCCAGGATATCGACCCGGCCGGGGCGGTGCGCATGTATGCCGACCGTCTGGGCACGGTGGCGGTGGAGGACATGCGCCGCGGCGTGCACGAGCACCTGCCCTTCGGCCAGGGCGAGATGGACCTGCCCTCGATCCTGTCCGCCCTGCAGGAGATCGGCTTCCGCCGCCTCGTCTGTGTGGAGCTGTCACGCGAGAGCCCGCGCGCCCACCTGGCCATCCCGGAGTCCATCGCCTGGCTGAAGGCGCACGAACCGGCTGCACGAGGGTGAGGGTCTGCTTCGTCAGCCGCCGCTTCTTCCCGGCCGTCTCGGGCATGAGCATCTATGCGACCAACCTGCTGCGCGAGATGGTCGCCGCGGGCCATGACGTGACCCTGGTCAGCCAGTTCTACGGCGGCGGACATGCCAGCGTGTACGGCGGCGGCCCGCCCCCGCCCGTGCCCGGCGTCAGGGTCATCGGCCTGGAGGCGCTGGGCGAGCAGGACGGCGGCGACTTCGAGCGCGACATCGTCACCCTGGCCGACACCATCGTCGCCGAGCACGCGGAGCGTCCCTTCGACATCCTGCACGCCCAGTACGCCTACCCCACTGGCTGGGCGACGCTGCTGACCTCCAGGCGCACCGGCGTTCCCAATCTTGTGTCCGTCCAGGGCGGCGATGGGCACTGGGTCGGGTCGTGCTGCGAGACGCACCGGCTGGCCATGGTGCGCACCCTGGACCATGCTGGCGCCCTGCTGATCGGGGGCGAGAGCTTCCGCGACGAGGTGTGCGAGCGGCTGGGGACGTCGCCCGGCCGCTTCACCCTCGTGCCCGGCGCGGTGGACACCGCGCAGTTCCACCCCGCAGACGGCGAGCGGCCGCCGGGCCCCTTGCGCATCCTCTACCACGGGCGGGTGGACCGGCGGAAAGGCGTGCTCGACTTCCTCGAGGCGCTGCACAGCCTGGACCGGCCGGAGCTCGCCTGGTGCGCCTCCATCTCCGGCATCGGCCCGGACCTGGAGCCCGCGCGCGCCTTGGCGGCAGAGCGGGGACTGACCGAGGACCGGCTGAGATTTCTGGGCTATGTGGCCTATGACGCCGCACCCGAGGTGTACCGCGCCCACGACCTGTTCGCCTCGCCCACCTATTCGGAGGGCTTCTCCAACACCATCCTGGAGGCGATGGCGTCGGGCCTGCCGGTGCTGTCCTGCCGGGCGGTAGGGGTCGTCGACTGCCTGCGCGACGGAGAGACCAGCCTGCTGGTCGAGCCCGGCGACGTGGCGGCCCAGGCCGGCGCCCTGGAGCGCCTGCTGAGCGACGCCGCCCTTCGCGCCCGGCTGGCGGACGCCGCACTGGCCGAGTGCCGGCGCACCTACAGCTGGACGGCGGTGGGGCGCGAGATCATGGCCGTCTACCACCGGCTGGCCGGGACCTCGCCGGACGCGGACTTCGACCCGGCGCTGCCGCTGACACCCTGCCGCTTCCGCGACGCGCCGCACCTGCTGTGACCCGCGTCGTGCTCGCCCTGTCGCCGCACCTGGACGACGCGGTCTTCTCCGCGGGCGGCGGTCTGGCGGCGCGGGCTGAGGCGGGCTGGCGGGTCGTGGTGGCGACGCTGTTCACCGGCGGCGTGGACGCGCCGAAGGGCTTCGCGCTCGCCTGCCAGCTGGACAAGGGGCTTGGCCCTGAGATCGACTACATGGCGCTCCGCCGCGGTGAGGACGAGGCCGCGTGCGCGGCGCTCGGCCTGCACGCCGTCCACCTGCCGCTGCTGGAGGCGCCGCACCGCGACTATCACAGCGCGGCCGAGCTGTTCCGCGCACCCCACGCCGACGATCCGGCCCGCGAAGCCCTGGGGCCTGCGCTCGCCGAGCTGATCGAGGCGCATGGGCCCGACGAGGTCTGGGCGCCCCGCGCCTTGGGGGGGCATGTGGACCACGTGCTGGTCCACAGGGCGACGCGCGCCTCGGCGTCGGCCGCCCGGCTGTGCTGGTGGACGGATTGGCCCTACGCCGACCGCCCTGCCCCGGCCGATCCCGAGTCGCCGACCGTGGCCGCCCTGGCGTGGGAGGACGAGGCGCTGTCCGCCGCCGCGCGCACCCGCAAGGCGGACGCCTGCGCCGCCTACGGCTCACAGCTCGGCTTCCAGTTCGGCGGCGAGGCGGCGATGCGGGCGCGGGTCCGGGCCATGGCGGCGGAACGCTACGCCACGGCGCGCGCATGAGCCGCGGCGCGATCCTGGTCACCGGTGGGGCGGGCTACATCGGCTCTCACGTGGTGCAGGCCCTGCTGACCGACGGATGGCGGCCGACGATCCTGGACGACCTGTCCACCGGCCGCCACGACGCCGCGCCGGCCGGCATTCCCTTGGTGCAGGGCGATGTGGGCGACGGGACCCTGCTCGACGCGGTGCTGGCCGAGGTCGCGCCGCGCGTGGTGCTGCACTTCGCCGGCTCCACCTCTGCGCCCGGCTCGGTGGCCGAACCGCTGCTCTATTACGAGAACAACACAGCCAAGAGCCTGCGACTGGTCCAGGCGATGCTGTCGGCGGCCTCGCGCCCCGCCCTGCTGTTCTCCTCCAGCGCTGCGGTGTATGGCGCGGCCGACACCGCCCGGGTGGACGAGGACGCACCGACCCGGCCGCTGAATCCCTACGGCCTGAGCAAGCTGATGACCGAGCAGATGCTGGCCGACGCCGCCCGCGCGCACGGCCTGCGCTATCTCGCGCTGCGCTACTTCAACGTCGCCGGCGCAGGGCGCCGGGCGCGGTCCGGCGCGAGGGCCGGCGCTCCAGGCTCGCTGCTTGCGGTGATGCTGGAGGCGGTCCGGGGCGAGCGCGACCATGTGCCTATCTACGGCCTGGACCATCCCACTCGCGACGGGACCGGCGTGCGCGACTACATCCACGTGGAAGACTTGGCCGCCGCCCACATTGCCGCCCTGCCGCTGCTGCAGGCGGAAGATGCGCCGCGGGTGCTGAACTGCGGCTACGGCCGGGGCTGGTCGGTCCTGGAGGTGCTGGACGCCGTGGAGCAGGCGTCAGGGGTGCGGCTGCGCCGGCGCGATGTCGGCCGCCGGCCAGGCGATCCGTCCGAGGTGGTGGCCGACGCCTCGCGCCTGCTGCGCCACACGAGCTGGCGACCCCAGCGCGACGATCTCGCCCGCATCGTGGGCGACGCTCTTGCGGCGCAGGTAAACCCGAGGCCCCTGGCGCTCGCGGCGGGATCGCGCCTGGTCGATGGGATGTTGGACCCTGACCCGGATGGCCGGTCCACACCGAAAGGTGAACTTCGCTGATGAAGGCCGAGACCAGACAGCCCTAAGACGGCTTCGGCAGGCTAGATCGCCATCCAGTCGGCTCTTTGACGGGCTCCGTGGCTTGAGGCGCCCTCGCTTTTCCGACACTTGGAAGGGAAGGAGCGTCCGCCTCATCCCAGCCGTTGCGCCCATCCAGAACCGCGCGCTACTTCGCAGTCAGCCAAGACCATGCCTGACCAGATGCAGACCGTGCCTTCATTGCACTTCAACCCGCTGCCGATATCCGGCGGCGGCTACGCTGCGCCCGCGCCAGGCGCCGCCCACGCGCCC
>NZ_CAHJWH010000153.1 GCF_903642205.1 Caulobacter sp. S45 | reverse complement strand
CGAAGGCGAAGTACCAGTCCGCATCCATCGCATAGAGCCAGCACGCCACCGCCACCCCGCTGACCAGCATGACCGCCGACAGCAGCGCCTCGCGCCACAGCGCCCGGGCCGCAGCCGGCCAGTCGTGAGCGAAGAAGCGGACCAGGCGCGCACGGAGGCTGGAGCGCGCGCCGTAGACCAGGAAGTAGGCGCGCGCCGACAGCCCCTCCAGATAGTCCAGCAGGCCGCGATCCAGGCTGGTCTCGCGGGCGACCGACAGGGCCGACAAGGTCGCGCGGTAGAGGACCGGGATGGCCAGCAGGTCCTCATCGCTCAGCCGTGAGACAGGCTCGCGCTCCAGCCGCTGCAGCAGCCTCTCCAGCCGCTTCCAGTCGCCCTCGCGCTCGCGCCGGAAGCGGGCGCTCTTGAGTTCGGGTTCAGGCATGCCACTCTCCCCCCCTGCGCAGCGCGGGTTTGAACGCGAAGGCGTTCATGGGCGCGGCGCGGACACGCGTCGTGACGGAGGGGCCATCGCCACCGGCGTTGTGTGAACGGCAAGCGGCGACGCCCCCTCCACCACGCTGCGCATGGTCCCCCTCCCCCGCTTCGCAGGGGAGATAAGGAGCACCGACGCCATCAAAGCCGGTCCAGCCGCTTGAGGTTCAGGTAGCGCTCGATCAGGGCGGTCCCGACCGCTGCAGCCGGCGCCTCGATCACCTCCGCCCCCAGGCGGCGCAGGCGCGCCACCACCCCTTCTCGCTCGCGCAGCAGCGCATCGGCGGTCACGGCGCGGGACACGTCGGCGGGCGTCTCAGGCGCGCGGCGGCGCACGGCTTCCAGTTCGGCGTCCTCCATCAGCACGAACAGCAGCAGGTGGCGGCTGGAGAGCCGGCCCGCGGACTCCAGCATCAACTGGGCGCTGGTGGGATCGGCGAAGTCGGTGAACACCACCAGCAACGCCCGGCGGTCGAGCACGGCCCCCACCGCGCTCAGGCCGAGGGTGAAGTTGGTCTCCTCGGTGGAGTAGTCCACCGCCGCCGCCATGCGCCGCAACGCCGGGAAGGCCGTCGCTCCGGCCACCGGCCGGCCCACCAGCCGAGGCCGTGCGTCGAAGGCGCACAGCCCAACGCGATCCCCCATCACCAGGGCCACGTAGGCGATCAGCAGGGCGGCGTTCAGCGCCCGGTCCAGCCTGGGCGCTCCCTCCACCGGCTCGCCCATCAGCCGGCCGCTGTCGAGCACCAGCATGATGGGATGGTTGCGCTCGGTGCGGAACTCCTTGGAGAGCAGCAGACCATGGCGGGCGGACTGCTTCCAGTCGATGGCGCGCAGGTCCATGCCGGGCTGGTGCTCGCGCAGCGACTGGAACTCGAAGCCGTCGCCGGTCTCGAGCCTGCTCTTCTGGCCGGCGATGGCGTTGCGGGCGAACAGGCGCATGGCCTCGCGCCGTACCGCCGCCAGGTCCGGCGTCACCCGCACGATGCGGTCCAGCGCGGTGCTCGCCTGAACGTGGATCAGGCCCAGCGGCCCGCTCCAGCGCGCCCAGGCCCGCAGCAGCCGCCCTTCCCCGCGTCGCACCGGCGTCAGGCGGAAAAGCGCGTGCGCCTCGCCGCCCACCACGGTCACGGCCACCCGCGCGGGCGCCAGGGCCAGCTTGGCGTTCACCTCCAGGGCGGTCTCGACCTGCGCCGGCGTACGGCCGTCGAACCGAACGGTCAGCTTGGCTCCGACATCCCCGTCCGGCGCGGCCAGCTCGTCGGGCGCTTCGACCTCGAAGCGGGCCGAGCCCCGGGCCGGGGCCAACCAGCCGTCGATCCCCAGCACACCCAGCACCGCCAGCACCCAAACCGGCCCCGCCACCCATAGCCCTGGCGCCACCAGCGCCAGCAGCAGCGCCAGGGGCGCTCCGGCCGCCAGCAGCAGCACTGCGCGGGCGGTGGGATAGATCAACGTGGCGCCTCGATCCTGCCGATCAGCGTCTTCAGGATGTCGTCGCCGCCCCGCCCCTCGATCTCGGCGGCCGGCCAGAGCAGCAGGCGGTGGCGCAGGCACGGCAGCGCCAAGGCCTTCACGTCGTCGGGGATGACGTAGTCGCGCCCCTCCAGCGCCGCCCGCGCCCGCGACGCCACCGCCAGGTGCACGCCGGCGCGGGGCGAGGCGCCCGCCTGGATGTCGGCGCTCTCCCGGGTGGCGCGCACCAGGGCGACCACGTAGGCGGCGACCTCGGGGCCGAGGCGCACGCTGCGCACGGCCGCTGCGGCGGCATCCAGCTCCTCTGCCCCCAGGATCGGCTGCACGCCGAGCGCGGCGGCGTCCGGCTGGCCGCTCCGCAGGCCGAAGCTCTCCACGATGGCCCGCTCCTCGAAGAGGCTCGGATAGCCGAGCACCTGCTTGAAGAGGAAGCGGTCGAGCTGGGCTTCGGGCAGGGGATAGACCCCCTGCTGCTCGATGGGGTTCTGGGTGGCCACCACCATGAAGCGAGGGCTGAGCGCCTCGCCCCGGCCGTCGAGCGTCACGCGACGCTCCTGCATGGCTTCCAGGAGGGCGGCCTGTGTCTTGGGCGGTGTGCGGTTGATCTCGTCGGCCAGCAGCAGGTCGCAGAAGATCGGGCCACGCCTGAGCGTGAAAGCGCTGGTCTGGAAGTTGAACACGTTGGCGCCCAGCACGTCGCCCGGCATCAGGTCCGGGGTGAACTGGATGCGCCCGAAATCCAGCTGCAGTGTGCGGGCGAAGGCCTGGGCCAGCAGGGTCTTGGCCACCCCTGGCGGCCCCTCCAGCAGGATGTGGCCCTCCGACAGCAGGGCGGTCAGCATCAACTCCACGGTCTCGGCCTGGCCGACCACGGCCTTGGCCACCTCGGCGCGGATGCGGGCGCCGAGCGCCGCGATGTCAGAGACGTTCACCCAGGATCTCCCGTTGTCGGTCGTGCAGGCCGCGGACGCTGCGCATCAGGGCTGTGGTGTCGCGGGCGCCGTCGGCCTCGGCGGCGAGCGCCGAAAAAGTCACGCCGCCCGTCGGTGTCAGCCGGTCGAGCGCCCCGTCGATCCGGCTGATGTCCGGCTGGAGGCCTGAGCCCGCCACGACCGCCAAGCGGCGCGCCAGGGCGCGCCGGACCAGGCCGGCATAGCGGCGCCCCATCCTCGGCTCCCGCCTGGCGAGCTGGATCAGCATGGCGGTGTTGTCCAGCAGCGCGGCCTTGCCGAGCGACAGCGCCGGCGCCTGGGGCCGCGCCGGTCCGAAGCGCGCCGCGGCGTGGGCGCCCATCAGCAGGGCGGCGGCCAGGGCGCACAGGCTCGCCCCCAGGAACGGCGGCGAGAGGGCCAGCCCGAGCAGGGATCGGGACCGCGCCAGCCCGTTCAGGGTGACGTCGAAGATCACCGGTCCCTGCCCGCCCCGCAGCGCATCGATGATCGCCACCGCCGTGCGGGCGGCCTGCAGCGAAGCCAGCCCCTTGTTGTCCATCAGGTCCGGATCGGTCAGGGCATAGGTGTCGGGGCCGACATAGACCAGCAGCGGCTCGCCCGCGTCGTCGGTAAGCAGGACGTTGGCGCCCGCAAGCCGGACAGACTGTAGTGAGGTTATCGGTCCGGTCGCGAGCCCGTCCATCCCGCCGAAGCCGTCGCCCGTGGTGTGGAGGTGGGTCGCGGTCACACCTGCGCTTCGATGCAGGTCGAGCCTGCCGTCGGCCCGGATGGTGGACGTGACGAGGGACGCCAGACCGCCCAAACGCGCCCAGCCGATGTGGTCGGGATCGGGGACGAAGCTCCACTTGGGCAGGATGACCAGCGTCCGGCGCGAGCCCGGCGTCCGCGCCGCCTTCAGGGCCGAGGCCTGGGTCCCGGGCGGGGGCGTGAAGACGACGAGGCCCAGCCCGTCGCGGCTCGGCGGGGCGCGCGCCCGGCTGACCACCACGGGCGTTCCCTCGGCCTGCAGCAGCCGCACCAGGCCGGCGTAGCCCACTGCCGAACGCGAAAGGGCGTTCTCCCCGCTCTGGCTGCGCGCCTTCAGCTCGGGCGCATAGGCGGTCAGGACGCTGAGCCCCACGAAGCCGACGAGACCCGCGACCAGCATGAACAGGACCGCCCGCGGGGAGAAGGTGGCGGGCTGGGCCGCAGCGCCACTGCTCATGCGATCACCTGGACGGCGTCGCCGGCCCAGGCTTCCGGGCGGGTCAGCGCGCCGTAGGCGGTGCGGCAGGTCCGCCAGGCTTCGGCGTCCAGGCGCCGGCCGCCGAACAGGGCCCGCTCCACCACGCCCGCGATCAGCGAGAAGGCGGCGCGCGGCTCGGCGCCGAGGTCGGGCAGGGCGGCGATGTCGCGACTGGTGAAGGAGGGACGGATGCGCCCCGGCCGCCCGCTCTCCACGTCGGCGACGCTGCGCAGCAGCAGCAGGTGGGCGGCCTCGGCGTAGCGTCCTTCGGCGGCGAGCCGGTCGGCCTCGGCCAGCCGGACCGCGGCCTTGGCGGCCGCATCCGACGGGCTCGCCCCGAGGCCGCTCAGGTTCAGCGGGGTCAAGCGGGCTTGCCGCGGGGTGGGCGCCACGAAGTGGCGCACGAGCGAGATGGCGAGAAGCACCGCGCCCGCGCCCAGCACGACCCAGAACCCGATCCTGACCTCAGGGGCGATCGCCTGCAACAGGCGTCCGATCTGCTTGAGCAGGGCGATGAGCCAGGTCGGCGGAGGCGTGGGTCTTGGCGCGCCGGACCAGACGAACTGGAACGACGGATCGGCGAAAAGCCGGGCGTGGGCCGCGGCGATGGGATCGGCGGACGCTGCCTCGACTCCCCTCGCCATCCCGCCGCCCTGCGCCCGCTGGTCCAGCGACGTGTAACCGCCAAGTTGCGCGCAGTCCATTTCGCCCGAGCGCGCCTCGCGTCCCGTGCAGGCTGGCGGAGAGCCGCAGCTGGCATTCGGGGATCTCGCGCCGCCATCCGGCCGGACACGGCGATGCCACGGCGCCGGACCGACGCCCGGCTCCAAGACATCGTCTGCGGCGTTCAGCTTGTACCCCGCCGGGCCGTTCCGCTAGGACCCGCCGCCGAGAGCTGAGCCGCAGCCTGGACAGGATGCTGGAGACGACGCGATGGCCGTACTGGACCGCAGCCACGACCCCGCCCTGACCAGCTGGGTGGCGTCAGCCCGGGGGCATGCCGACTTTCCGATCCAGAACCTGCCACTTGGCGTGTTCAGTCCACCTGCAGGACCGCCGCGGGGCGGGGTGGCGATCGGTGACGACATCGTGGACCTGGCCGCCGCTTCAAAGGCCGGCCTGTTCAAGGGCGAGGCGTTACGGGCCGCACAGGCCGCCGCAGGTCCGATGTTGAACCCGCTCATGGCCCTGGGGGCCGCGCCACGGCAGGCGCTCCGGCTGCGCCTGGTCGAATTGCTGGAGCAGGGCTCGCCGGCCCGGGCCGACGTGGAGCCGCTGCTGCACCCGGCTGCGGACTGCGTCCTGCACCTGCCCGCGCACATCGGCGACTACACCGATTTCTATGCCGGCCTCCACCACGCCACCAATGTCGGACGCCTGTTCCGGCCCGACGCGCCGTTGCCGCCTAACTACAAGCACGTGCCGATCGGCTACCACGGCCGCGCCTCCTCCGTGCGTGCGTCCGGCGAGCCGGTCCGGCGCCCGAACGGCCAGCGCAAGCTCGCCGACGAGGCCGTCCCGAGCTTCGGCCCCGCCCGCAACCTCGACTACGAGCTGGAGCTGGGTCTGTGGATCGGGGGGGGCAATGCGCCAGGCGAGCCGATCCCGATCGGCGAGGCGGGCGGCCACGTCTTCGGCCTCTGCCTCTTGAACGACTGGTCGGCCCGCGACGTTCAGGCCTGGGAATACCAGCCGCTCGGCCCTTTCCTGGCCAAGAGCTTCGCCACCACGGTCTCGCCCTGGATCGTCACGGCGGAGGCGCTGGCGCCCTTCCGCGTCGCCCAGGCGCCGAGACCGGACGGTGATCCGGCGCCCCTGCCCTACCTGCTGGACCCGCAAGACCAGTCGCAAGGCGCCGTGGATGTCGCCCTGGAGGTGCGGCTGACGCCGGTGGGCGGGCTGGCGCAGCGGCTGGCGGCCGGCCATGCGACGGACCTCTACTGGACGCCGGCTCAGCTCATCGCCCACCACGCCAGCGGCGGCTGTAACCTGAACCCCGGCGACCTGCTGGGCACCGGCACCATCTCAGGCGTGACCCCCGGCAGCTGCGGCAGCCTGCTGGAGCTGACCCGCGGCGGACGCGATCCGATCACGCTGGCCGGCGGCGGAACGCGCCGCTTCCTGGAGGATGGAGACGAGGTGAGCTTGCGCGGCGTGTGCCGACGCGACGGCTTCATCTCCATCGGGTTCGGCGAGTGCCGCGCCACGATCCTGCCGGCGCCGGCCGGCGCCGCCTGACGCAACCGGAGCGGGGGTTCCGGATTTCCGAAGCGCGGGGGCAGGTCCCGCCGGGACCGATCCATGCTCGCACTGGCCCTCGCCGCAGCCGTCACGCTCGCCGACCTGCAGCACTGGATCGACGACCAGCCCGCCGTCGCGACCTACGAGCAGCAGCGGCTCACCGCACGTCCGCCCAGCGAGGATGCGTTCCGAAACGCGCCCGCGCTCCCGCGGCCGATCGCCTGCCGTGGCTCCCGGTCGGCCATGTCTGCCGCGGTGGTCCTGTTCAAGGCCGCAGACGGCGACGCGATCAGCCTGGGCGAACCGGAGCTCCAGGCCAAGAACGACGGCGAGCCCCTGCTCAAGCTGAGCGATCCGGCGAAGCAGGCTCTGGAGGAACGCGGCCGCCGCTACGAACTGGACGCAGGCCTGTATGAGCCCGCGTGCCTGGGCTGAACTCGGCCGAGGAAGACTTCGTGATGGCAAGGTCGAAGTAGCATCTCGTTAGCCGTGCCTGTAGGTCCGCGCGTTAAGACCCGACCGTCATAGCTGTCATGCGGGCGCAAAAGGCGCTCGTCGGCGTCGAACACGCCGATCCCCTGACAGGAAGATTGTCATGTCGCTGAACAGCATCAATACGAACATGGGCGCCATGGTGGCGCTTCAGACCTTGGACTCCACCAACTCCCAGCTCGAGACCGCCCAGAACCAGGTCTCCACCGGCCTGCGTGTCGGAAGCGCCAAGGACAACGGCTCCATCTGGGCCATCGCCCAGGGCCAGAGGGCCCAGGTCTCCGCGCTGGGCGCGGTGACCGACTCGCTGAACCGCGCATCCTCGGTGCTGGACGTGGCGGTGACCGCCGGCCAGACCATCTCGGACCTGCTGAACCAGATGAAGGCCAAGGCGCTGGA
>NZ_CAHJWH010000152.1 GCF_903642205.1 Caulobacter sp. S45 | reverse complement strand
GGCGATGTGGCCGGCGCGGCCGAGCGGCTGAACCTCTATGCCGAGGAAGGCGACGGCCGCTGGAGCGGAGAGCCTGCCGTCGGCGACGGCGGCCACGGCTTCGGGCCGGGCGGCTACGTCTTCTCGCGCCTGCGGCGGGGCGTGTCGGAGCGGATCGTGCTGGACGACCTGCTGCTACACTCCGCCGACGCCCGCAAGCTGGCGGAACGCGCTTCGGGGTTGGCGGACGCCTTTCCGGAGCCTGCAACCTTCACCCGCAAGGACCAGGCCCGCACCGTCCGCGGCCCGCTCGACCTTGTAACCGCGGTGATGGACGCCGGCCGCAAGGGGTTGAGCATCCAGCGCTACAAGGGCCTGGGCGAAATGAACGCCGAACAGCTGTGGGAGACCACGCTGGACGCCAACGCCCGGACCCTGCTGCAGGTAAAGGTCACCCACGCCGACGACGCCGACGACATGTTCTCCAAGCTGATGGGCGACCTCGTGGAACCGCGGCGCGACTTCATCCAGGAGAACGCCCTGGATGCCGAGGTCGACGTTTGAGCCATCTCCCCTCGCGAGAGAGGGGCCAAAGCTTGCTCTCCGCCTCCGTACGGCCGAAAAGGCCGCCGGGGCGCTTGGATCGGAATGGCTGAATGCCGGGTATATCTGCTCTCAACGACCTGCTGACCGGACTGCTGATCGCCTTGTTCAGTACGAAGGGCGTCGCCCTGGCGCTGGCCGGCGCGATCCTGTTCGCCGCCATCCTGATCCTGTTCGGGGTCTATTACAGCCGCGTCGTGCCGATCCGCAAAGCCGTGATGCGCCGCATCGTGGATTTCCCCCGCACCGTGGCGCCGTCGGAACTGGAGCAGGTCTCGGCGATCATGGGCCGTCCCGATCGGCAGAGCTTCAACCTGGAGCGCGCCTGGGCGGCGTTCCGCAGCTCCCTGACCTTCACACCGCAGGGCGAGCTGCGCAGCGGGGCTCCGGCCTGGACGGTGTTCAACATCGTCACCTCCGAGACCGGCGTGCTCGGCTGGTGGTCCAACCTGTTCGTCGCCATCGGGCTGATCTTCACCTTCCTGGGCGTTGTCGCGGCGCTGAGCGAGGCGACCAGCGTGCTCGGCGCCGGCAACGCCAGCACCGCCACCATGCAGGCCGCGCTCTCGGGCCTGCTCACCATCACCGCCACCAAGTTCTGGACCTCGATCGCGGGCATCTTGGCCTCGGTGATCCTGCGCATCTGCGAGCGGCGCTGGTCCACCCGTATCGACGAGGCGGTGGAGGACCTGTGCGAGATCATCGACGCACGCATCCCGCCGGTCTCGCCCGGCATGCTGGCCGGCGAGCAGCTGAACGAGCTGAAGCGACAGACCGAGGTGCTCAACGCCATCAAGGGCGCGCTCGCCGATCCGCGCGCCCGCGCCGCCTAGGGCCTGATTTATGACCACCATGGCCACCGTGCGCCGCCGCCAGGGCGGAGAGCACGAGGAAAGCTACTTCGTCTCCATGACCGACATGATGGTCGGGCTGGTCTTCGTGTTGATGGTCATGCTGGTCTATTACGCCCTCCAGTACCGCCAGACGACCGTCGAGTTGACCGACACCAAGGTCAGGCGGACACAGCTGCTGCAGTCGGTGCAGTCGCAGCTGAAGACCCAGAACGTCAACGTGGTCGTCGACATCGACTCCGGCGTGCTCCGGCTGCCCGAAGACGTGCTGTTCGACAAGGGCAGCGACGTGGTCAAGCCGGAGGGCGTGCAGGTGCTGCGCAAGGTCGGTCTGGCGATCCTGGCCAAGGCGCCCTGCTACACGCAGGCCCACCCGCCGCCGGGCTGCCCGGTCACCCAGGCCGGACTGGAATCAGTCTTCGTGGAGGGCAACACCGACTCAGACCAGATGAGCGGCGCACGCGACAACTGGAACCTGTCCGCCGACCGGGCGGTGAACACCTATCGCGCCCTGATGGGCCAGACTCCGGCCCTGCTCAACGTGAAGAACGCCCGGTTGCGGCCGGCCGACCCGCAACCCTTGTTCGGCGTCAGCGGCTACGGACCAAGCCGTCCGGTCGCGCCCGAGACGTCCGAGGCCAACAAGCGCCTGAACCGCCGCATCGACATCCGCTTCAACGTGGTGACGCCCCAGCAGGTCCACTGAACCGCGGGGGAGCGTCCGCTCGGGAGGTCCTTCGGTCCGCTCCGCGACCACTCCGACGGAGCGGGGGATGTATGAGCGCGATAGGCCTGTCAATGTGGGGTAGGACCGGCTGAAGGCCGGGAAAGGGCTCCAGGAACCCCGGCCGCCTCAGCCCGCTCCTCCCCCATGATCCGTCCCCAGGACCTGCTCTGTCCGCGGCCCGAGGGCCTCTACTGCGCGCCAGGCGACTTCTACATCGACCCGGTGCGACCCGTCGCGCGGGCGGTGATCACCCATGGCCACGCCGACCATGCCCGATCGGGCCACGGCGCGGTGCTGGCGACGCCCGCGACGCTGGACATCATGCGCGTCCGCTACGGCGAGGATTTTGCCGCCGAGAGCCAGGCGGCGCCGTATGGCGAGCCCGTACACCGCAATGACGTGGAGGTCAGCCTGGCGCCCGCCGGACACGTGCTGGGCTCGGCCCAGGCGGTGGTGCGGTGGCGCGGGCTCACCATCGTCGTGTCCGGCGACTACAAACGCCGCCCTGACCCGACCTGCGTTCCCTTCGAGCCGGTGGAGTGTGACGTCTTCGTGAGCGAGGCCACCTTCGGCCTGCCGGTGTTCTGCTTCCCCGAGGCGGCGGCCGAGATCGCCCAGCTGCTGGACTCGGTGGCGCGCTCCCCCGAACGCGCGCACCTCGTGGGCGCCTATGCGCTCGGCAAGGCGCAGCGCATCATCCGGCTGCTGCGCCTGGCCGGCCACGACGCGCCCATCTACGTGCACGGCGCGCTGCTGAAGCTGAACGCGCTGTACGAGGCGCACGGCGTGCCGCTCGGACGGCTGGAGCCCGCCACCGGCGTGGCCAAGGCGGCGTTGAAGGGCGCCATCGTGGTGGCGCCGCCCTCCACCCTGCAGGACCGCTGGTCGCGCCGCTTCCCCGATCCGGTGACCGCCTTCGCCAGCGGCTGGATGCGGGTGCGAGCGCGGGTGCGCCAGAAGGGGGTCGAGCTGCCCCTGATCATCTCCGACCACGCCGACTGGACCGAGCTCACGGCCACAGCGTCCGAGCTCAGCCCCGGCGAGCTGTGGATCACCCATGGTCGCGAGGAGGCCCTGGCCCGTTGGGCCGAGCTGGAGGGCCTGTCCGCCCGGCCGCTATGCCTGGTCGGCTATGAGGACGAGGAGGACGACTGAGGGGATGGGCGTTAGGTGATCTTCGCCTCAGATCGCCTGAGGTCCCCGCTCGCCGGTACGTATGCGGATCACGTCCGTGAGGTCGGACACAAAGATCTTGCCGTCGCCGATGCGCCCGGTTCTTGCGGCGTTCACCAGCGCCTCGACCACGCGTTCCACTTCGTCGTCGGCCACGGCGATCTCGATCTTCATCTTGGGCAGGAAGTCCACGACGTACTCCGCCCCACGGTAAAGCTCGGTGTGGCCCTTCTGTCGGCCATAGCCTTTGGCCTCCAGCACGGTCATGCCCTGGACGCCGATGTCCTGCAGCGCCTCCTTCACCTCGTCCAGCTTGAAGGGTTTTATGACGGCTTCGATCTTCTTCATTTTCGAGCGTGGTCCGTGAGCCTTGTCCGGCGTTCTTCCCGGGTGGCGGGTTTAGCACCGGGTACGACCCGCGCCATAGCGAGGTGGACGCCAGCGTGATGCATCCAGGCGAGGCGAGCGACATCCTGACGGTGGCGGAGATGACCGCCGCCGACCGCGCCGCGGAGGCGGCGGGTGCGCCCGTCCTCACCCTGATGGAGCGGGCCGGCGCGGCGGTGGCCGAAGCGGTCCAGGCGCGCCGAGCCCGGGCGGACGTCCAGGTGCTCTGCGGGCCTGGTAACAACGGCGGCGACGGCTTTGTGGCCGCACGCCGGCTGCGGGAGGCGGGTTGGCAGGTCACGGTCGCCGCCACGGACGAGAACCGAAGGCTTACGGGTGCGGCGGCCGAGGCCGCAGCAGCTTGGGGCGGCCCAGTCGCCCGGCTGGGAGATGGGGCAGGCGACGACGCGCCCATCGTCATCGACGCCCTGTTCGGCGCCGGGCTGTCGCGCCCGTTGGGACAGGAAGCCCGCTATGCGCTGCAGGCGGCGCAGGCCCGTCGCGCCTGGCTGGTGACGGTGGACGTCCCCTCCGGACTGGCGGGCGACACCGGCGCGCCCCTCGGTTACGCGCCACAGGCGGCGCTGACCGTCACCTTCCATCGCAAGAAGCCAGCCCACGTGCTGGAGCCGGGCAGGGAGCTTTGCGGAGAGGTGGTCGTGGCTGATATCGGCCTGGCGCCGCCCGCAGCTGGGTCCAGCCGGCTGCACGAGAACGGCCCCAGCCTGTGGCTGCACCGCTTCCCCTGGCCACGGACCAACACCCACAAGGCCGAACGGGGCCGGTTGGTCGTGGTGAGCGGCCACGCCTGGACCACGGGGGCGGCGCGGCTGGCCTCGCGGGCGGGGCTGCGGGCGGGCGCCGGCCTGGTGACGCTGCTGTCGCCGCTAGACGCCCTGGCGGTGAACGCCGCCCACCTGGAGGCGGTGATGCTCAAGCCCTTTGACAACGATGGCGAGCTTCAGCACGCGGCGGGGGACGCGGATGCGGCGGTGATCGGGCCTGCGGCCGGGGTCGGAGCCGACACCCGCGCCAATCTGATGGCCCTGGCGCGCACGGGCGCAGCGCTGATCGTGGACGCTGACGTGCTGACATCCTTCCGCGAGGCGCCGCAGGACCTGTTCGCCTGCCTTGACCGCAACGACGTGCTCACGCCTCATCCGGGAGAGTTCGAGCGGGTCTTCCCCGGTCTGCTCACGGCGAGCCCGGAACGGATCACCGCCGCCCGGACGGCTGCGGAGCGCGCCGGGACCGTGGTGCTGCTCAAGGGCACCGACACCGTGGTGGCCGCGCCGGACGGCCTTGCGGTGGTCAATACCAACGCCTCGCCCTGGCTGGCGACCGCCGGGTCGGGCGACGTGCTTGCCGGGATCATCGCGGGGCTGATCGCCCAAGGCATGGACAGCTTCGAGGCGGCCTGCGCGGGAGCCTGGATGCATGCGGAGGCGGGACGCACCCACGGTCCAGGCCTTGTCTCCGAAGACCTTCCGGGCCGCATCCCGGCCGTTCTGGCCGACCTGCTTGCGCGCTCGAAAGCCGCATCCTGACAGGCATCGCTACCCGGGCCGGTTAATCCCTTCTCAGCCCTGCGGCCATATTCTCCGGCCCAGCGGCCCTCGGTCGCCGGAGGAGAGCATGGCCAGCATCGCCGTGGAAAGCCACAGGTCCCGGTCGGCCGCCCGGGCGCTTGACCTGCTGGAGCGGGGCGCGGTGCTCGGCCTGTTCGCCAGCTTCGCCCTACGTAACTACCATGCCGTGGTGGACCAGGGGCACTGGTTCAATGCCATCATGGTGGCGTCGGAGGCCCTGGTCGCCCTGTTCATCCTGATCCGGCGTCCGACCACCGAAGTGACCCAGCGCGGGGGCGACTGGGCCCTGGCCTTCGCCGCGACCGTCGGCCCGCTCCTGGCGCAGGCGTCGTCCAGCGGTCACCCCCTGGTCCCGCTAGGCTTGGGCGTGCTGCTGTTGCTGTCCGGCCTGGCCTTCCAGGTCTGGGCCAAGCTGACGCTTCGGCGCAGCTTCGGCATCATTCCCGCCAACCGCGGCGTGAAGGCCAGCGGTCCTTACCGCCTCATGCGCCACCCGATGTATCTGGGCTATGTCACCGTCCACATAGGCTTCCTGCTGCTTTCGCCGAACCTGTGGAACCTGATCGTCTATGGCCTGAGCTTCGCTGTGCAGATCGTGCGCATCCAGGCGGAGGAGCGCCTGCTCAGCCAGGATCCGGCCTACGCCGCCTTCCAGGCGCGTACCCGCTTCCGACTGGTCCCCGGAGTGTTCTGACGCTGGCAAGCTGCCGCAGAGCGTAGTAAGCGCGCAGGGGAGCCTCGCGGATGTGGCGGAACTGGTAGACGCACCAGATTTAGGTTCTGGCGCCGCAAGGCGTGGAGGTTCGAGTCCTCTCATCCGCACCAGGCTTGACGGTGTCCGCGGGCTTTGACGGCGCGGGGCCGCTCACGTACAAGCTCCATCCTTCGCCGTCCTGGGCCCCGGCTCCGGGCGGCGTATCCATTTTGACGACCCCGCGGGCGTTCTCGCGGGCTGCTTCGGAAGACCGATCATGGCCATGCAGATCACCCAGAAGTCCGGCGAGGGCTTGAGCCGCGTCTACGGCGTCACCGTCCCCATGCAGGATCTGGCCGACAAGCTGGAAGCCAAGATCGCCGAAATCCGCCCGCGCATGAACATCAAGGGCTTCCGCCCCGGCAAGGTGCCCACCGCCCATGTCAAGCGCATGTACGGCAAGTCGCTGATGGGCGAGATCGTCCAGGAGACCCTGAACACCGGACAGCAGCGGGCGCTGGACGAGGCCAAGGTCCGCGTCGCCACCTCGCCCGACCTTAAGCTCGACGAGTCCACCATCGACAAGGTGCTGGCCGGCCAGGCCGACCTTGCCTTCGACCTCGCCGTGCAGGTGATGCCCGAGTTCGAGCCGGTGGACATCGCCACCCTGGAGCTGAAGCGCCCGGTGCACGAGGTCTCCGACGAGGAGATCGAGACCCAGCTGAAGGTCATCTCCGACTCCAACCGGAGCTATGAGCCCAAGGCCGAGGGCGAGCCGGCCGAGGACGGCGACATGGTGGTGGCCGACTTCGTGGGTCGCATAGACGGCGAGTCGTTCGAGGGCGGCTCAGCCGAGGCCAGCGAGATCACCATCGGTTCTGGGCGGTTCATCCCTGGCTTCGAGGAGCAGCTGAAGGGGGCCAAGGCGGGCGAGGTGGTGACCATCAAGGTCACCTTCCCCGACGACTATGGCGCAGAGGCCCTTCGCGGCAAGGCGGCGGAGTTCGAGACCACCGTCAAGGAGGTCCGCGCGCCCAAGGCCGAGGAGGCCTTGGACGACGACTTGGCCAAGCGCATCGGCTTCGACACGCTGGACGCCCTGAAGGAGGCGATCCGCAACCAGACAGCCCAGCAATACGGCCAAGCCAGCCGGTTCAAGGCCAAGCGCGCCCTGCTCGATGTGTTGGACGAGAAGCACGAGTTCGACCTGCCGCCCGGCATGGTCGAGAACGAGTTCAGCGCCATTTGGTCCCAGGTGGAGGCCGAGCGCGCGTCCGGCGAACTGTCCGACGAGGACAAGGAAAAATCCGAGGAGCAGTTGCGCAGCGAGTACCGCAAGATTGCCGAGCGGCGGGTGCGGCTTGGCCTGGTCCTGGCCGAGATCGGCCAGCGCCACAATGTGCAAATTTCCGAGCAGGAGATGCAGCAGGCGCTCATCGCCGAAATCCGCCGCTATCCCAGCG
>NZ_CAHJWH010000151.1 GCF_903642205.1 Caulobacter sp. S45 | reverse complement strand
GGGGCGGTGAAGATCATCTCGCCGATGGACGGCACCCCCGCCGCCCGCGCCCGCCTGCAGCCCGGCGACTACATCACCGCCATCGACGGCCAGTCTATCCTCGGCCTCTCCCTGAATGACGCGGTGAAGCAGATGCGCGGCGCCGTCGGCGCGCCCATCACCCTGACCATCGCGCGGGAGAAGACCGATCCCTTCACCGTCAAGCTGACCCGCGAGGTCATCGACATCAAGTCGGTCACCCACCGCCTGATCGGCGACTACGGCTACCTGCGCCTGGCCGGCTTCGACGAGAAGACCGGGCCCGGGACCGCCGCGGCGATCAAGGACATGGAGAGCAAGGACCCGCACCTGAAGGGCCTGGTGCTGGACCTGCGCAACAACCCCGGCGGCCTGGTGGACCAGGCGGTGGACGTGGCGGGCGACTTCCTGAACGGCGGCGAGGTGGTGTCCCAGCGCGGGCGCGATGCGCGCGACATCACCCGCTACAATGCCAAGTCGCAAGGCGACATGCTGCACGGCATGCCCGTCGTGGTGCTGATCAACGGCGGTTCGGCCTCGGCCTCGGAGATCGTGGCCGGCGCCATGAAGGACCGCCATCGCGCCGCGATCATCGGCCTGACCAGCTTCGGCAAGGGCTCGGTCCAGACCGTGATCCCGCTGCACGGCGGGGCGGACGGGGCGCTGAAGCTGACCACCGACCGCTACTACACGCCGTCGGGCGGCTCGATCCAGAAGACCGGCATCGCGCCGGACCTGTTCGTGGCGGAGACCAAGCGCCAAGCTGAGGGCGTGTTCGACGCGGCGATGCAGTACACCGAGGCGACCTTCCACAACGCGCTGGACGCCCAGGAGGGCAAGACCCGCTTCCTGCCCACCTCGATCGAAATCCCCGCCCCGCCGCCCGGCTTGCAGAAGGCCTCGCTGAAGAGCGACGCGGACGAGGACGAGCCCCCCGCGGCGAAGGCCGCGACCGGCAAGCCGGACGACGCCGAGGACTTCCAGCTGCAGAGGGCCCTGGCGGTGCTCCGCTACGGCTCGGTCCAGGCGGCGGAGCAGGCCTCGCCCACCGGCGTCTACACCCGGCCGACGCCCAAGTTCCAGACCGCTCAGGCGACACGCACCATCGCCGCGCCCGGTGCGGCGAGCCAAGTCGCCAAGACCAAGCCGGCCACCGACACCGCGCCCGCCGAGCAGGTGGGAGCGCCTTCGAAGGCGGCTCCGTTGGGCGGCGCTCCGCTTCGGCCCTGAGCCGCCGCCATGGCCGAGGTGACGGACAACACCGCCCGGGGCCGCTTCGAACTGACGGAAGCGGGCGAGGTGGCGTTCGCCGACTACAGGCGCGACGTGGGACGGCTGGTCATCCCCCACGTCGAGGCGCCCATCTCCCTCCGCGGAACGGGTGCGGCCGGGCGGCTGATGAAGGGGGTGCTCTCGATCGCGCGCCGGGAAGGGCTGCAGGTGGTCCCGCTGTGCAGCTACGCGGCCGCCTACATCCGCCGCAACGCCGAACATCAAGACCTTCTGGGCTGAGCTTCGCGCCTAGGCCGGCCTGCACCTCTTCTTAACTGCGTTCGTTCACCTTCCGGCCATGACGCCAAGGCCCGGCGTCCGCATCGTCAACGCCGGTCATGTTCGCACGCCGCTCCTTCGCTTCCCTGCCCTCGCCGCCCGCAGACGCAGGCGCGACCCTGCCGTCGTGGCTGACCCAGCTGACCAACCCCTATGTCGGCGCCGGCGCCGCGGCCGGCCTGATGGCGGTGGCCGCGGGCGCCCTGGTGCTGTTCGCCGGCGATCCCCATGCCGGCGCCCCTTCGGTACGCCTCGCCCTGGCCGCGCCAACGCCCAGGGACTTTGGCGCGCTCCACCCCGCGCCGTCCGCCCCCGTGCTGCTGGACAGCCTGCAGCCGGGGCAGGAAGCGCTGGTCCCCGACGGCGCCCAGGCCCAGATCACCCTGCCCCAGGGCGGCAGCGTCTCCGGCGCCTCCAGCGCCCTGTCGCTTACGCCTGGCGCGCCGCTCGCCAGCCCCGCGGACGCCGCACCGCCCAAGCCGCAGAGCCCGCCCCTGGCCATCGCCCCGATCACGGGCTTGAGCGCGCCCGGTCCGACCGGCTCCCTCCCCATCATCGCCCGCGATGGCCGCACGCCGGCCCAGGCCTATGCGCGGCCGTTCCACGACACCGGCAAGCCGCGCATCGCCCTGGTCATCGGCGGCCTCGGCCTGAACAGCGCCGCCACCAAATCCGCGATCGAGCGGCTGCCGCCCGAGGTGACCCTCTCGTTCGTGCCCTACGCCGACAACCTGCAGGGCTGGATCGACCTGGCGCGTGCCAACGGCCACGAGGTGCTGCTGGAAGTGCCCATGGAGCCCACCGACTATCCCAACAACGACCCCGGTCCCCAGACGCTGATGGCCAACGCCGCCCCGGCCGAGACGGTGAAGCGACTGGACTGGCTGCTGTCGCGGGCCAGCGGCTACTTCGGGGTGGCCAACTACCTCGGCGGCAAGTTCGTGACCTCCGAGCCTGCCATGGCCGCCTTCACCAGCCAGCTGAAGGCGCGAGGCCTGGCCTTCGTGGACGATGGATCGGCCTCGGGGCGGGGCTCAGGCGTTCCGCGCGCCTCGGCCTCGGCGGTGGTGGACGAACAGCTCGCCGCCGACAGCATCGACCACGCCCTGCTGGGGCTGGAGGCCTCAGCCCTGCAGCACGGCTCCGCCGTCGGCTCGGGCTTCGCCTATCCCGTGACCGTGGAGCAGGTCACCCGTTGGGCGCAAGGGCTGGTGGGCCGCGGTTATCAGCTGGCCCCAGCTTCGGCGGTGACGCGGCGGTGAGCGACGGCTTTGCAGCGCCGCAGCCGGGCCCGGCGCCTTTCGCGCGTTGCGGCGTTCAGGCTTGCGACGCGCGCGCGTGGATGCTCCAAACCGGGTCCGCACCGCGGCGTGTGATGAGGACCTGAGATGAGCACCTTCGACAGACCCCGCCAGATCATCGAGTTCTGCCTGAAGCCGCTGGACCTCGATCCCAAGTCGGAAGCCTACCGCGAGACCGCACGGCGCCTGGAGCACGTCATCAAGACACTGCAGCTCGCCGCCGGCCCGTCCTCCGCGCCCGTCGCCGTCGATTTCTCCCGCATGCCGACCCTGACCATCAACGAGGCGGCGCACGGCGACGACTGAGGCCGTGTCCCTTGGCGAGCACGACCCGCGCTACCGCCGCAATGTCGGCATGGTGGTGTTCAACGCCGAGGGCCGGGTCTGGCTCGGCCGGCGCGGCGGTGTGGCGCCGCCCCTGAACTGGCAGTTTCCACAGGGGGGCGTGGACGCCGGCGAGGACCTCCGGAGCGCGGCGCTGCGGGAGCTGCAGGAGGAGACCGGGATCACCTCGGTCACCCTGCTGGACCAGACGCCGGCCTGGATCACCTACGACTTCCCGCCCGAGATCGTCGGGCGCGGGCGGGGGTACATCGGCCAGGCCCAGGCCTGGTTCGCCTTCCGCTTCGCCGGCGAGGACGCGGAGATCGACCTCGGCGTCCACACCCATCCCGAGTTCGACGCCTGGCGCTGGGCGAGCCTGGACGAGGCGCTGGAGACCATCGTCGCCTTTAAGCGCGCGGCCTACGAGCAGGTGGTGGACGCGTTCCGCCCCTGGGCGGCGCCGCTGCCAGCCTGAGGCCTACTCCCGCCGCAGCAGGGTCTCCGTAAGCAACGAGCCGATCACCCCGGCGTCGAAGTCGCGGCGCAGCGCGTCATGGTCGTAGGCGTCGCTGTTTACCCAGTCCAGCAGGCTCAGGCCCCGCGGCTCCCCCTCGGCGAAGTAGCGCTCGAACATGTAGTCGAGCACTCCCGTCTTACCCTGGCGGATGTGCAGGGTGCGAAGGCCGAGCTGGTCCTTGACCGCCTGGCGCAGCGGCTGGCCGAGGTGCAGGTGGGCGTAGAGCACGCTCATCAGCCCCGCCCGGTCTGCGCCGGACTTGCAGTGCATGAGGGCGGGGTAGCGGATCGTGCGGAACATCTCCGCCGCCGCGTTCACCTGCGCCCGCGACGGCGCGTCCCGGGACGCCACGGCGAAGTTCACCAGCTCCAGCCCAAGCCTTCCGCAGGCCTCGCGCTCCAGGACGTAGAAGCCGGTCTCGTAGCCGCCGCCCCGCAGGTTGACGACGGTCGATAAGCCCTGGTCGCGCCACCAGCGCAGCTGGAACGGCCAGGGCTGGTTCGTGCGCACGAGCTCCGACCCCACCCAGTGGGCGTTCTGGAAGCCGAGCCTCAGATAGGCGTGATCGTTCCACAGCAGGTCGCGATAAGCGCGCGCACGACCGGCGAAGCTGGAGAGGTCGTATCCAGGCGCATGCATCACGCGCCTAGCTAGGGGCCGCGGACGCGCCTGGGAAGCCCGTCGGCGCCGCGGCGGATTTGGCGCATCCTCAAGCCTGCGCCGCCCGCAAGCTTGACACGCCTCGCCCGCAGACCCACCCCACGCCCATGACCGCGCCCACGAAGGAGGCGCCGGGCGCCTCTTCGGAACGCGCCCTGGCGCTGCGCATGTTCCGGACCTATCTGGCGCCGCGTTGGAAGGGCCTGGCGCTGGCCATGGCGCTGGCGGTGTTCGGGGGCGTGCTGACGGCGGTGCTCACCGGCATCCTGAATCCGGTGGTGCGCCACATCTTCGAGGAGAAGCGGGCGGCAAGCCTGATCCGCCTGCCGCTGATCATCCTGGCCCTGGCGCTGGTGCGCGGCGTCGCCCAGACCCAGCAGGCCTGGATCACCAACCGCATCGGCCACCGCATGGTGGGCGCCATCCAGCTGGAGCTGTTCGGCAAGCTGATCCGCGCCGACCTGGCCCGGCTCAGGAAGGCCCATTCCGGCTCCTACGTCTCCTCGGTGCTCTACGACGCCGGGCTGATCCGCGAGGGCGCCACCACGGGCATCGTCAATTACACGCAGGCCGGGGTGACGGTGATCGCCAACCTGGGCGTCATGGTGGTGCAGGACTGGGTGCTGACCCTGATCGTGCTGGCCTCTGCGCCCGTGCTCTCCTGGGTGCTGGCGCGGTTCCGCAGCTCGACCCGCAAGGCGGCGGAGGGGGCGATGGCGGAGACCTCGGCCCTGTCCACCGCCGTCATGGAGAGCCTGGACGGCGTCAAGCTGATCAAGCTCGACAACCGCGAGGTCTATGAGGAGGGCCGCATCGCCGGCGTGATCGCGCGCCGCCAGGGCCACATCATCAAGGGCGCCAACGCTCGCGCCGCCGCAGCGCCGGTCACCGAGACCGTCACCATGGTGGTGGTCGCCCTGGTGATCGCCTATGCGGGCTTCCGCGCCCAGCACGTGCCGGCGGCGGTGGGCCACGCCTACATCGCCAAGTTCATCACCTTCATCGCCGCCATGCTGGTGGTCTCCCAGAACATGCGCCAGGTGGCCAACCTGCAGACCGTGATCACCGAGGGCCTGACGGCGGCGGGGCGGCTGATGGCGGCCATGGACGTGGAGCCGGAGGTGGTGGACACCGCGGCCAGCCGTCAGCTCCAGCTCACCGACGCCGCCATCCGCTTTGAGGACGTCTCCTTCGCGTATGACGCCGACCCGCCTGCGCTCACAGCCGTGAACCTGGAGGTGCGGCGGGGCGAGACCGTGGCCCTGGTCGGCCCGTCGGGCGGCGGCAAGAGCACCATCCTGAACCTTATCCCCCGCTTCTACGACGTAACGGGCGGGCGGGTGGCGATCGACGGAACCGACGTGCGCGAGGTGTCCATCGCGTCGCTGCGCGACCACATCGCGCTCGTCACCCAGGAGCCCTTCCTGTTCGACGACACCCTGCGCGCCAACATCGTCCACGCCCGCCCCGAAGCCTCGGACACCGAGGTGGAGGCTGCAGCCCGTGCGGCCGCCGCGCACGAGTTCATCATCGCCCTGCCCCAGGGTTACGACACCGTGGTGGGCGAGGCGGGCGCGCGCCTGTCCGGGGGCCAGCGCCAGCGCATCGCCATCGCCCGCGCCTTCCTCAAGGATGCGCCGATCCTGCTGCTGGACGAGGCCACCAGCGCGCTGGACACCGAGAGCGAGGCCAAGGTCCAGGCCGCGTTGCAGCGGCTCATGGCTGGCCGCGCCACCATCCTGATCGCCCACCGCCTCTCCACCGTCCGCGCCGCCGACCGCATCTATGTGATTGAGGCGGGCAGGGTGGTGGAGGTGGGCGACCATGCGGGGCTGAGCGCGCAGGGCGGGCTGTATGCACGGCTGGCGCGCGCGCAGAACCTGGACCTGGTGAAGGTCGCGTCGTGACGTGTCCGCCGTTTATCCTCCCCTGCGCAGCGGGAGAGGGGGACCCTGCGCAGCAGGGTGGAGGGGGCGTCGCCGCCGCTGCGGATCCAAGCTGGGACAAGTCGGCGGCGGCGACGCCCCCCTCACCAGGCTTCGCCTGGTCCCCTCCCCCCGCTGCGCAGGGGGAGAGAAGGTCTACATCGTGAGTCTCAAGGCATTCATCCGCTCGCCGCGGGTCCAGGGCGTCCTCGCCCTGCTGCTCTCCGGCTATCTCGACCTCGCCCTGAAGACCACGCGCTGGCGCTTCGAGAACCGCGGCCCGGCCGACGCCGCCGTGGCGTCCCCGAAGGGCATCATCGGCTGCTTCTGGCACGGCCGCATCCCGCTCGGCCCCGCCTGCCGCGAGGTGCTGGCCCACAAGCCCCGCAAGGTGATCATGTCGCTCTCGCCGGACGGCGAGTTCATCGTGCGCACCATGGAGCGGCTGAGCTTTCCCGCCATCCGCGGCTCCTCCTCGCGCAAAGGCGACGCCGCCAACGCCAAGGGCGGCGCCGGCGCGATGATGGACAGCGTGCGGTTCCTGCGCTCCGGCGGCGTGGTGGCCATCACGCCGGATGGCCCCCGCGGCCCGGCGGAGCAGATGGCCGCGGGGGCGGTGACGCTGGCCCGGGTGTCCGGCGCGCCGGTCTTCCTGTTCGGCCTGCACTGCCGGCCGGGCTTCCAGCTGGACAGCTGGGACCGCACCCTGTTCCCGCTGCCGTTCGGCCGCGGCGCGGTGGTGTTCGACGGGCCGCTCCACGCGCCGCGCGATGCGGACGAGGCGGCGTGCGAGGCCCTGCGGCTCGACTGGCAGGCGCGCCTCACCGCCGCCAATTCCCGCGCCGCCGCGCTGCTGGGGTGAGCCTCGCCCTCGCCGCCTACCGCGCGGCCACAACCCTGCTGGAGCCCCTGGCGCCCGCCCTGCTCCGCGCCCGGATGCGCCGCGGCAAGGAGGACCCCGCCCGCCTGCCCGAGCGGCTGGGCATAGCGTCGGCGCCGCGACCGCCGGGGCGGCTGGTCTGGCTGCATGGGGCGAGCGTGGGGGAGGGGCTGTCCCTGCTGCCTCTGGTGCAGGCGCTCGCCGCCGCCGACCCGGCGCTGAACCTGCTGGTGACCTCGGGCACGCGCACCTCGGCGGAGCTGCTCGGCCGCCGCCTGCCGCCCGGAGCCTTTCATCAGTTCGCCCCTGTCGACGGCCCCCGCGCCACCGCCTGCTTCCTGCAGCACTGGCGGCCGGACCTGGCGGTGTTCGCCGAGAGCGAGCTGTGGCCGAACCTGATCCTGGGCGCCC
>NZ_CAHJWH010000150.1 GCF_903642205.1 Caulobacter sp. S45 | reverse complement strand
CTGCAGCTTGTCGCCCCACAGTTCGCCCGCGGCCATCAGCTTTGATCCGATGGCGACGGCCGGGTGGGCGAGCCAAGCCGCCGCTCCGTTGTCTGCCGGAAGGGCGCCGCGCCGGGCGGCTCGGCTGACAACCGCCAGTGGCGTCATCGATCTGGGCCCGGCCGCGAGTCCGATCAGGAAGGAGCGGATCATCTGAGCGTCCTCTTCGCTTTCGCACAACAGCGGCGTGATCCGTTTGGTTCGGGCGGCTTGCAGAGATAGAGCAGCGGAGCGGTGAACCCTGTGCTGGGCATCGCGTGGACCTGCTAGCGAGGAGGGCATGAGCGTTTCCCCGGCCCAGATCTCGCTTCTCATCGGCGCGGTCGGCGTCGCGTCGCTGCTCGTCCTGATCCTCCGCTTCAAGCTGCAGCCGTTCCTCGCTCTGCTGATGGTCAGCCTGGGTGTCGGCGCGGCGGCCGGGATCGCCCCAGACAAGCTGCCGGCGCTGATCGAGACCGGAGTGGGCTCCACGCTCGGCCATGTGGCGCTGATCATCGCCCTGGGCGCCATGATCGGGCGTCTGGTGGAGGTGTCGGGCGGCGCCGACCAGCTGGCCAGCGAGCTGGTGCGAAGGTTTGGCGCGTCACGGGCGGCCGTGGGGCTCGCGGTGGCGGGCCTCCTCGTGGGCATCCCCGTCTTCTTCGAGGTAGGCGTGGTCATGCTGATGCCGCTGGCGGCGGGAACGGCCCGCAGGACCGGCCGGCCGCTGCCGGGTCTGGCCCTGCCGCTCTGCATCGTACTTCTGGTCGTGCACGCGCTGCTGCCGCCCCATCCGGGCGCCGTCGCGGCCGCGAGCCTGCTTCACGTGGACCTCGGCCGCCTGATCCTGTGGGCCGCCCCGGTCGTGCTTGTGACCGCGGCGTTCAGCGCGGGCCTGGCCATGGTGCTGACCCGCGGCATGCAGCCGGCCCAGGCGCCAAGCCCTGAGCACGACGAGCCCGGCGGGGACACTGCGAAGCCTGCGCTTGGCGAACCGCCTTCGGCGGCGACCATCGTGAGCCTCATCCTGCTGCCGATCGGGCTCATCCTTGTGGGCTCGATCGCCACCATGATGATGCCTGCGCGCGGTTGGGTGCGCCCAGCGCTCGCGCTGCTCGGCTCGCCCTTCGTGGCGCTGCTGCTCGACGTGCTGCTCTGCTCGTGGGTGCTGGGGGTGCGGCGCGGCTGGCCCTTGAAGGCCGTGGGCGATGTGGTCGGATCGGCCCTGCCGGCCGTTGCGATCGTCATCCTGATCACAGGCGCCGGAGGGGGCTTCGCTAAGGTGCTGGTCGCCTCGGGCGTCGGGGGCGCGGTGTCCGACGCGCTGGTCTCCACGGGCCTGCCGATCCTGGCGCTCGCCTTCCTCCTGGCCCTGCTCCTGCGCGTGGCCCAGGGCCCCACGGCCGTGGCGATCATCGCCGCCGCCGGGATCGTCGCACCGGCGGTGGCACAGGCGCACCTGGGCCCCGACCGCGCCGCCCTGGTCTGCGTCGCCTTGGGCGCCGGCGGCATGTTCGGCTCGCACGTCAATGATGCGGGCTTCTGGATCGTCACGCGCCTGACGGGCCTGGACGTGGCCCAGGGCCTGCGGACCTGGACCGTCCTGAGCGCCTCCGCCGGCGTCTTCGCGTTCGGCCTCGCCGCGATGCTCTGGCGCTTCGCATAGTCCGATCGGCGCCACGTCGTACGTCCTGACCGAGACCGCCGTTCCGGCGTCCGCCCGATGCGTTCGATGAGGAAAGGTTGTTCGAGAAGACGGCGTCTCGATGTAGGGTCCGCCCATACGCCGACGGTGAAACAGGACGTCGGCAATCCAGGCTGCGGGCGATGACGGAGACTTCATGGCGCACGATCCCAAGGCCTTGCAGATCATCCTCGAGACAGCGGCGCCGCCCGACCTGGAGCTGGCGTTCCGCCCCATGTTCGGCGGCATCATGGGCTATGCCGCGGGCAAGGTGTTCGCTTCGCTGTCCGACATGGGGCTGGCCCTGAAACTCGTCGGCGACGATCGTGCGGCGCTGCTGGCGATGGCGGGGGCCAAGCCGCTGCAGTACGAGCCCGACCAGCCGCCAAGCAAGTCCTACGTCGTCGTGCCTGAAGCCATGCTGTCGACATCCGAGCCGCTGAGGACGTGGATCGTCAGGAGCACGAGTAACTTGGCGGCGCCAGGCGTACGTCCCCGCAAGCAGACCAGGAGGTCTTGAGATGGCCCGCATCAATTTCGTCGAACTGCCGGCCCGCGATCTCGGCGCGGCGAAGGCGTTCTACACGGCGGCCTTCGGTTGGGAGCTGAGCGGTTTCGGTCCGACCTATGCCTGCACGATGACCGGGGACGTCGACCTGGGGCTCCAGGCCGATGCGGGCGAGGCGACGCAGGCTCCCCTCGCCGTGATCCAGGTCGACGACCTGAAAGCCGTCCAGGTGGCCGTCGAGCACGCCGGCGGCGTCGTCACAAAGCCGATCTTCGCCTTTCCCGGCGGCCGCCGGTTCCACTTCACCGACCCCAACGGCCTCGAGCTCGCGGCCATGACCGTCGAGTGAGTCCTGACCGAGCAGGCCGAGCCCTTCGGCCATGGCCACGGATTGGACAGGCCGGGAGAACCCTGAAGGGCGGCTAGACCCAGCCGAGGCGCTTGTAGCGCATCCGCCGCTCCACCTGTCGGACCAGGCGACGCACCATGCGCCAGGCGTTCCATAGGAGAGGCCGGCCGAAGGCAGGCGGCTTGTGAGCGGTCATGGCAAACCTCCACGGGAGGATACGGCCGAGCTTTATAAAGGTTCAGCACGTCTACGGCTTCACCGTGCGACGACTCAGCCCCTGGACACTCGCAGTCTAGGTCCGGACCTGTGACGCCGCCATGACGGACTCCTGCCCGCTTTGGAGATCAGGTGGCGCCATGCCTGCCGAACACGGGACCGGTCTCGTGCAGCCTGCCCGCCGGGGCCCGGACAGCCACGTCCAGGTTCGGACTCAGGCCGCCGTAGTCCACATAGGACAGGCCCACCTGCACCGAAGGCGTCACCCAGCGGCAGTCCAGGCGGTCGAGCCCGCGCTTGGCCGTATCCTCGCACACGGTAGGCCGGCCATAGTATTGGAGCAGACCTGCGCGAATGCCGCGGGCGATCTCGAAATTGTCCCGCGTGTGGCGCAGCCGAAGACCCTTGACGTTGACCACCACCTCCAGGAGGCCGCTCGGCCCGAAATAGTAGGTGGCGTAGGCGGGCCGGCCGAACACCTCCTCGTCCACCGCCCAGATCGCCGAGCCGCCGACCACCGCGTTGGCCACCGGCGGCCGGGTGATCAGGTTGGCGGGCGCCTGGCGGGCCATGGGGAAGAGGGCGTGGACCTGCTCCTGCGTCATCCCCGCCCGCGCGCCGCGCCACAGCTCGGGGCCGGGCGGCGGCCCTCTCGGCGGCGCGGCGGCCGGACCTGTGGCGGTCAGGGCTGCGGCGGCGAGGAGGGCGAGCATGGTCAAGCCTGATCGCACGCGGCGGCGAAGGCGTCGAGCCCCCGGCGAAGGTCGGCGATCAGGTCTTCCGGCGCCTCCAGCCCCACATGCAGCCGCATCAAGGCGCCGTCCGCGCGCCAGCCCCGGCCCAGGTTTCTCACCTGGGGATCGCTGCTGACCGCCAGGCTCTCGAACCCGCCCCAGGAGAAGCCGAGCTTGAACACCTGAAGCGCGTCGAGGAAGGCGTCGGCGGCGTGCGCCGGCCCGGCCTTGAGCACCAGCCCGAACAGCCCATTGGTCCCGCTGAAGTCACGTTTCCATAGCGCATGGTCGGGCGAGCCGGGCAGGGCGGGGCAGAGCATCCGCGCCACCTCTGGCTGAGACGCCAGCCACTGCGCCACCCGCAGGGCCGAGGCGCCGTGCCGCGCCAGCCGCAGCGTCAGGGTGCGAAGGCTCCGCAGCACCGTGTAGCAGTCGTCGGGAGACACCGCCCAGCCGGTGTCCCACACCGTCTGCAGCAGCCGCTCGCCCAGGCTCGGATCGCGCACGGCCACCGAGCCCATGAACACGTCCGACCCGCCCGAGACGTACTTGGTCAGGGCCTGGACGGAGAGGTCGACCCCGTGGTCCAGCGGCCTGAACAGCAGGCCCGCCCCCCAGGTGTTGTCGATCAGGGTGAGCACCCCTCGCGCCCGTGCACCGGAGGCTATGGCGGGCACGTCCTGCAGCTCAAAGGTCAGGGAGGCCGGGCTCTCCAGGAAGACGGCGCGGGTCTGGCCGCCGATCATGGCGAGCACCTCGCCGGCCGCGGCGCTCGGCGCGAAGTAGCGGGTGCGGACGCCGAAGCGGGCCAGCATGCCGTCGCAGAACCGCCGGGTGGGGGCGTAGGCGCCGGCGCTGACCAGCACCTCGTCGCCCGCCGACAGCACGGTCATCAGGGCCGCGGTGATCGCCGCTGCGCCGGAGGAGAACAGCTTGGCGGCGACCGCGCCCTCCAGCTCGCACAGCGCCGCCTCCAGGCTCGCCTGGACGCCCAGGCCCGCCCGGCCGTAGGTCGGATGGTCGTTGCCGTAGAGGCTCGCGGCGTCGGGCAGCACGACGGTGGAGGCGCGCTGGACGGGCGGGTTGACGCCGCGGGCCGCAAAGCCGGCGCGTGCCTCCTCGCTGTCGCCGGCATGGACCAGGCGGGTGGCTGAGGCCCAGGTCTGCTTGTCAGCGTTCGGCTTGCCAGCGTCGGGCTTGCCAGCGTCGGGCTTGTCAGGGCTGGTCATGGGCCGGTGACGACGGGCGCATCGTCCCGGCCGCCCCATTCCGCCCACGAGCCATCATAGACCGCCGCATCCGACCGGCCGAGCCGCGCCAGGCCGAGCGCCACCACGCCGGCAGTGATGCCGGAACCGCAGCTCGCGATGACGGGACGACCGATATCGACGCCTGCGCCTCCGAAGGCGGCCCGCAGGCCGTCCTCGTCCAACAGGCGGCCGTCCGCGGCATAGAGCGTGGAAGACGGCAGGCTGAGGGCTCCCGGAGCGTGGCCGCTTCGCAGGCCTGCGCGGGGCTCCGCCGCCTCGCCGCGGAAGCGGGCCGCCGGCCGGGCGTCCACCACCTGGGCGTCGCCGGTGCGGAGCGACGCCAGCGTCCGGTCGAAGTCGCACACCAGGTCCGGCCGCAGGCGGGCCGTGTAGGTCGCGGCGGATGGCGAGACCTCGCCCCGGTCGAGGCGACCGCCGGCCGCCGTCCAGGCCTCCAGCCCACCGTCGAGCACCTGGACCGCGTCGTGGCCCATGGCGCGCAGGCTCCACCAGACGCGAGGCGCCGAGGGCGTGGGTCGACGGTCGTAGACCGCCACGTGGTCTCGCTCGCTGATCCCGAGCTGGTGCATCGCCTCCCCGAAGCGCTCCGGAGAGGGCATCATGTGCGGCAGCGGGCTGGTGGCGTCGGCGATGGCGTCGATGTCGAACAAGACGGCGCCCGGCAGGTGGGCGGCCAGATACTCGGCGCGGGCGTCGCGCCCCGCGTCCGGCATGAACCAGGTGGCGTCCACCAGCTTCAGGTCTGGTCGGCCTAGCGCGGCCTGCAGCGCCTCCACGCTGATCAGCGGGTCGGTCATTGCGCGCCCTGGAGCCAGGCCGGGACCGGCAGCTGGTGCGCGGCCAGAAAGGCCGGGTTGAACAGCTTGCTCTGATAGCGCGCACCGTAGTCGCAAAGGATGGTGACGATGGTCTTGCCGGGTCTCAGCGCCCGGGCCAGCCTCACGGCGCCGGCGATGTTGATCCCCGACGAGCCGCCCAGGCACAGCCCCTCGTGCTCGACCAGATGGAAGACATGCTCCACGGCCTCCGCGTCGGGTATCTGGAAGGCGTGGTCGATGGTCAGTCCCTCAAGGTTGGCCGTCATGCGGCCCTGGCCGATCCCCTCGGTGATCGACGAGCCCTCCGACTTCAGCTCGCCGCCGCAATAGTAGCTGAACATGGCCGAACCCCTCGGGTCGGCCAGTCCGATGGACACGGCGCGGCCCCGCCGCTCCCGCAGCGCCCGGGCCACCCCGGCCAGGGTGCCTCCCGAACCGATGGCGCAGATGAAGCCATCCAACGCGCCCCCTGTCTGCTCCAGAATTTCTGGGCCGGTCGTCAGGTAGTGGGCTTGGCGGTTGGCGAGGTTGTCGAACTGGTTGGCCCAGATCGCGCCGTTCGGCTCGCTGGCGGCGCGCTCCTCGGCCAGGCGGCCGGAGACGCGCACATAGTTGCCCGGATTGGCGTAGGGGACCTGATCCACCTCGACCAGCTCCGCGCCCAGCAGCCGGAGTGCGGCCTTCTTCTCCTCCGACTGGGTGCGGGGTATGACGATCAGCGTTCGGTAGCCCAGCGCCGAGCCGACCATGGCCAGCCCGATCCCGGTGTTGCCCGCGGTGCCCTCGACGATCAGGCCGCCGGGGCGCAGGCGTCCGTCGGCCTCGGCCTGGCGGACGATCTGAAGCGCGGCGCGGTCCTTCACCGATTGGCCGGGGTTCATGAACTCGGCCTTGCCCCAGATCTCGCAGCCGGTCTCCTCGCTTGCCCGAGTGAGGCGGATTAGGGGCGTCTTGCCAATCGCGTCGACGACGCTTCTAGCTGAAATCATTGGAGTTGGCCTACCCGAAGGACTGAGCTTGCTAAAGCGTGTTTAGCGCCTTTACGAATATGTGAGCTTCAGTTTCCAGGAGAAATACGTGTCGGTCGCAGTGCCTACAAAGCTGCTGGCGTGTGTAACGTTGGTGACCTTGCTCGCTTGGTCACCATCTATGGCTGCGCCCGGAGACAATGCCGCTGCTCCACCACCTGCGCCGGCACCAACCGTCGACCCCGCAATCCGAGTCGTCCAAATCCCAAAGGCCACCTTCAGTGGGAAACGTGTTCGCCTAGTCTTCACCAGGGATGGTGTCCTTCTCGACTGCTCGCCTAACAAGGAGGCTCAAGCCGATCTACGGGTAGTAAGACCACCTGCACACGGCCAAGTGACCATCGAGCATGTCAAGGCTGTTCCGGGGCCATATCCTTACAGTGATCCGCACTACATCTGTAATAATCGTACCTATCCCGGCTTGGCGGCCTTCTACATGGCCACTCCAGGATATGCTGGGGCAGATACGTTGGAGCTATTTGAGGCTTCCGACGATGGTCGGATTGTTAAGATGGATTTTTCCATACAGGTTTTTTGACAGCACTAGGCTCGATGGGCAGGCTTGTCTGCGATGGAGCCAAGGCGCAGTTAGCCCGTGAGCAATGAAGCCGTCGCGGAGGCCACCTTGCCTGCTTTTTCCATGCCAAACGCGATGGTCGTCGCCGGCCGCGCCGACCGCCGCCAGGTTCGTATCGGCAACGGCGAGCGGCTGAGCGTCATCGCCGGTCCCTGCCAGATGGAGAGCCGCGCCCACGCCTTGGAGATGGCCCACGCGCTTCGCGAGATCGCGGACCGGCTGGATGTCGGGCTGATCTACAAGACATCCTTCGACAAGGCGAACCGCACCTCCGCCAACGCCGCCCGCGGCCTGGGGCTTGAGGCGGCGCTGCCGGTGTTCGCCGAGATCGGGGAGGTCACGGGCCTTCCGACCCTCACCGACGTCCACTACGCGGCCCAGTGCGCCGAGGTGGCCCAGGCGGTTGACGTACTGCAAATCCCCGCCTTCCTCTGCCGCCAGACCGACCTGCTGCTGGCCGCGGCCGCCACGGGCAAGCCCGTCAACGTGAAGAAGGG
>NZ_CAHJWH010000149.1 GCF_903642205.1 Caulobacter sp. S45 | reverse complement strand
CCGTCGGACAGCTGTTGCATCCTTCGAGGCGCCTCCTGCGGAGGCTCCAAAGGATGCGGAAGGGTGTGATGCCCGGCTCTTCTCCTCATGCCGGGGCGTGAGCTTGCCCGCGTCTGGAAGCCCGCAAGATCGTCCGATCGCATGGGAAGCTCAGCGGGCGGCCAGCTTCGCCAGCGCCTCGCCCGTGAGCCGGCGGATGCGCCAGTCGTCCAGGCTGCGCGAGCCCAGCGCGTCGTAGAAGGCGAGGGCGGGCGCGTTCCAATCCAGCACCGCCCACTCCATGCGCCCGAGATCCTCGGCCAGGCACCGCCGTGCGAGGGCGCGCAGCAACGCCTTGCCCGCGCCGCGCCCGCGGGCCTGCGGCCGCACGAACAGGTCCTCCAGATAGAGCCCGGAGCGGCCGACGAAGGTCGAGAAGTTGTAGAACCACAGGGCGAACCCCACCGGCTCCCCGTCCACCTCGGCGATCTCGCAGAAGGCGCGGGGCGCCTCGCCGAACAGGGCGGCCCGGATGTCTTCCGGCTTGGCCTTGGCCTCGTGCTCCAGCCGCTCGTAGACGGCCAGTTCGCCGATCAGGTCGGCGACCAGGGTGCAGTCCCGGGTCTCGGCGCTGCGGACGACCACGCTCATCCCCGGACCCCCGCGCCGCGTCGCGCCCCGGCCGTCCCCAGGAACGGATGGCGGGTCGCCGAGTTGACTCCCGCGACGACCGCGGCCGGTGGCCGCGTGAGACAGGAGGAGGCTGCGCCCATGGTCGATGTTCCCGAGTACGACGACCAGGACCTGGCCGAGGTCTTCGACGAAGACAACACCAACGAGGAATCTCAGCGTCACGGAGGCAAGGAAGACGCCGAGCAGTTCGAGGACCTCCCGGACGTCTATGATGTCACCACCAAGGTGGGCGACGGGGACGACGACGAGGGCGAGATCGGCGAGGACATGGACGACGACGAGATCGTCGCCGCCTCCGCCGACGGCGACGAGGATGATGAAGAGGACGATGACCTGAAGGGCCGCTTTGGCGAAAGCGGCGCTGCGGAGGATCCGGCTGACGAGAACGATCTCGGGCCGGACGATCCCGACCTCGCCGACAACATCGACAAGAAGGACCCCCACGAGGTCGAACTGACCTATGCGGGCGACCTGACGAATGTGGCGGGCGCGGGCTCCAGCGCCGCCGAACTAGAGTCCGACACGCTGGACGATGACGACCTGCGTGACCTCGATTACAAGGATTGAACCCATGCCCAGTGACGATCCCAAGACGCGTCCGCATGAGGACGACGATCAGGCCGCCGCCGATCTGACCCCGGAGAGCGAGGCGTTGGACGAGCATGGCCACGACCACGCCCACCGGCGGCGTGACGAGCTGCTCGACGAGGGCGTCGAGGAGACCTTTCCGGCCTCCGACCCCGTGGCGGTGAAGCACATCACCTGAGCGACAGCCGTCGCGTCCTCTTTCGCTTACCGCGAATTCACTGGACCGGAACGTCGCTCCGCGAGAGCCTGCCCTCGTTGAAGGGGAGGCTCACATGCGTATCGCCCGCTCAGGGGTCCTGCTCGTCGCCGTCTGCGCCTTGGACGCCTGCCACCCCAAGCCGCTCCATGAGGCCGGCCTTGGCTACGCCCGCCGGCCTATGGGAGTGGGCCAGACCCTGGTCTGTCCTGATCAGGTCGGCGGTCTGAACCGCACGGCCTGGGGCGCCGACGGTCGCACCTGCGCCTATGAAGGTCCTCATGAAGAGCAGGTGCAGCTCAGCTTCATGCCGCTGGGCGGCGTTGCGCCCGACGTACGCCTGGCGAGCTTGGACCAGACGCTGAAGGCTGAGCTGCCCGCCGTCAGTTCGGCCGCGGCGAACGGCCAGGGCGTCTATGTCGGCGGCGACGCGGGGGGACACCACGCCCACATAGACCTCCCCGGCTTCCATCTGAACGCCTCCGACGGCAAGGCCAGCATCCACATGCCCGGCGTCTCCATCAACGCCGACGGCGACGACGCCAAGGTGACCACGGGCCCTGAAGGACACGAGAACTCGGTGGTCAGCGCTCACCCCGGCGGGGCCGAGATCAGGGTGGGCGGCGTCAACGCAAACGGCGCGGACATGACCTACCTGCTGGCCTCCGACACCCCGGGCCCGACTGGCTTCCGGGTGGTCGGCTACATGGCCAAGGGGCCGCCAGCAGGGCCGCTGGTCGTGGCGGTCTTCCATGCCCGCGAGCATGACCACGGCGGCAACATGGACGACCACGGCCTGAGCCGCCTTCTCGACATGAACGTGCACGCGCAGGATTGAGCCGTTCGTCTGGCGGCTTGGGAAAGCGCCAGACGGCTCGTCCCGCTCATTTCGCCCTCCCGGCTCCACCTTGGGCGGGTTGATCTTCGGCGGCGACTGTCCCACTGCGGGCGGACGCCGCCAGGAAGGAACGACGGTTGGTCAAAGCCCTGCAGAGGGGGCGGATGCGCGACACCGCGCCGCGAGCCTGGCAGCGAATGCTGTCGGGGCGCCGGCTCGACCTCCTGCATCCCTCCCCGTTCGATATCGAGATCGAGGACATCGCCCACGGCCTCGCCCGAGTGGCGCGCTGGAATGGCCAGACGGTGGGCGAGCACGCCTTCTCCGTGGCCCAGCATTCCCTGGTGGTGGAGGAGATCTGCGCACACCTGGATCCGGCGATTGCGCCAGGGTGGCGGTTGGCGGCGCTGCTGCACGATGCGCCGGAGTACGTGATCGGCGACATGATCTCGCCGTTCAAGACGGCGCTCGGCCTCGACTACAAGAGCTTTGAGCACGGGCTGGAGACCGCCATCCACCTGCGCTTCGGCCTGCCGCCGGCTCCCCCTGCGGCGGTGAGGGCGCTGATCAAGCAGGCCGACCGGGTGTCCGCCTATTTCGAGGCGGTGCAACTGGCGGGCTTCTCGGTGGAGGAAGCGCGCCGCCTGTTCGGCGATCCGCCTGAAGGTTATGCGCCGGTGCTGACGCCGCTAGCCGCCTCGCCTGCCCAGGCCCGCTATCTGGAACGCTTCCAAGTGCTGTCCGAAGCTTCAGGCGTCGAGCTGCACGACGCGGCCATGGACACGGAGTAGGCGCCCTCAGTCCTGCGGGATCACCGTCCCCGGCTCAAGCAGGACGATCCCGTCCTCGTCGGCGAACAGCCTATCGCCCGGACACCAGGCTACGCCGCCGAACGCCAGCTCCACGTCGGCCGCACCCTCGCCGCGCCGCACCGAGCGGCGCGGGATGGAACCCATCGCCTTGACGCCAAGCTCGAGCCTCCCAAGCTCGGCGGTGTCGCGCACCGCGCCCCAGACGACCAGGCCGGCCCAGCCGTTGCGCTGGAAGTCCGCTCCTATCATGTCGCCGACCAGCGCACAGCGCAGGCTGCCGCCGCCGTCGACCACGAGCACCCTCCCCTGTCCCGGCGTGGCGGCGATCTCCTTGATCCGGCTGTTGTCCTCGAAGCACTTGACCGTCGCGATCGGGCCGGCGAACCGGACCCTGCCACCGAAGTCGCGCCAGGCGAGCTGGGGAACACGTGCGACCGCCTCGTGGGCGTCGCAGAGGTCGCAGGTTGTCCAACTCACCTGCACGTCCCCGACGCGCGCCGATCAGGCGTTGATCAGGTTGCGGTCGTGTGCGGCCGCATTCATCGCCTTCTGCAGCTTCTCGAACCCGCGTACCTCGATCTGGCGCACGCGCTCGCGGCTTACCCCGTACTGGCCCGCCAGTTCCTCCAGCGTCGTTGGATTGTCCTTCAGCCGCCGCTCGGTCAGGATGTGGCGCTCGCGGTCGGTGAGCTCCTGCATGGCCTCTTCGAGCAGGCCCATGCGCAGGTCGCGCTCCTCGTTCTCGGCCACGACGTGCTCGGCGCTCTCGCTGACGGTGTCCACCAGCCAGTCCTGCCACTCGCTTTCACTGTCGGAACGCAGCGGGGAGTTCAGCGAGCTGTCCGGCCCGGCCAGCCGCCGGTTCATCGAGATCACGTCGTCGTTGGTCACGCCGAGCTTGGTGGCGATCGACGCCACCTGGTCAGGATGCAAGTCGCCCTCCTCCAGCGCACTGATCTCCGACTTCGCCTTGCGCAGGTTGAAGAACAGCTTCTTCTGCGCCGCAGTGGTGCCGATCTTCACCAGCGACCAGGAGCGCAGAATATATTCCTGAATCGAGGCCCTGATCCACCACATGGCGTAAGTCGCCAGGCGGAAGCCCTTGTCCGGCTCGAACTTTTTTACCGCCTGCATCAAACCCACATTGCCCTCGGAGATCACCTCTCCGATCGGCAGGCCATAGCCGCGATAGCCCATGGCGATCTTGGCCACGAGCCGCAGGTGGGAGGTGACGAGCCGGTGCGCGGCCGCGGAGTCCTCGTGCTCGCGCCAAGCCTTGGCGAGCATGAACTCCTCGTCCTTCGTGAGCATCGGGAACTTGCGGATTTCGGTCAGATAGCGGGAGAGTCCGCCTTCCGGCGAGATCATCGCCAGAGCATTGGTAGCCATGGAGCCTTGTATCCCCTAGATGGAAAGCCATATCCGGGGCGTCGCACGGCCTTTCTGAGGGTCGTAGGAGGCGGCGTCTCGTCTGTGTGCAACTGCGAGATATATGCGATAGTTGCGGCCCGTTTAAGGCTTGCGGTGCATCCGATCCCAAAAACCCGCCGTCAAGCCCGACTTTCCTGAGTCATTACAACGCCGCTCACAGCTTCGTGAGCGCCGCCTCCAGCCCCTGCATGTCGGCAGGCGGAGAGGTCTCGAAGCGCAGGCGCTCGCCCGTAACCGGATGGACGAAGCCGAGGATCGCCGCGTGCAGGGCCTGACGCCCCAGGCCGCTGGCCACGATCGCCTCACGGACGGCCGCAGTCGGCGCACCGTGGCCATAGACCGGATCGCGGAGGCACGGCACCCCCTTATGGGCCAGGTGAACACGGATCTGGTGTGTGCGGCCGGTCTCCAGCCGGCAGATCACCCGCGCCGCCGCAGGACGCTCCGCCGGACCGTAGACCGCCTGCACCCGATAGTGGGTGATCGCCTCCCGCCCTCCGGCCTTCAGCACCGCCATCTTCTTGCGGTCATGAGGTGATCGGCCCAGGCGGGTGGTCACCGTGGCGCTCGACGGAGCGGGCGCGCCGCGGGTCAGGGCGATGTAGGCCCGCTCCAGATCATGGGCGGCGAACAGGGCGGCCAGCCCCTGATGCGCCCGGTCCGACTTGGCGGCGACCATGACGCCGGAGGTCTCCTTGTCGAGCCGATGCACGATGCCGGGTCGCAGCACGCCGCCTATGCCCGAAAGCGTGCCGGCGCAGTGGTGCAGCAGGGCGTGCACGAGGGTTCCGTCAGGCGTGCCCGGAGCGGGATGGGCGGCCATCCCGGCCGCCTTGTCGATGACGATGAGGTCGGCGTCCTCGTAGAGGATCGTCAACGGCAGGTCCTGCGGCTGAGGCTCCGCCGCCTCGGGCGCCGGGAAGAGCAGGATGTACTCGCCGGGTTGCGCCTTGGCGGACGCATCGGTGAGCACGAACCCATCCCGGCTCAGCGCGCCCGCCGCGATCAGGGCCTGCAGCCGTGAGCGCGAGACGTCGGAGACGCAGGCCAGCGCCTTGTCCAGGCGCTCGCCTGCGGCGTCTGGCTCAAGGACGAGGGAGACTGGCCGGCCACCCTCGTCATCATCGAAGGTCTTACTCACATCCTTCGCCTCTGATGAGGGAACGAACCCATCTTCCGGCGCTGTCGAGGCCCCTATCCCCGCTCCACAAGGCGGCCGTCCTCCACGACGCGATAGAAGCAGGAGCGGAAGCCGACGTGGCAGGCGCCGCCGTCGCCCTGCGGCCGCACCTTCAGCCAGACCGCGTCCTGATCGCAGTCCACCCGCACCTCGGACACGCGCTGAACCTGGCCGGACGTGGCGCCCTTGCGCCAGAGCTCACGGCGCGAACGGCTCCAGTAGTGCGCCTCGCCTGTGTCGAGCGTCGCCTGCAGCGCCTCGGCGTTCATCCAGGCGAGCATAAGCACCTCGCCGTCATCGGCGTGGGTGACAACCGCCGCAATCAGTCCGTCCAGCCCGAAGCGTGGCGCCAGGACCCAGCCGCGCTCGAGGGCCGCCGTGTCGCCGAGGTGCGGAAAGCTCACGCCGGCACTGGTCGGGACGCGGGAAGCGCAACGGGCGCACGGCTGGCGGCAGGCTCCGCGTCCGCAGGTATGGCTCGCAAGCCGAGATCGCGCATCAGCGCACTGTCGGCATCCTCGCCCGGCAGGGGCGTGGTCAGCAGGCGACCGCCAACGAAGATGGAGTTGGCGCCGGCCGACAAGCACAACGCCTGCAGCTCGCGGCTCATGCCCTCCCGCCCGGCGGCGATGCGGACCATGGCGCGCGGGCAGACGATCCGGGCCACAGCAACGGTCCGCACGAACTCGATCCCATCGACGGGAGTGGAGCCTGACAGCGGCGTCCCCTCTATCGGCACCAGGGCGTTGATCGGAAGGCTGTCGGGGTGCTCGGGCAGGGTGGCCAGCGCGTGCAGCAGGCCTACGCGGTCCGCCCGTCCCTCCCCCATACCCACGATCCCGCCGCAGCAGGTCTTCAGGCCCACGCTGCGCACATGCTCCAGGGTGTCCAGCCGGTGCTGGTAGGTACGAGTCGTGACCACCTCGCCGTAGTATTCCGGCGAGGTGTCCAGGTTATGGTTGTAATAGTCGAGCCCGGCCTGCCGCAGACGCCTCGCCTGGTCCTGGCGCAGCATGCCGAGCGTCGCGCAGGTCTCGAGCCCCAGCGCCTTCACGCCCGAGATCATGGCCTCGAGCCTGGGCAGGTCACGGTCCTTCAGGTCGCGCCAGGCGGCGCCCATGCAGAAGCGCCCCGCGCCGGCCGCCTTGGCGCGGGCGGCCTCGGCGAGGACCATGCCCGGCTCCATCAGCTTGGTGGCCCGGAGCCCCGTGTCGAAGGAGGCGGACTGGCTGCAGTAGCCGCAGTTCTCCGCACAGCCGCCCGTCTTGATGGACAGCAGCTGCGAGAGCTGCACCTCGGCGGGATCGAACCAGCGCCGGTGTACCGTGGCTGATAGGTAGGTCAGCTCCGGGAAGGGCAGCGCGTACAGGGCCGCGACCTCCTCCCGCGTCCAGTCGTGACGCGGCTCGGCGAGGTCAGCGCGGCCAACCTGGAAGGAGGCGGACTTTGGACGCGAAGCGGCGGGTTCTGGCGCGATCATGCCCACCTTCATAACCGTCGCCTCCCGAGATTGCACCCGGAGCAACGGCGTCTTGTGGCTTCCTTAAGCCATCTGGCGCTACCACTAACATGTGTTAAGAGCGCGCGGACATCGACCCTGGCGGCGTCGACGCGAGGCGTGCGTGGGAGTGCTTGGCGGATGAGTTCTGCGGTGTCCAGGCTCGGCCTCAGCGCCTCGCGCTTCGGAACGGCCGCCATCGGTGGCGGCCTGCGGATGAACGAGGCGGAGGCTTTCGCCACGGTCGCCCTCGCCGCGGACGCCGGCATGCGGCTGATCGACTGCCCCTCCGATCCGCAGGACGTCGAGCGCGTAGTCGGCCAGGTCCTTCCCTGCGAGCCCGCCTTCAGGGTCATGGCCCACACCGCCCGGGTGGACGGCGGCGCGGGCGCCGTCCTGCGCCGTCTGCAGACTTCCCTCCGCCGCATGAAGCTGGAGCGGGTTGACGCGGTGCTGGCCCACCCCGCCGCCCTCACCGCCCCTGACGGATCGAAGCTCTGGGACGGGCTGCTGCGGCTGAAGGAGAGGGGGGTGGTGGGTGCGCTAGGCATCACCGCCTGTGTCTGCGACGATCCGGTGGGGCTTGCCCGA
>NZ_CAHJWH010000148.1 GCF_903642205.1 Caulobacter sp. S45 | reverse complement strand
CTGAGCTACGGCCCCAGGATCAGGTCCGCGGGCGGGCGTAGCGGCCGTCCGCGAGGGGCGGACATGTGTCGGTTCAGCCCTGTCCTGTCAAGCGCCCGCACAGGCGTGGCGCGCCCGCTTGAGCGCAGCCGCAAACCCGTGCACAGACGCGGGGTCTGGAGACTCCGATGCCCATCGTCGCCGCCCTGCTGTTCCTGTTCGATAGCCTTATTGGCCTAGCGATATTGCTGGTCATAGTTACGGCGGTGTTGAGTTGGCTAGTCGCGTTCGATGTTATAAATCTGCGCAATCCAATGATGTACCGCATTGTGCGAACCTTGGACCAACTAACAGAACCCATGCTTCGCCCGATCCGTCGTTTCCTGCCAAACCTTGGCGGGGTAGATATCAGCCCCATAATCCTCTGGCTGCTTCTGACCGCCCTTAAGATTGTAGTGGATGGCTACCTACGTCCACTTGCTGCAGGAGGAGCCGCTGCATATTAGCGGCAGATACTCAGAGTCCTTAACGCACCTGCCGTTGCCCTGGGTCCCGGACAAGCTGCTGTGCAGCTTTCCGGGATGACAGGTTGTGAATAGCTTGTTTAAACCCATGCGATCTGTCATCCGAGCCGGAGCGCAGCGGAGAGCCGGGACCCAGGGCCGGTGTACTACGTCTACATTCTGGCCAGCCAGGCCAACGGAACGATCTACACGGGCGTGACCAATGATCTCGTGCGACGTGTCTCTGAGCACCAGCAGAACCTGACGCCTGGTTTCACCAGCAAGCACGACGTGAAGCGGCTGGTCTGGTGGGAGCCGCAGGACAGCATCGAGTACGCCATACTACGCGAAAAGCGGATCAAGCGTTGGCGCCGGGCCTGGAAGCTTAAGTTGATCGAAAGCGCCAATCCGCAATGGCGCGATCTTTATCTGGAACTGTTCTGAACCTATTAGCATGTCATCCCGGCCGCAGCGCAGCGGAGAGCCGGGACCCAGGGCCGCTCATATCGCCCGTGGCCCTGGGTCCCGGATAAGCTGCTGTGCAGCTTTCCGGGATGACAGGTGTGAGGATGAAGGGAGCGCCGCTACACCCGCAGCGGCATCAGTACGTAGCGCACACCCGCATCCGCCGGGTCGAGCACCAGGGTAGGCGAAGCGGGGTCGGCGAAGCGGAACTCGGCGGTCTCGCCCTGGATCTGGCCGGCGACGTCGAGCAGGTAGCGGGCGTTGAAGCCGATCTCGAAGGGCTCGCCGTCGTAGTCGATCTCGACCTCCTCCACCGCTTGGCCGGCCTCCATGTTGCGGACCGTCAGGATCACCTTTCCAGGCTCGAGCGCCAGCTTCACCGAGCGCGACTTCTCCGCCGAGATCGTGGCCACCCGGTCTACCGCATCGGCGAACAGCTTGTTGTCGATAAGGGCGACCTTCTGGTTGTCCCGCGGGATCACCCGCATGTAGTCGGGGAAGGAACCGTCGATGACCTTGCTGGTCAACGCCGCACGGCCGAACTCGAAGCGGACCTTGGCGGGTGAGACCTGCAACTGGACCGTCTCGCCGGCATCGTCGAGCAGACGCCGCGCTTCCTGGATGGTCTTCCTCGGCACGATCACGCCCGGCGCCCCGGCCGCCCCCTCCGGCGCCGGCATCTCCGCGAGCGCCAGGCGGTGGCCGTCGGTGGCCACGGCGCGCAGCTTGGTCTGGCCGCCCTCGTTGACCGTGTGGAGATAGAGGCCGTTCAGGTAGTAGCGTGTCTCTTCGGTGGAGATGGCGAAGCGCGTCTTGTCGATCAACCGGATGAGGTCGTTCGTATCGACCTGGATCGGCTCAGAAAGCCCGTCCGAGGACATTACCGGGAAGTCGCCCGACGGCAGCACCGGCAGGTTGAAGCGGGAGCGGCCGGCCTGGATCGACAGGCGTGGGTCGTCGCCGGCGAACTTCAGCTCCACGTCAGCCCCCTCGGGCAGCTTGCGGACGATCTCGTAGAGGGTGTGGGCCGGGGCAGTGATCTGGCCGCCGGTTCCCACCTGGGCGGAGGTCTGGTCGATGATCTCCATGTCCAGATCTGTGGCCGAGAAGGTCGCGCCGTCCTTGTCGGCCGACAGCAGCACGTTGGACAGGATCGGGATGGTGTTGCGCCGCTCCACCACGCTCTGCACGTGGCCCAGCGCCTTGATCAGCGCGGATCGCTCCATGGTCAGCTTCATCGCGTATTCCGGTCCGGGGCGGCGGGTTGGTGAGTCCCGCCCAAGTCGAGGGCCGCCGAGACTAGCCGAACGCGGCGGATGGGGAAGGGGGCATAGCGCTCGCCGGTGCGGGTCTTGGCGCCGGTGCAGCGGTGGACATGACGCAGGCGTGCGCTATGCGGAAGCGCTCATGCCCGACTCCGTGCAGACCGCGTACCAGCAACGCCTGGCCTCCGGCGAAATCGCTCCCGACGCCGCCCAGGCCGCAGCGATCTCCGCTCTCTCGCACCTGGAGGGAGAGCTGAACGCCTTGTCGGAGCCCGGTTTCTCCGCACGCTTCCTTCACAGGAAGCGCGAGCCGCCGAGGGGCGCCTACCTCTACGGGCCGGTGGGGCGGGGCAAGTCCATGGTGATGGACCTGTTCTTCGACACCGCTCCTGTGGTGAAGAAGCGGCGGGTGCACTTCCACGCCTTCATGGGCGAGGTGCACGGCCTGATCGACGCCTGGCGCAAGGGCGATCCCGCCGCCCGCAAGGCCCGCTTCGGCCAGGCCAAGGGAGATGACCCGATCCCGCCAGTCGCGCATCACCTGGCGGAGGGCGCCCGCCTGCTCTGCTTCGACGAGTTCCACGTCACCGACATCGCCGACGCCATGATCCTGGGCCGCCTGTTCGAGGCGCTGTGGGCGCAAGGCGTCGTCATCGTGGCGACCTCGAACCGAGCGCCGTACGCCCTCTATGCCGATGGGCTGAACCGGCAGCTGTTCCTGCCCTTCATCGCCATGCTGGAGGCGCATATGGCGGTGGTCTGCGTCGGCGGACCCAAGGACTTCCGCCTGGACCGGCTGAAAGGCGCCCAGGTCTACTTCTCTTCGTTGGACGCAAGCGCCCGCGCGGGGTTCGACGCGTTGTGGGCGCGTCTGCTGGACGGCGCCGAGGAGACGGGCGACACCCTGGAGGTGCTGGGCCGCAAGCTTCGCCTGCCCCACACCGCGGGCGGTCATTTGCGGGCGAGCTTCGTCAGCCTGTGCGGGTCGGCTCTTGGCGCCCAGGATTACCTCGCGATCGCTCGGCGTTTCCACACGGTGTTTCTGGACGACGTTCCCAGGCTGACGCCGGAACTCCGCAACGAAGCGGCGCGGTTCGTGTCGCTGATCGATGCGCTCTACGAGGCGCGCTGCAAGCTGGCGGTGCTGGCCGAGGCTGAGCCTGACGCCCTGTATCCGGCCGGAGACGGCTCGTTCGAGTTCGAGCGCACCGTTTCGCGCCTGCAGGAGATGCGCTCGGCCAACTATGTCGAGGCCGCGCGGGACTAACGTCTGGAAGCCGGGCGGCGTGCCCGGCGGGAGCGGGGAGGCTCCCGTCGGGCGAAGGCGTCGCCTAGTGCGCGAGCGCGCCCATGGCCAGCAGCGGAAGCGCCGCCAGCAGGAGCGAACCGGCGGTGGAGACGCGGTCGGTGAAAGTCGAAAGTCTGATCATAGCAAGTCCCTCTTTTTGCCCGCTTGAGGTCCATCAGGGTCCGATGTAGGGTCGGATTTCGCTTCCAGATACACAATGTTGGAAGAAGTGTCTCTTATGAAGCGGGGATGACGGTCATATAGGCCCGTCGCAGCTTAGAGCCGAATTAAATTGCTGCAATGCACACAAGCTGTGGCCTTGAAGCGACAGGTGGGGAACGGAGCCACCTCGCAGCGGTTTGGGAGCCGACCGACCCGGGGAGTCCGAAATGAGCAGCACAGGCGTTGATGGCAGGGTCGCCCTGGTGACTGGAGCCTCTTCGGGCATCGGGGAAGCGACCGCCGAGGCGCTGGCGCGCGGCGGCGCCAAGGTCGTGGTGGCGGCCCGGCGGCGGGAGAAGCTGGACGCCCTTGTCTCCCGCATTGCCGCGGCCGGCGGCGAGGCCTTCGCCCTGACCGCCGACGTGTCGACGCCGGAGGCGGCAGCGCAGATGGTGTACGAGGCGGAGGCCCACCACGGCCGCCTCGACATCCTGGTGAACAATGCCGGCGTCATGTACCTGGAGCCCACCGCGGAAGCCGACCTCGGCCGCTGGCGTCACATGCTGGAGTTGAACGTGCTGGGACTAATCGCCGCCAGCCAGGCGGCGCTGCCGGGCATGCGCGCGCGGCAGGACGGCCACATCGTCAACATCGCCTCCACCGCCGGGCGCGTCGCCAACGCCAACAGCGCGGGCTATTCGGCCACCAAGTTCGGCGTGGTGGGCTTCTCGGAGGCGCTGCGCAAGGAGCTGGTCAAGGACCGGGTGCGGGTCACCGTGGTGGAGCCCGGCATCGTGGAGACGGAGCTCCGTGACCACGTTGCCCACGAGGAGGCGCGCAAGGCCATCGAGCAGTTCGCCTCCAGCGTCCGCCAGCTGAAGAGCGAGGACGTGGCCAACGCCATCCTCTACGCCGTCTCCCAGCCCGAGCACGTCTGCATCAACGAGATCCTGATGCGCCCCACCGACCAGGAGCGCTGACGGCGGGCGGCTGGACAAGGCGGGTTCGGCGGACCACTTGCACCCGCCATGGCCCGCACCATCCTCCGCCGCCTGGCCCTGCGGGACTTCCGATCCTATCACGACGCCGCCCTGGAGCTGGACGGCCGCCCTGTGGCCCTGTCCGGCCTGAACGGCGCGGGCAAGACCAACCTGCTGGAGGCGGTGTCTTACCTGGCTCCGGGCAAGGGCCTGAGGGGCGCCTCCGTGGCCGAACTGGGCCGGCGAACGCCCGGCGAGCCCTCCGGCCGCGCTTGGAGCTTGGCCACAGTACTGGAGGACGGCAAGGGTGAGACCCGGGTGGGGACCGGGACGGACAGCGTGGCGGCCTCTCGGAGACTCGTGCGGCTGGACGGCGAGACCGTGGCGCCCGGGCGCCTGGCCGGTGTCGTACGCCTGGTCTGGCTCACCCCCGCGCAGGATCGCCTGTTCCTCGACGGCGCGACCGAGCGGCGTCGCTTCCTAGACCGGTTGACCTTCGCCGCCGAGCCCGCCCATGCCGCGGTGGCCAATGCCTACGACCGCGCGCTGCGCGAGCGCCTGCGCCTGCTGACCGACGGTCCGGCTGACGCGGCGTGGCTCTCGGCGCTGGAGGTCCGGTTGGGAGCGGAGGGCGTGCGCCTGGCCGACGCCCGCGCACGGACGCTGGACGTCTTGCAGGCCGAGATCGATCGCCGCGTCGATCGCCCGTTTCCGCTGGCGCTGCTGGACCTCGTCGGTGACTGGAGCCGCCCCGACCCAGCGGCCGATGCGCCCCGGCTGGCCGAGGCCTTCGCCCGTGCGCGGGCCCGCGACGCCGTCGCAGGCCGCTCTCTCACCGGTCCGCATCGCACCGACCTGCTGGTCCGCCATAGGGAAAAGGATCGTCCGGCGGCGGAGTGCTCCACCGGCGAGCAGAAGGCGCTGATCCTCAACCTGGTGCTGGCCCAGGCGGCGCGTTTATCCCGTGCAGAATCGTCGCCAAACCCTATATTGTTGCTGGACGAAGTGGCCGCGCACCTGGACGTGAAAAGGCGGGCGGCGCTGTTTGAAGAGATCACGGCGCTCGGGTTGCAAGCGTTCCTGACGGGGACCGACCGGGCGCTGTTCCAACACCGGCCCGGCTGGGCGCAGGAGGTCCTGGTGGACGCCTCGCAGCTGAAGCCGCTGGCAGACTGAAGGACGCGATGAGCGAAGACCTGACCGACGCTCCGGAACCGGCCGGCGGCGGCGACTACGGCGCGGAATCCATCCGTGTGCTGAAGGGCCTGGACGCGGTGCGCAAGCGCCCGGGCATGTACATCGGCGACACCGACGACGGATCGGGCCTGCACCACATGGTCTACGAGGTGGTGGACAACGCTATCGACGAGGCCCTGGCCGGCCACGCCTCCCACGTCCAGGTGATCCTGAACCCGGACGGCTCCTGCACCGTGATCGACGACGGGCGCGGCATCCCCGTGGACATCCACTCCGGCGAGGGCGTCAGCGCGGCCGAGGTGATCATGACCCAGCTTCACGCCGGCGGTAAGTTCGACCAGAACAGCTACAAGGTGTCCGGCGGACTGCATGGCGTGGGCGTGTCGGTGGTCAACGCCCTGTCAGACTTCCTGCAGCTGAAGATCTGGCGCAACGGCAAGGAATACGAGATGCGCTTCGAGCGGGGCGACGCCGTCTCCCCGCTGGTCGTCACCGGCGACGCGCCGCGGCGCACGGGGGCCGATAGGAAGGCCGGTGAGTTCCTGACCGGCACCAGCGTCACCTTCATGCCGTCGCTGAAGACCGGGCCAGGGGAGGGTGAGGGCACCTTCACCGCCATCGAGTTCGACCGGAAGACACTGGAGCACCGGCTGCGGGAACTGGCCTTCCTGAACTCCGGCGTCGTCATCCGCTTCAAGGACCTGCGCGAGGCGGAGCCGTACGAGGAGGTGATGAGCTACGAGGGCGGGGTGGAGGCGTTCGTGCGACACCTGGACAAGTCCAAGGCCACGATCCTGAAGAACCCGGTCGCCGTCCGCGGCGCCAAGGACCGGGTGGAGGTCGAACTCGCGCTTTGGTGGAACGACAGCTACCACGAGCAGATGCTGTGCTTCACCAACAACATCCCCCAGCGGGATGGCGGCACCCATCTGGCCGCCTTCCGCGCGGCGCTCACCCGGGTGGTCGGCGGCTACGTGGAGAGTTCCGGCGCGGCCAAGCGGGAGAAGGTCAGCGTCTCCGGCGAGGACGCGCGTGAGGGGCTGACCTGCGTGTTGTCGGTCAAGCTGCCCGACCCCAAGTTCTCCTCCCAGACGAAGGACAAGCTGGTCTCGTCCGAGGTTCGTCCGGCGGTGGAGCAGCTGGTCAGCGAGGCGCTCGGCCACTGGTTCGAGGAGCACCCCAACGAGGCCAAGCTGATCGTCGCCAAGATCGTGGACGCCGCCGCGGCCCGCGAGGCGGCCAAGAAGGCGCGTGAGCTGACGCGGCGGAAGTCCGCGCTCGACATCACCTCGCTGCCGGGCAAGTTGGCCGACTGCCAGGAGCGTGACCCGGCCAAGTCCGAGCTGTTCATCGTGGAAGGCGATTCCGCCGGCGGCTCCGCCAAGCAGGGGCGCAACCGCGAGAACCAGGCCATCCTGCCGCTGCGGGGCAAGGTGCTGAACGTGGAGCGCGCCCGTTTCGACAAGATGCTCGGTTCAGACCAGATCGGCACGCTGATCACAGCGCTGGGCGCCGGGATCGGGCGCGAAGACTTCGACATCGAGAAGATCCGCTACCACAAGATCGTCATCATGACCGACGCCGACGTGGACGGGGCGCACATCCGCACCCTGCTGCTGACCTTCTTCTATCGCCAGATGCCCAAGGTGATCGAGCAGGGCTATCTCTACATCGCCCAGCCGCCACTCTACAAAGCCGCCAAGGGCAAGTCCTCGCGCTACCTGAAGGACGACGCCGACATGGCCGCTTTCCTGTTCGACGAGGGGACCGACGGCGCAGTGCTCGACCTGCCGTCCGGCGAGCGACGCATGGGCGCGGACCTGACCGCGCTGGTGCGCGACGCGCAGGGCGCCAAGTCGCTGATCGACCGGCTGTCCTCCCGCGCGCCGGCCTTCGCCGTGGAGCAGGCGGCGCTGGCGGGGCTGTTCGGCAACAACGGCGATGTGGCCGGCGCGGCCGAGCGGCTGAACCTCTATGCCGAGGAAGGC
>NZ_CAHJWH010000147.1 GCF_903642205.1 Caulobacter sp. S45 | reverse complement strand
TACCGCCGGCTGACCCTGGCCTGCCCGCACCCGGCGCACGATCCGGTGCTGATCGTGGCCCAGCGCCAGGGCGTGTTCGCCCGCTACAACCTCGACGTGACGGTGCAGGGCGGCCCCGCCTCCGGCCAGCAGGCGATCGACCGGCTGCATCCGGACGGCGCCGAGGCGGTGGTGGCCCCGGCGCTCTCCTGGCTGCCGCGGCTGATGGCCGGGCTCGACGCGCGGCTGATCGGCGGCCTGCAGAGCGGCAGCGCCCGGCTGCTGGTGGCCGCCCGGTCGCCGATCAAGCGGATCGAGGACCTGCACCGCCGGGCGATCGGCATCGCCGACACCTCGACCGACGCCTATCCGGGCGCCGACCGGCTGTTCTTCTCGATCATGATGCGCCGCAAGGGCATGGATCCGAACCACGACGTGACCTGGGTGCCGCTCGCCCCTGACCAATTCGCCGACGCCCTCGCCGGGCACCGGGTGCAGGCGGTGGCGGGACACGATCCGGTCATCTGGCAGGTGCGCGAAGCCCTGCGCCTGACCGAGCTCGCCAGCAGCATGACCGGCAGCTACGGCACCCGCGTCAGCCGCGTGCTGGGCCTGCGCGGCGACGTGCTGCGGGCCGATCCGGCGGCGGCGGTGGCCCTGGTGCTGGCCTTCCGCGAGGCGGCCGAAAGCGTCGCCCGGCATCCCGACGCCGCCGCCAGCGTGCTCGCCGACCAGCTGCCGGACATGGACCAGGCCCAGATCGAGCGCATGCTGCACGCCGAGGGCCACACGGTCCATCCGATCGGCTCCGACCTCCGCGAGCAGATCGCGCAGTACATCGACGAGCTGAAGCTGATCGGCCTCGCCGGCGACGAGCTGGATTCCGCCGCCCTGGCGCGCCGCTTCTGCGCCAACGTCCTGCACGGCTAGGATCCCCGACCGCCCGATCGCGTGCACCCGGAGCGTGGTTGCGGCAGAGCCGCCCCATAAACACAATCCAGCTCTGTTGATCCTGATCGCCCTTTCAACCACTCCGCAGCGGTATATATTGGGTAGTGCACCATCGAGTTCCACAGTTCCATGGACCTTCTCCCCGATATCCACTTCGAACACCGTGAAACATCGGCGGACGGCCACGCGCCAACCGACGCCGCCTACGCCTACCGGCACCTGCAAGCGCTGGAACGCGCCGGCGCCGACGGCCGCGAGCTCCTGGGGCACGCGCTCCGCGACCTGCTGCCCGGCCGCATCGCCGCCGTCTCCTCGTTCGGCGCCGAATCCGCCGTCCTGCTCTCGGTGATCGCCGCCATCGATCCGTCGACCCCGGTGGTGTTCCTCGAGACCGGCAAGCACTTCCCCGAAACCCTGGCCTACCGCCAGGAGCTGGCGGAGCATCTCGGCCTCCTCGACGTGCGCGACGTCGCCCCTCCGCCCGCTGCGGTGGCCGATCGCGACCCGACCGGCGAGCTCTGGCACTTCGACCCCGACGCCTGCTGCGCGCTCCGCAAGGTGCAGCCGCTGGAGACGGCCCTGGCGCCGTTCCAGGGCTGGATCAGCGGCCGCAAGCGGTTCCAGGCCTCCACCCGCGCCGCCCTGCCGTTCGTCGAGCTGGACCGCGGCCGGATCAAGCTGAACCCGATCGCCGACTGGGACGGCGCGCGCATGCGGGCCGAACGGACGCTGCGCCGCCTGCCGCCGCATCCGCTGGTCGAGCGCGGCTACGCCTCGATCGGCTGCTCGGTCTGCACCCGCTCGGTCGGCGCCGGCGAGGATGCGCGGGCCGGACGCTGGTCCGGGTCGGGCAAGGTCGAGTGCGGCATTCATCGGCAAGGCCAGGGCTCTGCCCTGGACCCGCTCAAGGCGGAGCCTTGAGTATCCAGGGTTTGCCGGCGCCCGGGGCTGCTGGTAATCAGCGAAGGGCGCGAGAGTGACGGAACGGTAGACGTAGTCGACTCAAAATCGACCGCCGCAGGGCATGGGGGTTCGAATCCCCCCTCTCGCACCAGCCACCTGTCCCCAGGCCCGCATCCATGTCGATCGACCGGCCGTCGCTCCGGCCCGCCAACCCGTGCTTCTCCTCCGGCCCCTGCGCCAAGCGCCCCGGCTGGAGCCTCGACGCGCTGTCCGGCGCGCTGCTCGGCCGCAGCCATCGCTCGTCGGAGGGACGCGCCAGGCTGCGCGAGGTGATCGACCGCTCCCGCGCGCTGCTCGGCCTGCCGGACGACTGGCGCCTCGGCATCGTCCCCGGCTCCGACACCGGCGCGGTGGAGCTGGCGATGTGGTCGCTGCTCGGCAGCCGCCCGGTCGACGTGCTGTCGTTCGACACCTTCACCGCCGCCTGGGCCAACGACGTCGTCGCCCAGCTCGCCCTGCACGACGCCCGCGTGCTGGAGGCCCGATACGGCGCGCTGCCCGACCTCGACGCCATCGACTGGTCGCGCGACGTGGTGTTCGCCTGGAACGGCACCACCTCCGGCGTCTGCCTGCCGGGCCCCGCCGCCATCCCCCCCGTCCATGACGGGCTGGCGATCTGCGACGCCACCTCCGCCGCCTTCGCCATGGACCTGCCCTGGGACCGGCTCGATGTCGTCACCTGGTCCTGGCAGAAGGTGCTGGGCGGCGAGGCCGCGCACGGCATGTTGGCCCTGTCCCCCCGCGCGGTGGAGCGTCTGGAGCGCACCCCGCCCCCCCGGCCGCTGCCCAAGCTGTTCCGCCTGACCGCCCCGGGCGCCGACGGGGGCCGCCGCCTGATCGAGGGCATCTTCCAGGGCGACACCATCAACACCCCGTCGATGCTCTGCGTCGAGGACGCGCTGGACGGCCTGCGCTGGGCCGAACGCATCGGCGGCCTGCCCACCCTGATCGCCCGCACCCGCGCCAACCTCGCCGCCGTCGCCGCCTGGCAAGCCCGCTCCGACTGGGCCTCCTTCCTCGCCCCCGACCCCGCCACCCGCTCCAGCACCGCCATCTGCCTGACCCTGACCCCCGACTGGTTCCGCGCCCTGACCCCCGCCCGCCAACCCGAAGCCGCCAAACACCTCGCCACGCTGCTCCACGCCGAACGCGCCGCCCTCGACGTCGCCAGCTACCGCGACGCCCCCCCCGGCCTCCGCCTCTGGGGCGGCGCCACCGTCACCACCGCCGACATCGAAGCCGTCCTCCCCTGGCTCGACTGGGCCGCCCACGAAACCCAACGCGCCTTCAGCTCCTGAAGCCGCCCCGAACCCCGCCCGGACAAGATAGGGCCGGTACTGCTGCACTCCGTGCAGGACGTTCCGGAGGGCGTGGGCGCCTGGGCACGCTCCTAAGCAGGATCGGCGTCAATGCGATCCCGGGTCCTGTCGCCTGTACCCGCCGCCAGCCACACAGGCTGTGGGTCAGCTGGAGGTCCGCAGGTTCGAGTATCAGGCGCGTTGAAGGGAGCACCGACCGCTGGGCAATCGTCGCATCGCTGGTGGAGGCCACCAAGCTCGAACGGCATCGAGCCATGTATCTGGCTGCACGACACGTTGACCTGCATAATTGAAGGACATTCGGACTACCGCGTTGACGAGCTGATGCCACGGATGCCGCGGACCTGACATACGCATTTGGTGCTGAGCGGACTTCACCAAGGTGTCACGCCAATGGACCTGCCGTGCCTGTGGCGATCGTCGACTGGCTCCTCGGAGCCGCCTGGAGACAAAACATCGTCATGAGAGGAAAGACGATGAACGCGGAGGCGATCGAGAGAAGCGCGCACGTCTCGCCATATGAGAAGTCGAGACCATCGTTACCGAAAAATACGAAGTAGAAGTAGCAGCTCATCAACGTCACGAACACGTCGGCCGCCGGACCCCGCGCAAAGATCGTACGGCGTACGAGCGGCAGCAACCGGAAGAAGAAGCTCCACAGGATCAGCAGCGACGGTACTGTGACGATCGGAAGTAGAAGCCATGTCGAGATCCCGAGACCGCGCGCCACCAGCGCCATGTCCGCGTGCGTGGTGACCGTTCGCATGGGCGCGTAGCTCCAGACGTTTCCAGCGTTCATCAACGCCAGCCAGAACAGGAACATCGCCACTTTCAGTCGTGCTCGGACGGACGTACGGCCGAGCGCCAAGAAGCACATGCCGTAGAGCACGCCGTTGCCGACTCCTGGTCCATCAAAGGCGATCAACGACGCGTTCAGACCATGCCCACTTGCGAAGATAGGCGCGTAGTCCACCCCGTCGCCGACGTCTTGCTGCAAGAGGACGTTTGCGACGGTCGCCCGGCCGTAATCGATCCCGACCGGGCTCCCCATCCATCCGAGCAGCCAGGCCGTGGTGGCGTGCGAATACTCGTGAGTAAGGTATGCAGTCGCGTGAGCCAGGAAGATCAGCCCAAGTGTCACGAGGAAGAACCGACGATCGTTTCCCGTGATCCTAAGACCATCCGCCATGTGATTCTCCCGCATGCTGCGTTAGCTGCTCCAGCATGTGTCATGCCAAACCCAGGTTTGCCCTTCTCTGCTTGACATCGTATCATGTTCCTCTGTCATGGACGGTGCAGCAGGCTAAACTTCTTGGTGTCAACTTCGGGTCGAACTCGGCGGTAGGCGGTAGTCTATCTCTCTACCGCAGCAAGTCGGCTGATAACCGTCAAGGTGTCACGGCTGAGCACTTACGTCCGGGAAGGGATATTCAAGTTCCACAGGGCCATCGGCACCCGTCATGTCCACTAGGATCGTCATCATCCTGATGTTGGCAGTCGCCGCGGCGTCCGGGTCAGCCCATGCCGCCCTGCACGCCTACGACGACATCCTAAACGGCCCAAGCACCTCGGAGGAGGTGAACGAGGCCAACCGCACGCGAGGCGGTTGCGGGACCGAGGACTGCGCGGTCCTCCGCGACATCACCAGAGCCTTCATGATCATCGAACGCCGCGACGTTGGTCCCGGCACCGATCTGCCCCACACACGCCAACTGCCGGAGCAGGCCGCCAGCGAAAAGCTGCGGCGCGACATGATGGTGCACCGCTCAAGATATGCCGACTATTGCACGATCCTGACAAAGCTCGCCCAGCACTACTCCGAATACTTCATGGGCCACGCCTCGATTGAGCTCTCCACCCGCATGGACGCCGCCGCCACCGGCAGCCCTTGCACCCCATCCCTGCTGGCCGCATTCCCAACCACCCCGGACGTGCGCGCGATGATCGAGAGCGCCCGCGAAGCCTGTCAGCTCAACAACCGGAAGGGCTGCGAGGAAGTCATCCTACATCAATCAGCTACCGCAAAATAACGCCATCGTTCTAGCCCTTCTTGGTTGGTCGAAGCCCAGCGAAATTGGCCGATACCGGACAGCCCGTTTCCAGACGAAATCCGCAAGAAGCCGACATTAGGCCACCGTGGCCAAGTCGACAGCAGCCTCGGCGTGGAGAGCTGTCGTATCGAGAAGCGATACGTCGTTGTCCTGATCCCTTTATGAATGGACGTACATCAGCTAGTCTTATGAGCAAACGATTGGCAGAGGGGAGTGATCGGCCGTGAGTGAGCTACGTGAATGGTATTTCAAAACTGTTGGCCTGTCAGATGAGCCTGCGGAGAGGTCGGTCGTCGATGTTGAAATTACCGAGAAGCCGGAACGGCCCGCGCTATCTTTAACAAGGAAAGCTCTTGATCGAGCTTATGAGCTTCGAGCGTTTGAGATCGAGCATTACTGGAAGAGAGGAACTTACTTTTGGGGCTTTCAGATCGCAATTTTTGCGGCATTCGGTCTGTTTTGGAAGGACGGCGCAGCTGGCCCCTGGCACCCGATTACCGTTGCTCTCGCTGCACTCGGTTGTCTGACGGCTATGGCCAATGCGCTTTCAGCCAAGGGCTCAAAGTTCTGGCAAACTAACTGGGAGCGCCATATTGATATGTTGGAAGACAAGGTAGAGGGCCGGTTGCACAAGACGGTCTGGCTTGACAATGGCGATGTCGCCTATTCGGTAAGTCGGCTTAATCAAACCCTTGGAATTTGCTTCATCGGATTTTGGATTGTTGTTTTGCTATACACAGGGCAAGCTTATGGTCGGTTCAGTCTGCCCAAGTGGGTTCCTGCACCGGATCGAATGCCTGACGGCGCGAAGACTTACGTGGTGGCGATCGTAGGCATGACTATAATCGGTATATTACTTCTTCTCAGGCAGACCACTAACCTGAAAGCCTCTTTTCCCCAGCAAAGCGGAGAACATGGAGTAAGAGTAGAGCGCCCGAGCAAGTGGCATAAGCGTTTAGGACCGACCAACAAATTTGTCCGCCGGTATGCCCCGGACGAGCCCTGATAAAATTCGGAGCTGCCGCTCTCCTTGGGCTACGACCATCACCTGCGACCAAATTCTGGCTGGAAGCGGATCGTCCGCTTCGGTACTTTAAGCCGCGAGAAGCGAACATGTATCGGAGTCGGGCACCGTCTATATCCCGGATGCATCAAGTCAATTTCCCCATCAATCTTATTGTGGCAGCGGAGGTCGTGAGACAGGCTAAACGTCTAGATCTAGATCTAGGAATTCATTTCCCTAAATTGCTCTTGTAACTTCATATTCTCGATGTTCGCATTGCTTATAGTGTTTTTCATCCGAGCATTGGCAATCGGAGACGCAAAACGTTCGCCGGTGTTCAAAAGTCACAAATGCCTGCATGGTCCCCGTGTTTTCTAGAAGCCTATAGCTGTTGATACCAATAGGGTTTGCGAGAGACTCCCAATCAAATATATGTTCCGTGCTAGCTCCTGCTTCCAAAGCAGTAGATGGGATGTTGTTTATATGAGCTGGAAGTTTTTTGATCAGAGTGTTGTTGAAAGCTAAATCAAGGTTGGAAATGTATGATACTCGCGTGCCGGTGTTGACCGTAGATACTACGATACAGGGTAAAAATATCGTACCTCGGAGCCTAGCCTCAGCGCGTATGATAACGGTGAGTAGCCGGCGCTCCTGGAGCCTTGCGTGCCACCAATTATAAATTGACAATAAGGAGGCCATAGTACCGAGTATGGCTCCCCACACTCCGGTGCCGATAGTGATTGCGTCCTTGATATCCATCTATCGATCGACTTTCATGCTAGCGCCTTCCTCGTTATAGAACGACAGGCCGGTTGTCGTAGTAGCCCTAGCCACGATATGACCATTAGTATCACCGGCAATGAGACGATAGAAATTTTCGCGCTCGAAAGCCTCAGTGAACGAGAACCCGGGATCGATTTGCCTGTTCTTGACGTTATGCGAAGCAGTGACTTTTTTTGGGGTTGTTGTTTCCAATGCAATGACGTCTATGACAGTACTAATCAGACCGATGTTCCTCACAGTCACAGTAATATAGTGAATTATCTCCAATTCAACGGTTTTCCAGTCGGAACCGCACGAGACCTGTAGCTTGACGGTAGCATTGTCACGAGCCTGTTCGTCTCGACGTCTGGTCCCCAACCAGTTCGATGTTGACAGGAAGGCACCGTAAATTCCCAGCGCAAGGCCACCCATAGCAGCCGTCTCAGTAACCCATAGTGGCACGCCCATCAGCTCTTACTCCTAGCTGATCGCTTACAGTGCATCAGTTGTCATCGACTCGAACAGCAAATCGCTGGCTCGTACTTAAGTGTCGCGGGACCTGTCTGACAGGTCGGCTCAGCCATAGTTTAAGGCTGCTTTCCATGTCCGCTCTCGGGAGACCGTTCGAACCGGCTGAAGGTCCGGATTGAATGCAAAGCCGTCAGTGGCAGCCAGGAGACCCATATCCGCTCCCTCACACCGTTCCGCCGCCTACTCGATGCCAAACTCCCCCCGAAACGCCCGCACTGAGTCCGACCGCATCCACCCCTCGGTCATGATGACTCCGCCCTCTGGAGAAGGACCGCCCAGCCGCCGCCCGACCACTAGCCATGCCGACCGACCCGACCCAACGCTCCCCCGTCACGTCCCGCACCGATCACCCCTGGCGTCACACCCCTCCAACGACCCCCTTCGCCC
>NZ_CAHJWH010000146.1 GCF_903642205.1 Caulobacter sp. S45 | reverse complement strand
AGCGCACTCCGCGCTCCGGCGCGCCTGGGCGGAGGGCGAGGACGGGCCTGCGGCGGTGCGGGCGATCAGCGCCCACCTGAACCGCCTGCGCCGCGCCCTGATCCTGGTCAGCTCCGGCGCGAGCCCGGCGGAGGCGGCCAAGAGCGCAGGCGTGTTCTGGAAGCAGGAGCGCGAGTTCACCCGCCAGCTCCGCAGCTGGTCGCTGGAGGCGCTGGACCGCCTGCAGGGCGAGGTGTCCGACGCTGACCGCGCCTGCAAGTCCTCAGGCAGCCCGGACCACCTGATCAGCGAGCGCCTGGCGCTGGGGATCGCCGGACGGGCCAAGCGGCTGGGGCTGTAACGCCAAGCCTTTTCCTCCCCTGCGTAGCGGGGGAGTGGCGCGGCGCTTGCGCCGTGACGGAGGGGGCGTCGCCGCTGCTGGATCAAACCTGATAGGGAAGAGGTGGTGACGCCCCCTCCACCCCGCTGCGCGCGGTCCCCCTCCCCCGCTTGGCAGGGAGAAGAAGACGCTGCAGCCCCCAGCAAACGCTACACCCGCTCCACCGCCATCGCAGTCGCTTCGCCGCCGCCGATGCAGAGCGCCGCCACACCACGCTTCCCGCCCGTCTGCTCGAGCGCGGAGATCAGCGTCGCGATCACCCGCGCTCCGGACGCCCCTATGGGGTGACCAAGCGCGCAGGCCCCGCCGTGGACGTTCAGCTTCTCAGGCGGGATGTTGAGGTCCTTGGCGGCGATCATGGCCACCACGGCGAAGGCCTCGTTGACCTCGAACAGGTCCACCTCGGCGACCGTCCAACCCGCCTTGTCCAGCACCTTGCGGATGGCCGGCACCGGTGCGGTGGTGAACTTGGACGGCTCGTGGGCATGGGCGGCGTGGGCCACCACGCGGGCCACGATGGGCAGGCCCAGCGCCTTGGCCACGCTCTCGCGCGTCATCACCAGGGCCGCGGCCCCGTCGCTGATGGAGGAGGAGTTGGCGGCGGTGATGGCCCCGTCCTTCGCGAAGGCGGGCTTGAGGGTGGGGATCTTGGCGGGGTCGGCCTTGCCGGGCTGCTCGTCGCGGCTGACGGTCTCCGACCCCTTGCGGGTCTTAACCTCCACCGGCGTGATCTCGTGGTCGAAGGCGCCGCTGTCGGACGCCGCCTTGGCCTTGGTCAGGCTGGCCACCGCATAGTCGTCCATGGCCTTGCGGGTGAACTGGTAGTCGCGGGCGCTGTCCTCGGCGAAGGCTCCCATCAGCTTGCCGGGGTCGTAGGCGTCCTCCAACCCGTCCAGGTACATGCTGTCGGAGATGACGTCGTGGCCGATGCGCGCGCCACCCCGATGCTTGGTCATCAGGTAGGGGGCGTTGGACATGCTCTCCATTCCGCCGGCCACGATCACGTCGGCGGAGCCGGCCTTGAGCGCGTCATGGGCCATGATCGCCGCCTGCATGCCCGAGCCGCACATCTTGTTGACCGTGGTGGCCTCGACCGCCAGCGGCAGGCCGGCGCCGATGGCCGCCTGGCGCGCCGGCGCCTGGCCCAGGCCTGCCGGCAGGACGCAGCCCATGACGATCTGCTGCACTTGGTCGCCCGAGACGCCGGCCCGCTCCAGCGCCGCGCGTACCGCCGCCGAGCCGAGCTCAGTCGCCTTGACCGAAGACAGCGCGCCCTGGAAGCCGCCCATCGGGGTGCGGGCATAGGAGACGATCACGACGGGATCGGCGGCGTCTTGAGGCATCATCGGGTCTCCTGGGTGCGGTTGCGGCGCGTGGACTCGCCCAGAGAGATGGCCCTTCGGCAAGCGCGTTGAAGCCCAGCTTGCCGAACCGTTCGCCCGGGACCATATTGGCGTCGTCCTGCGACGGTGGGACTATGGGGATAAATGCGCGAGCAATAAGCGGACTGGACCCGGGTGCGATTCCCGGCGGCTCCACCATCACCTTCACCTTGGGTATCGCCAGGGGAGCATGGGGCCGATCAGCATCGACGGACGTGTAAAGGCGTGGCTTTCTCTCGGTTTGGGCCTCCGCAATCGGCCTGTTTGTAACTGCGAACGATAACTTCGCTGAAGAGGTCCGCCTCGCCGCGTAATGCGGTTCGGTAGACTTCGCCTCTAAAGCCCTGCGGGACTTAGCCCCCGCAGGCGGGGCCCGGAGGGAGCCTGGCAACAGAATCCCTCCACCTAGCTTCGACATAGCCAGAGACCGCGACGCTTAGACGGATGGTCGCTGGAACGGGCCGGGCGCCAGTTCGCTCTTGAAGTCGCGCCCACAATCGCTCAGGCGTCTGTGCGCGTGCGGCATCGTCCACCAGGGCCGCCGCACCACCGTATCGAGCCCGTACCGCATGACCCAGGACCGCAACGACCAGGACCAGATGGGCTACGAGGCGATGGCCCAGGAGGCGCTCCGCGGCGTGGTCAAGGCCGCGCTGAAGCGGGCCGCGGGGCCGGGCGGCTTGCCGGCCGCACACCACTTCTACGTCACCTTCAAGACCCGCGCACCCGGCGTCTCCATCCCGCCCGAGCTGGTCGAGAAGTATCCCGACGAGATGACCATCGTGGTGCAGCACCAGTTCTGGGACCTGGCGCCGGGGGAGACCTTCTTCTCCGTCACCCTGCGCTTCGGCGGCCAGCCCAAGCGGCTGTCCATGCCCTACCAGGCGGTCACGCGCTTCTACGACCCCAGCGTCCAGTTCCTGCTGCAGTTCGAACCACCCGAGGCCGAGGCTGCGCCGGCCACCGCGGAGCTGCTGCCGCTGCGGCGGCCCGAGCCGGTAGACCCGTCCGCCCAGGACGGCGTCGAGCCCTCGCCACCCGAAGACCCCAGGCCGGAGGGAGACGGACCCAAGATCGTGTCGCTGGACAAGTTCAGGAAGAAGTAGGAGCGACGATCTCCGCCGCGGGTTTCGGCCGGACCGGCGCCCTGATCCCCTGGGCCGCCTGCAGCTGCAGCTTCACCACTCGCACCGGCGGCGCCCACAGGAAGCCGTAGGAGACCGCGCCCTTCTTGGTGGTCACCACATGGTGGAGCCGGTGGGCCTGCACCAGCCTCTTCATCAACCGCAGCGGCAGGGGCGAGCGGAAGCGGTTGTGCACCAGCCCGTCGTGGAACAGGGCGTAGATCACCCCATAGCCGGTCATGCCCCAGCCGAGCCACTCGGCCGGCGGCCAGCCATGCCGTCCCCAGAACACCATCGCGATCGACGGCAGCGCGAAGTAGAAGGCGAAGAGGTCGTTCAGCTCGAACCGGCCCGCGCGGGGCTCGTGATGGGACCGGTGCAGGACCCAGAGCGGCCCGTGCATCAGGAAGCGGTGGGTGGCCCAGGCCACACCCTCCATGCCCACCAGGGCCAGCAGGACCAGGCCCCCATCCTGAACGGCTCGGATCATCGCCATCAGGATGCGGCCTCCGCCACGCGGCGCTCACCCATCAGCAGGTCGACATAGGCGCACAGCGGCTCGAGCCGCGGGCCACCGGCGACGAGGGCGCGCTTGGACGAGGTCAGCCGTCCGTCAGCCTCCTGCACCGCGCCCTCGTGGCCCAGCAGCGAGATGAGGGTGGTCCGTGCGGCGCCATAGTCAGGCTGGACCTCTCCGGCGTCGGAGACATCGTCGCGGGCCTGGAAGGCCAGCCCCAGCTCGGCCGCGAACCGCTCCAGCGCCAGCAGCTCGGTCAGGCTGGCGCCGCCGATCAGACCGCCCAGGGTGACCGCGGCCATGAACAGCACACCGGTCTTGCGGTGATGCGCCTCGCGCAGGCCGGCCAGGCTGGCGACCGGCTCATGCAGGTCCAGCGCCTGGCCTGCGACCAGCCCCTCCAGGCCCACGGCTCCGGACAGGGCCTCGACCATCGCGAGGCGGACCTCCGCCGGCAGATGGCCGGCGCGCGCCAGCAGGGCGTAGGCCTGGTTCAGCAGGGCGACGCCGGCGAGCACGGCGACGTCCTGCCCGAAGCGGGCATGGGTGGAAGGCTGCCCGCGCCGCACCGCCGCATCGTCCATGCAGGGGAGGTCGTCGAGCACCAGGGAGGCGGCATGGACCATCTCCACGGCGCAGGCGGCGTCCAGCGCCGTCTCCGCCGACTGGCCGAGCTGGGCGGCCGTCAGCAGCAGGAGCAGGGGGCGCAGCCGCTTGCCCGGCGTCGACAGGGCGTAATGCATGGCCGCGGTCAGCCGGCCGCCCGAAGGCGGACAGAGCGCATCGAGCCGAGCGTCCACCTGCGCCTTCAGCGCAGCAACCCTGGCCGTTCGTGCGGCGACCGCGTCCATGCCCATCCTGTCCTACGCCCCGCGGGGCTCAGGTGGCTCATATAGCACTAGAACGGCCGGTCACCTCAGCTTGCGATCAAAGGGCTTTTCGCCGCGAGCGGCATGAAGTCCAGCGGCAACATAGGTTTCCGCCTGCCCGGGCTTGTCAGGCGGCCTTGTGGGTCCTGTCTTCAGCCTCGGCCTGGAAGATCAGGCGCAGGTTGTCTTGAGGAAAACGACCATTGAACGGCGCGCGCTGCTTGGCCTGTTGCAGGCGTTGGAGGGCGCGGCGCTGAGGCTCGGTGAGCGAGGCGAGCGCGGCGCGATGCTCATGTTCGACCTGTTCGGCGGTGACGGTCATCTGAATGACACCCTATCGATGGATCCGGGTTTCTTCGATCCGATAAAACGACCCGTGGAGTCCAGCGGGTGATCGTCCGGCACAGACGTGGCGATGTGGTTAATGCGGCCGTCCACCACAATGGATGCGGCATGATGAACCCTTTCCGCCTCAGGATGGACGGGCGCAGGCGGGACGCAGGCCCCGGCTATACCGCGGCGCGGCAAGTTCCCGCCGCCTTCAACATACGCCACCGAAGCACCAGGCGAGCACGGCCTTCTGCACATGGATGCGGTTCTCCGCCTCGTCGAACACGCGCGAGCACGGACCGTCGATCACCGCGTCGGTCACCTCCTCGCCGCGGTGGGCGGGCAGGCAGTGCAGGAAGATGGCGTCCGGGTGGGCCTGCGACATCAGCGCCTCGTCCACCTGGAAGGGCTCGAAGGCGGCGATCCGCGCGTCGTGGTCGGTGTCGCCCATCGAGACCCAGGTGTCGGTGAGCACGCAGTCCGCGCCCGCCACCGCCTCTCGCGCATCATGCACGATCTGGACGCTGCCGGCGTTTCCGGCCCGGGCCAGGTCGTGCAGGTCGGGGTGGTAGTCGGCGGGACAGGCGATGCGGAGCACGCCGCCCAGCTTGCCTACTGCATGGATCAGGCTGGCGCAGACATTGTTGCCGTCGCCGACCCAGGCCAGGATCTTGTCGGCGATGGAGCCGCCCTGCTCCTCGATGGTCAGGATGTCGGCCAGCACCTGGCACGGGTGGCTGCGGTCGGTGAGCCCGTTGATCACCGGGACATCGGCGACCTGGGCGAAGCGCTCCAGGTCGTCGTGGCGATGGGCTCGGATCATCACCGCATCGACCATGCGCGAGAGCACCCGCGCGGTGTCCTCCACCGGCTCGCCGCGGCCGAGCTGCATGTCCATGGCGTTGGCGATGATCACCGAGCCGCCGAGCTGGCGCATGGCGGCGTCGAAGGAGAAGCGGGTGCGGGTGGAGGTCTTCTCGAACACCATGGCCAGCGTTCTCCCGGCGGCCGGCGCGTCGGCGTCGGCGCGGCCACGGGTCCAGCCCGCGCGCGCGGCCTTGCGACGCCGGGCCTCCTCCAGGATGGCGCGGATCGTTGCGGCGTCCAGGCGCCACAGGTCGAGGAAGTGGCGGATCGGCTGGGGACTCATGGACAGGACTTTACGGTTTGCGCCGGAGCGGGGCTGCGTGCTTCGAGACAGGGCCGCTGCGCGGCCCTTCCTCAGCATGACGAATGTTCGTGCGGCTAGCGGACATCGTCATCCTGAGGAGCGGGCGCAGCCCGCGTCTCGAAGGACGCAGGCGGCTCGATGCAAGAGGCGCTCTAGGCCGGGACAGGCTCGGGCCTGATCGTGCCCCGGGCGGCCTCGCACGCCGCTTCGAACTTGCCGATCGCCTCGCGGGCCTCCTCCTGGGTCATCACCAAAGGTGGCAGCAGCCGTACGCAGTTGTCGCCGCCGCCGGCCACCAGCAGGTGCTGGTCGCGGGCCAGCTGCATGAAGGCGCGGTTGTTGGTGGCGAGCTTGACGCCGATCAGCAGGCCCCGCCCGCGCACGTCCAGCACCACGGCGGGGAAGCGGGACTTCAGCCCCTGCAGCTGCTGGGTGAAGTAGCCGGCGACCGCGTTGACGTTGTCCAGCAGCGCCTCGCTCCTGAGCTCCTCCAGAGCGGCAAGCCCCACCGCCATGGCCAGCGGGTTGCCGCCGTAGGTCGAGCCGTGGGCGCCCACCGTCATGCCCTTGGCGGCCTCCGCCGTCGCCAGGCAGGCGCCGACGGGAAAGCCGCCGCCCAGCGCCTTGGCGAGCGCCATGATGTCGGGCGCCGCGCCCGACCACTCGTAGGCGAACAGCTTGCCGGTGCGCCCCAGGCCGCACTGGACCTCGTCGTAGATCAGCAGCACGCCGTGCTGGTCGCAGAGCTCGCGCAGACCCCGCAGGCAGACGTCCGGCACGGCCCGCGCGCCGCCCTCGCCCTGCACCGGCTCGATGATCACCGCTGCGGTGGTGGGCTGCGCGATGGCCTCCTTCAGCGCCTCATGGTCGCCGAAGCTCAGGTGGACGTAGCCCGGCAGCCGCGGCCCGAACCCGTCCACATAGGACGGGTTGCCCGCCGCGTTGATCGCCGCGTAGGTGCGGCCGTGGAAGGAGCCGTCGAAGCCGATCACATCGACCCGCTCCGGCTGGCCGTTGGCGGAGTGGTATTTGCGGGCGGTCTTCAGCGCGCACTCCACCGCCTCGGACCCGGAGTTGGTGAAGAAGCACACGTCGGCGAAGCTGGCCTCTGTCAGCGCCTTGGCCAGGGCCTCCTGGCCGGGGATGCGGAAGATGTTGGAGGTGTGCCAGAGCTTGTCGGCCTGGTCGCGCACGGCCTGGACCAGCTTGGGGTGGCCATGGCCGAGCGCGGTCACCGCGATTCCCGCCAGGCAGTCGAGGTACTCGTCGCCCTCGGCGGTGTAGAGACGCACGCCCTCCCCGCGCTCGAAGGCGAGCGGGGCGCGGTTGTAGACCGTCATCAGGTGGTCGGCGGGGACGGGTGTCTGCGACGCCGTCGTCTCGGAGGCCATGAGGGCGCCCCTAATAGCGAAAGGTCCCCGGGCGGAACCCGGGGACGAAGGCGGCGTGTGTCGTCGCTGGACGGGGAAAAGTCAATGCGCGCCAGGGCTCGCCTATGGGCGCACGCCGCAAGCGGACGGTGCGAATGGCTGATGTGGGTGGACAGCCGTTAGTGAGCATGGTGCTTTGCGTTCAGCATGGCCATGCTGAACATGACGCGGCGGTTCGACGTTCTGAGCCTCACACTGACAGCACTTAGTGGTGCTGCTTGGGGAGGCCTGGTCGCGTTAGGTCTGGAGGGCTTGAAGGGAGTCGTTGAGCAGCACGTTCCCGGATATCCGGCTTCAGGCCAGATCATCTACTACTTCTTGATGCCCGTGACAGCGTTCCTCATATCGTTTCTAAGCGGTGTGTTCTGCCTCAAGATGCCTCGTGTGAGATGGGCTGGGCAGTTGATTCTGCTGATATTGCTTCTGGGTCTCCTCCCCTTCCTTTTCCTCTACACAGGTGGCGTTTAGACCGAATGACCGCTTCGGGTCGCACTCTACCGCGAGCCTACGGCCAGCAAGCGGACCTTTTGGGAACGGAGCGGCGAGCCGCCATCTTCCACGCCGCATGACGCCCTTTGATCTCGACGCCCGCATCCGGGCGGGTTCGCACCCCTTGGCCGGGCTTCGGCTCTGCGAGGTGCGGCTGCAGGACGATGCGCGGTTCGCCTGGATCGTGCTGGCGCCGCGCCGGGCCGGGCTGGTCGAGCTCGGCGACCTGACGGCGGGGGAGCAGGCGCGGCTCTGGGCCGAGGTCACAGCGGCGGGG
>NZ_CAHJWH010000145.1 GCF_903642205.1 Caulobacter sp. S45 | reverse complement strand
CGCGTCTGGATCTCCGACAGCATGAGCCCGATGGTCAGGTAGATGGCCGCCGAAATCATGGCGTGCCCACTTGGGAAGCTGGCGTTGGAGACCATGGCCAGGTGCGGCACCAGCTCCGGCCGCGGCCGGTGCAGCATGGACTTCAGGCTCGCATTGAGAAGGGAGGCCCCTACCGCCGACGCCGCCAGCCAGGCCGACTCAGCCCTGCGGCCGACCAGCAGCAGGAAGAGCAGCGTCGCCCCGCCGAGCAGCCACTGCAGGGTGAACCCGCCGAGCGCGCTCAGGTCGATGGCGGACTGCAGCAGCCATGCAGGGCCCACCGGCTGGTCAAGGTGGCCGGGCCTGCGCAAGGCCAGCAGCAGCTCGTCGTCCAGGCGGAAGGCGCCGCCGTGGGCGATGGCGTCGATGATGGCCCCGACTAGCCCCAAGCCGCCGGCGGCCAGAACCGCCAGCACCGGCCAAAGCCACCGCACCGTTTGAACGCTGACCGGCGGGGGCGCCCAGGTTTCCTCCACGTCCGGTCTGGAGCCTTTTGGATCGTTCTGCGCCACGCCGCCTCCTGCCGCCCGAGAAAGCCGCCTGGGCGACACGCAACCCGCGTTCATGTTGCAGATGAGCGGGTGAGGCTTGGCGTCTGCCGGCGGCTTCTGGGCACGGGGGTGTTCGGCGTGGCCGTCGAGACCGCCTGGTCTTGGCGAACGGCATAGGCGCCTCCCCTGAGGCGAATGTCGAGCAGCCTGACAGGAGGTCTGCCTTCTTGTTCATGATCCAATCCGACGCTTGGGACGGTTAGGCCGCCTGCTGGCTGTAGCCGAGCCGGGCGTTCAGCTGCTCCAGGAGCTTGATCGCAGCTTCTGCGATCACCGTGCCGGGCGGGAATATCGCCGCCGCGCCCGCGTCCAGCAGGGCCTGGAAGTCCGAGGGCGGAATCACGCCACCCACCACAACCATGATGTCCCCGCGGCCCGCGGCCGCCAGCTCCGCCTTCAGCTCAGGCACCAGCGTCAGATGCCCGGCGGCAAGCGAGGAGGCGCCCACCGCATGCACCCCCGCGGCGATCGCATCCCGCGCCGTCTCCGCGGGCGTCTGGAACAGCGGCCCGATCTCCACCTGGAAGCCGAGGTCGGAGAAGGCCGACGCCACGACCTTCTGGCCGCGGTCGTGGCCGTCCTGGCCCATCTTGGCGATCATGATCCGCGGGGCGCCGCCATCGGCATGGCGGAAGGCCTCGACCATGGAGCGGGCGCGATTGATGGTGACGTCGTTCGCGCCGGCCTCGCGCAGGTAGACGCCCTTGATGGCGCGCACCTCCGCCTTGTGGCGGCCGAAGACCTTCTCCAGCGCGTCGCTGATCTCGCCCACGGTCGCCTTGGCGCGGGCGGCCTCCACCGACAGTTCGAGCAGGTTGGCGCCGCCCGCTGCCCCGTTGGTCAGCGCCTCAAGCTTGCGGTTGACCTCGATCCCGTCGCGCTCGGCGCGCAGGCGCTGCAGCTTCTCGACCTGCTGGCGGCGAACGGCCGAGTTGTCCACCTTCAGCATCGGGATGACCTCCTCGGTCTCCGGCTTGTACCGGTTGACGCCCACCACCGTCTGCCGGCCGGAGTCGATGCGCGCCTGGGTGCGCGCGGCGACCTCCTCGATGCGCAGCTTCGGCACGCCCGCCTCGATCGCCTTGGCCATGCCGCCGAGCGTCTCCACCTCGGCAATTTGCTCCAGGGCGCGAGTGGCCAGCTCTTGGGTCAGCCGCTCCACGTAGAAGGAGCCTCCCCACGGGTCGATGGTGCGGGTAAGTCCGCTCTCGGTCTGCAGGAACAGCTGGGTGTTGCGGGCGATGCGGGCGGAGAAGTCGGTGGGGAGCGCCAGGGCCTCGTCGAGGCTGTTGGTGTGCAGCGACTGGGTCTGCCCGTTCGCCGCCGCCATCGCCTCCACGCAGGTGCGGGTGACGTTGTTGAACACGTCCTGCGCCGCCAGCGACCAGCCGGAGGTCTGGGAGTGGGTGCGAAGCGACAGCGAGCGCTCATCCTTCGGATCGAACGGGCGCATCAGCTTGGCCCAGAGGAGCCTCGCCGCCCGCATCTTGGCCACCTCCATGAAGTAGTTCATGCCCACCGCCCAGAAGAAGGACAGGCGTGGGGCGAAGGCGTCCACCTTCATGCCGGCGGCGACGCCCGCGCGCACGTACTCGATCCCGTCGGCGAGCGTATAGGCTAGCTCAAGGTCGGCGGAAGCGCCGGCCTCCTGCATGTGGTAGCCGCTGATGGAGATGGAGTTGAACTTGGGCGTCTCCTTCGCGGTGTAGGCGAAGATGTCTGCGATGATCCGCATGCTCGGCGTCGGCGGGTAGATGTAGGTGTTCCTGACCATGAACTCCTTGAGCACATCGTTCTGGATCGTGCCGGTGAGCTTGGCGTGGGGCACGCCCTGTTCCTCCGCCGCGGCGATGTAGAGCGCCAGCACGGGCAGCACCGCGCCGTTCATGGTCATCGACACGCTCATCCGGTCGAGCGGGATGCCGCTGAACAGCGTCCGCATGTCGTAGATGCTGTCCACCGCCACGCCGGCCATGCCGACATCGCCGGTCACCCGCGGATTGTCGCTGTCGTACCCTCTGTGGGTGGCGAGGTCGAAGGCGATGGACAGCCCCTTCTGCCCCGCCGCGAGGTTCCGCCGGTAGAAGGCGTTGGACTCCTCGGCCGTGGAGAAGCCGGCGTACTGGCGGATGGTCCACGGGTTGGTGACGTACATGGTTGGGTAGGGGCCGCGGACGAACGGCGGGAGGCCCGGGTAGCCGCGGAGGAAGTCCAACCCGCCCGTGTCGGCGGCGGAGTAGGCGGGTTTCACCCGAATGCCCTCGGGCGTGTCCCAGCCAACCGCAGCGGCTGGCGGCGCGCCTTCGTCGAAGGTTGGAAGGTCGTAGGAGATCTGGGTGAAGTCCGGAAAGCGCACCATCAGGCGTCCTCCTCGTCATCGTCAGGGAGTCCGAGATCGGCGTCGAGCAGGGCCAGCCAGTCGGGGTTGTCGCCCGCCACCTCCTCCACGTCTTCGGTGAAGGCGACGGCCGTGCGGCCGTCGGGCAGCAACAAGCCCAGCACCTGCAGTTCCTGACCGTCGTCCGTCTCGTGAGACTCGGCCTGGACGATCAGGGCGGCGAACTCCTCGTCCGCGTCCTCGTCGTACCAGATGACCGGCTGGGGCAGCGGCTCCTCGAACACCACCGCGTTCACCGTGTCGGCCAGGGCGAAAACTGCCGCATGTGCGTCCACGTCCACCTGGCGCGCGACGCGTCCTGAGAAGATGGCCGCGGCCTTCCAGGTCTGCCCCGTGAAGCCGGACATGGCGTCGTCCGTCTTCAAGCCGCCGCTCCCGGCGCACCTTCGAAAGCTTCCGCCGCCCGCCAGGGCGACAGGGGAGGGCAGGCGCTGTCCCCGCCCGCCAAGCCTATCTGAGGAGCGGGTTTGGCGACATCGGCCGGATCGTACGTCTCGACCGCGACGGGCGCCTCGTCGGGATTGCGGAACACGGTGACCCCGATCAGCTGGCGAGCCCCGGAGGCGAGATCGGCGATCATGGCGGTGCGCGCCGTCTCCACCCAGCCGGAGATCAGGCTGGACCTGAGAGCCTGCGCCAAGCCGCCCGCGGCCTCGATCTGCTGGAACAGGGCCCAGGCGGCGCGGGCGAGCTGGTCTGTCTGGGTCTCGAGGAACCAAGCCCCTCCGGCAGGGTCGGCGACGCGGGCCAGGCCGCTTTCCTCCATCAGCACCAGTTGGGCGTTGCGGGCCTGACGGCGGGCGAAGGGAGTGGGGTGGCCAAGCGGCTGGGTGAAGGGCTCCAACACGATGGCGTCGGCGCCCCCCACCGCCGCACCGAACCCCGCTGCGGTCAGCCGGAGCAGGTTCACCCAGGGATCGAGCCTGGACAGCATTCGGCGGGAGCTTCGCGCCTCGACCCGCGCAGGCGCAGTGGCCCCCAGAGCCGCACACAGCCGGCTCCAGAGCCCACGCGCAGCTCGCAACTTGGCCAGGGTGATGAAGTATTCTCCATCGGCGGCCAGGCCCAGGGTGATGAGCTTGGGAACTTCGGCCAGCGGGACGCCTGCCTCGTTCAGCGCACGCAGATAGGCGGCGGCGGCGGCGAGCATCACGGCGAGTTCCTGCGCCTCCGCGCCCCCGGCCTCGTGCGTCACGGCGCCGCTGGCCAGGAAGGCGGTGGCGTCGGGATAGGTGTCGCGGAGCTCTGCAGCCAGGGTCGCGGCCTGCGCCAGGTGGGCTTCGATCGGCCCGGGGCTCGCGCCCGCCCGCGCGAAGGCGCTCAGCGGATCGAGGTGTAGGGCGAGCTGGGCCCTGGGCGCAGACTTGGCCGCCGCATGTAGCCACTGCGCCGCCTGCACGCCCAGGAAGCCGGCGTCGAGCGCCACGGGGGCCAGCTCGATCTCCACCCCTGTCAGAACACGGGCCATGTCTTCGGCTGAAGCGACTGCGACACCATCTCTCCCGGTCGGATCGACACGCAGCAGCAGCGAGTTGGCGCCGTTCTCCAGATCCTGCAGGGCGTCGGCGTTGGCCCTCGCCGGATCGGCGGTATCGAGCACGGTGCGCACGTCCCAGCGCCCCTCGCCCTGGCTGCGCGTGACGGAGAAGCGGACGCTGTCCGGTTGGTGCGGCGAGGCGGTGTAGAGCGGCTCGACCGGCAGTCCGTCGTAGCCGCTACGGGTCAGGGTGTCGGGCGAGGCGCCCTTCAGCGTCTTCTCCACCAGGGCGACCCAGGCCTCGTGGCTGGGTATGGGAAAGTCGGCGGCGAGCGGCATTACATCCAAGAGGCAGGTCCAGCTGTCGGGATTTGCGTCGACCACATACTCCCCCAGGCCTCAGGTCAAGCGGCGCGGCCTACGGAGCTCGTCCTCGCTGCACGCGTCGCGCCCGGTATCGCACCGGCGTCGGCGAACGCCTACCTTGCCCTGCATGATGCCGCCTGATTCCACGCTGGCCGAGCCCGGCAACGCTCCGGCCTATTCCGTCTCGGAGCTGGCTTTCGCGCTCAGGCGCACGCTGGAGGACGCCTACGGCTTCGTGCGTCTGCGTGGCGAGATCTCGAAGGTCACGCGGCACGCCTCCGGCCACGTCTATCTGACGTTGAAGGACGACAAGGCCTGCATCGACGGCGTCGTTTGGAAGGGCTCCGTGCGGGCCCTGAAGGCGCAGCCGGAGCAGGGCCTGGAAGTGATCGCCACCGGGCGCATCACGACCTATCCTGCACGCTCATCATACCAGATGGTGATCGAGTCGCTGGAGCCCGCCGGAGTCGGGGCCCTTCTGGCGCAGCTCGAACGGCTGAAGGTCAGGCTGAGGGGCGAAGGATTGTTCGAGGCGGGGCGCAAGCGGCCGCTTCCGCCGCATCCGGCGGTGATCGGGGTGGTGACCAGCCCGACGGGCGCAGTGATCCGCGACATCCTGCATCGCCTCGCCGACCGCTGGCCCTGCCACGTGGTGGTCTGGCCGGTGGTGGTCCAGGGCGAGCAGGCTGCCGCGCAGGTCGCCGGCGCAATCGCCGGCTTCAATGGCTTGTCATGCGACGGCCCGGTCCCCAGGCCGGACCTGCTGATCGTGGCGCGGGGGGGCGGTTCCATCGAGGACCTCTGGCCCTTCAACGACGAGGCCCTCGCCCGCGCCGTCGTCGCCAGCGCCCTGCCGCTGATTTCCGCTGTCGGCCACGAGACCGACACGACCCTGATCGACCTCGTTTCTGACCGACGGGCGCCGACCCCGACGGCCGCCGCTGAAATGGCCACGCCGGTGCTCAGTGACCTGCGTGCCCTGGTGCTCGATTATGGCCGTCGCACTTATCGCTGCACCCATCACGGTCTGGAGACCCGGCGGACCCGCCTTGCCGGCGCGGCGCGGGGACTGCCTCGGCCTGCAGACCTGCTTGCGGTGGCCAGCCAGCGCTACGACCTGGCGGCTGGACGGTTGACAGCGGCTCTGGAGCGCAACGCCTCGGCGCACGAGCGCGCCCTCACCCGCGCCTCGGCGCGGCTCACGCCAGCCCTCCTGCAGGCGCCGACCCGCGCCAAGGCGGAGCGGCTCGCCAACCTCGCCGTGCGGCTGGGCGTCGCGGGATCGCGCCTGCCGGAGGCGGCGACCCGGCGCGCACGCCTTCCCGAACTCGGCCAGCGGGCGGATGCAGCGGTGCGGCGTCGTCTCTCCCGCGCAGCCGAGCGCCTGGGTCACCTGGACCAGATGCGCGCCTCGCTCGACCCCGACCGGCCCCTCAACCTCGGCTTCGCCCGGGTGCACCGGAGCGACGGGCGGTTGGCCCGCTCGGGCGCGGAGCTCAGCCCCGGAGAGGCGCTGTCGCTCGTGTTCGCGGACAGGACGCCGGTGGCCGCTCACGTCGACGGGGCAGCGGCCTGGCCGGCCCGTCCCGCGCGGCGACCGGCGCCTGCACTGGCGCAAGGGGACCTGTTCTGAGGGCCCGCTCAGACCGCCTGCAGGCGCTTCCACCGGTGCGGGTTAAGCCCTAAGACCGTTTGATGAACGCCCTCGATCGCGACATGGCCGGAGCGGCGCTGCTTCACTATGGTGATGGCGAGTATACGGTGCTGAAGCCTGGCGCCTACGTCGCCTGCGCCATGTCGGGTCAGCGTTTGCCCCTGGACTCCCTGCGCTATTGGAGCGTCGAGCGTCAGGAGCCCTATGCCGGTGCGCGGGAGGCCTTGCAGCGGATGGTCGTGCCGATGCGTCCAAGTTGACGCAGTGTAGCGTGGCCGAGGTATTGTAAATCATTCTTAAACGCGCGCTTGAGATGCTGGTGCGGTAGCTGGATCGAGTATCACGCCACGTCCCGGAAGGTGGACCGCTCTGAATGGCGACGGGTCTTGAAGCCCTGAGCGTTTTGCTCGCTGACGACAACCCGCACATGCGCGAGATCGTCAGCGTGCTGCTCAGCAATTACGGGATCAAGCAGATACGCGCCGTCCATGACGGCGCTCAGGCGCTCAGCTTATTGCGCGCGTGGCAACCGGACTTGGCTATCGTCGACTTCAAGATGGACCCGGTGGACGGCGTCGAGTTCACCCGCCAAATCCGCAACGCGCCTGAGAGCCGCAACCCCTATCTTCCGATCATCATGATGACCGGTCATTCCGCCCGCTCGAAGGTCTACGAGGCGCGGGACGCCGGCGTGACCGAGTTCGTGGTCAAGCCAGTGAACGCCCGCACCCTGCTCGACCGGATCATGGCGGTAATCTACCGGCCAAGGCCGTTCGTGCGGACCACGACCTATTTCGGACCGGACCGCCGTCGTCGGGCGGACCCGAACTTCTCTGGCCCCTTCCGCCGCATCTCCGACGAGGGTCAGGGTCAGGGGCATGGGCTGGCGCACGGCTCCGACGATGCGCTCGGCGAGGCGGCCCACGACATCCTGATCTGAGGCCACCTCATCTAGAAGCTCAGACTCTGAGTCGTGGTGATCGTCACACATGGTTCGGGACGTGGGCGCGACGTCCGACGCGGATACGATCTCACCGGCGAGACCACAGCCTTCCCCTATGACGATCCCCGCTTCCGGCATCCTGAGGAGTTTCGACCTGGCCTTCGTCATCCTGGCCAAGGCGCTTGGACCCTCCGCCTGAGTGGCTACATCTTGGCTGGTGCTTCAAAGAGATGATCACCGTTCAGGGCGCTGGCGGGACCAGCCTTGTCCCCGCGGGCGGCAGACGGAGGAGTTGGGGACTTCCGGCGTCCACGGACGCGTTCGCCCGCAGGGGTGAGGAGGGCGTCGGCAGCCGGGTCACCTCGTCGAAGATGCGACGCTGGTCCGGCGACAGCACGGCGTAGAAGGCCTCTGTCGCCGAGGCCTGCTGTTCGAACGATTGCTGTTGGGCTTGCATCTGGCTGCGCAGGGCGTCCAGGCGCTGCGGCGTGGTCATGGCGTTCAGCTGGGCCGCCTGGGACGCGGAGTGGGCGGCGTCCGCCTGCCGCTCGGCCGGGCGTCCTTGTAGGCTCGCCAGGCGGGATGCTGGCTGAGTTCGAGCTGCAGGATGGAGGGCAGCG
>NZ_CAHJWH010000144.1 GCF_903642205.1 Caulobacter sp. S45 | reverse complement strand
GCAGCGGCCCGGCCCGGCCCGGTCGCGACCGGGCCGCCCGCTATGGCGGCGATGACCGCACCGGGACCGAGCCGCGTGAGCCCCGCGAACCGCGAGACCACGAGCGCGTCGGCTTCGGCGCGGACGTACCGGCCTTCCTCCTACGCGCTACGCCCCTGCCGCCCTTGGCTAAGGCTGAGAAGGCCCTGGAAGTCGAAGCCTGAGGCAAACGAGCGGTGGTCTTTACCCGCCGTTTCGACACCTTGCGCTAGAGCTTGCCGGCAACGGGGCGGGCGGTGGTCATGGTGGGCGACAAGGCGACGAGCATTGAGATCGCGCTGCGCAGTCCGGCCTCCTACCAGATCGCTCAGGCGGCCCTTGCAGGAATGCAGGCGGCCGGCGTCTGGCCGACGCCGCTGAACTTCGAGCTGTGGTTGCATGTCGCAGCCGACGCCGAATGCCCGCTCAGCCGTGAGATCACCGCCTTGACCCGAGCCGGCGAGGCGATCACCGAGGCCAAGAGCGAAGAACTCGCCGCCCGCTTCCTGGCCCGCGGCAAGCTGGACGAGGAGGTGCGCGATGTCGGCGAGCACCTTGACGTCCAGCTGACCCGGGTCGCCGAGGCGATCACCGCCGCCCAAGAGACCAACGCCGACTACGGCCGCACCCTGGCCGGCGCCGCCCGCGAGATGACCCCCGAGGCGCCGGTCGCCGACGTGAAGCGCATGATCGCGACATTGGCCACCGCCACCCGCCGGGTCCAGCGCGACAACGATACCCTGGAGAAGCGCCTCAGCACCTCCACCCAGGAGGTGCAGCGCCTGCGCGAGCATCTAGAGAGCGCGCGGCGCGACGCCATGACCGACGCGCTCAGCAACCTGCCCAACCGCAAGGCCTTCGACCAGGGCTTGGCGCGGGCCTGCGAGGAGGCGGACGCCAGCGGCGCGCCACTGTGCCTGGCCGTGCTCGACATCGACCACTTCAAGCGCTTCAACGACACCTGGGGCCACCAGACCGGCGATCAGGTGATCCGGTTCGTGGCCAGCATCATCAGGAAGGCCGGCGACCCGCCGCGCATGCCCGCCCGCTACGGCGGAGAGGAGTTCGCCCTGGTGCTGCCGGGCGAGCGGGTCGAAGCCGCCATGACCATCCTGGAGGCTGTCCGGGTCGAGATCGCCTCCCGCGCCCTGAAGCGGCGCTCCACCGATGAGGATCTGGGCGCGGTCACAGTGTCGGCCGGCATCGCCGAACGGCGGCCAGGCGAGAGCCTCGCCGCCTTCGTGGAGCGCGCGGATGCGGCGCTCTACGAGTCCAAGCGCACCGGCCGCAACCGCATCACCAGCGCCGAAGCGCCGGTGCAGGCGGAAGCCGCCTAGCCGACCTCTCCAGGCGCCTCGCCGCAGCTCTGGCAGACGCGCCGCGCGCCGCGGTGACTGAGCGCCACGTCGCCGCAGGAAGGGCAGATGTCGCAGTCGCCTGGCCGCGTGGCACCGGCGCTGCGGGTGGGCAGGAACAGCAGGTTGTCCGGGGCCGCGCCGCGCGAGAAGCCCTTGGACATGAAGTGGGCGGCCGGCATCGGAGCCGGCGGCCCTTGGCCTTCCGCGCCGCCCCGCCCCAGACCCTCCACGTCCAGGGCGTAATCGTCGCTGCTGGCGAGGTCCTGCCGGTCCAGATAGCTGACACCGAGCTCGCGGAAGATGTAGTCGAGGATGGAGGTGGCCGAGCGCACGGTGTCGTTGCCGGTAACAGCTCCCGCCGGCTCGAAGCGGGTGAAGACGAAGGCGTCGACGAACTCTTCCAGCGGCACGCCGTATTGCAGCCCGATGCTGATGGCGATGGCGAAGTTGTTCATCACCGAGCGGAAGGCCGCGCCTTCCTTGTGCATGTCGATGAACACTTCGCCGAGTTCGCCATCGTCGTACTCGCCGGTGTGCAGATAGACCTTGTGGCCGCCCACGCTCGCCTTCTGGATGTAGCCCTTGCGACGGTCGGGCAGGCGCCGGCGCGCTCGGGCGCGATCCACCTCCACGATCTTCTCCACCACGCGCTCCTGCGGCGGCGGGGGGCGGACCTCCGGTTCCGGCGGCAGGGCGAGGGTGCGCGTGGACGCCTCAGGCCGGTGCAGCCGAGCCGCTTCCGCGCCTAAAGCGAAGGCTTGGCTCACCAGCCGGACCGCCGTCTGGGGACCTGCGGCGGCGTCCAGGGACAGCTCGGCGCAGACGGGCGCGCAGGTGAACCCCCCTACCGACGCCGCCATCCTAGCCAAGCCGAGGGCTCCGATCATCCATCCGCCCGCCAGCACGTCACGGACCGTCTCTGAGAGGCCGTTGAGGTCTTCTGAGCCCAGGATGTCCTGTTCGGCTTGGGCAATCTGCGCCTCGTCGAAGCCGGCGAGCCGCAGCACATCGATGGGTCCTCCGCTTGCCGCGCCCAGCACGTCCTGCACGAAGCCTTCGCCAAGGACCAAGGGGCTGAAGGCGTCTCGCAAGCGCCGGACTCCGGGTAGCGCCGCCTCGGCGCATCCAATTTCGAGTTCGGTGAAGCCGGAGGCGCCCAAGGTGGTGCGGTTCACGGTCGCTTCGCTGTCGAGGGTGCGCGAGCCCAGCACCTCCCGACGCAGGGCGGCGGGATCGAGACCTAGCGGCCGGGTGGCGCGGAGGGCGGGCTCCGCCAGCACGGCCAGCATCTCTCCATCGACCGTCTCGCTCCAGGCGGCCGGCCCGCCCCAGTGCGAGGCTCCGGTGGACAGGCCGCCCAGCCTGAGCGCTGTGACAGCGTCCTGGCGGAGCTCCAGACGCTGCAGGTTGCGCAGGCCGTGGACACCGGCTCGGTCGGCCAACTCGTCCAGGGCTTGGCGGCTGGCCGTGGTGATCGCGTCCTTGGCGGTCAGCGTCGCCTTCATCTGGCGGATGCGGGCCAGCTCAGTGCGCCGGGCAGCCTTGAAGGCCGGGCAGGGCGCCAGCCGCTCCGCCATCTCAGTAGAGGCGAGGCCGGCGACGGCGGCGGCGAGGCCGGCGACGGCGCAGGCCTGCGCCCGGCCGGCAACACTGTCGAAGGCGACGCCCTGGGCGACTAGCAGCTCCGCGAGGCCGGCGAGATTGAGGGCGATCGGGTTGCTGTCCGGCCGCACCGTGCCTGAATTACAGGCTTGCAGCTCCAAGGCGACGGTCCACAGCCGTACGGCCGCGGCGAAGCCTTCAAGATCAAAGCCTTGTGCGGTGAGGAAGGCGTAGGCGTTCACCGCTGCGGCCGGTGCGACGGCGGCGACAGCCAGGCGTGTGGCGGCTTCAGACGTCGTGGAAAGGGTGACCCACGGGCCCGCCTCCCAGGCGAAAGCGGCCGCCGCAGGCCGACCGTCGGGCGTGGCCAGCACAATCCGGTGAGGCGGGGAGACGATCACAGCCGGAGCGCTGTCGGCGAGGCCGGCCTGGGCCAGGGCGACCTGATCGAGGATCATTGCGTCACCGGCGCCCGCCTCCCGGGCGAGGCGGGCCGTGCGCGCAAGGCGGGGGTTCTGCGCCGGGTCGGCGCAGGCGGCGGGGTCGCCCTCGCAGTTCGACACCGCGGCGGCCACATCGGCCAGCAGGCCGGACAGCCGGTCGCCGGCCGCCAGGGCCGCACGCTCGCTGCGCAGCCGGGCCGCCGCTTCCGCAAGCTTGACAGCGCCTGCTGAAGTGGAGGTATCGATGAGGGTGGGTGAATCGCTGATCGGGTCGGCAGGCGCGGCGAGGCCGAGCAAAAGGCAGGCCTCGATCTCGCCTCGGAAGCGGAGCGCCTCGGTGGCGTCGCTGAACATGCCGCCCTCGTCGCCGATCCCGGCCAGGCGCTTGGCGTAGGCGTGAACGGCGCCCTCCAAGCCATCGGGCTGGGGAAGGCGGAGCGCCGGGGTCCAGTCCAGCCAGGCGTCCAGGCGTGCGGTCGTCCAGCCGGCGGGTGCGCGCAGGCTTACCTCGCGCCCAGCCCGCTCGACCGTGCGCGGATGCAGCTGCAATGTGGTGCGCTGGTCGGCAAACCGTCTGGGAAACCGCATGCGCCGACTCCGCCGATAGGCTTTCAGGCTAGCGAAACGACTTGAAAGGCGCAACGTGTTGGGGCTGAAAGTCGAGGAAACACCACATTTGGTGGTTCGTGAAAGCCTAGACGGGGTAAGGGGCGCCCCCTATAGTCTGGCGATCGATCCTCCTCCCAAACCGGTCATGACCACGTGCTCGAGAAGATTTTCACTTGGTGGAGCGGCGCCACCATCGGCGCCCTGTTCACGATAAAGAAGCGGGCGGCCTTCGTGGGCGAGGACAGCCTGGGCAACCGCTATTTCGAGGAACGGGACGCGCGCACCAGCTATGACGGCCGCCGCCGCCGCTGGGTGACCTACAAGGGCTATGCGGAAGCCACCAAGGTGCCGGCGGAGTGGCACGGCTGGCTGCACTACACCTTCGACGAGCCTCCGACGGTGGAGCCGCTGAAGATGCGCAGCTGGGAGAAGCCCCACCTGCCCAACATGACCGGCACGCCCTACGCCTACCGGCCGGCGGGCTCCATCGTGGGCACGGGCGAGCGGGCGCGGGCGGTCGGCGACTACCAGCCCTGGACGCCGGAGTAGGCGCGTGGCCGAGCGCCAGCAATGGGCGGAGACCGGACTGGGCGCCGTGGTTCTGCTGGCCGCGGTCGGCTTCCTGGCCTACGCCCTGGCCCATGCCGGCGGCATCGGCGAGGCCGGCGGCTACTCGCTCAAGGCGCGCTTCGGGGAGGCGGGCTCCCTGGCGCCGGGCGCCGCGGTGACCATCGCCGGCGTGAAGGTCGGCAGCGTCAGCGCCGTGACGCTCGATCCCAAGACCTTCCTGGCCGACGCCTCCATGACCATTAAGCCGGACGTGAAGCTGCCATCGGACTCCACCGTGAAGATCACCCAGGACAGCCTGCTGGGCGGCCAGCACCTGTCTGTGGAGCCCGGCGGCTCCTCGGACGATCTGAAGCCTGGCGCCACCTTCCAGAACACGCAGGGCGCGGTGGACCTGTTCGGCCTGATCGGGTCCGTCCTGCGGCCCCAGACGCCCAAGGCCGACGCCGGCGCTGCGCCCGCGGGTGGGGCGGCCGGTGCGACCCCGGCGCCTGGCGGCTGAGCCCTTGCGGAAGCGACAGGCCTTCTTGCTGGCCGTGACCGGCGCCACGCTGGTGGGAGGTGCGGGCCTGGGCCTCGCGCAGGACCAGAACCTGCTGCAGAGCCCGCCCTCCGTCCAGAACGACACGGGACCGGTCGAGCCGCTGAACCAGCTGGATATCCCTCCGGCTGAGGAGGCGCCGACCGTGGCCGAGGCGCCACCTCCTCCGGCTCCTGTCACGCCTTCCGCCAACACCACGGCGAACACGGTGGCCGAGTTGCCGCCTCCGCCCCCGCCGCCGCCCAAGCGGCCGCGCTATACCAGCGTGGTGCTGCAGACGCTGGACAAGGTCACCGCCGAGACCCTGCGCTTCGAGGCCAAGGTCGACGAGCCGGTGCGCTACAAGGACCTGGTGATCACCGTCCACGCCTGCGAGACGGCGGCCACCGACGAGCCCTACGCCCAGACCGCCGCCCACATGGATGTGCAGTATCAGCCCGAGGTGCTCGGCGGCCGCACGCCCCAGGTGGCGCGCCAGGTTTTCCGGGGTTGGATGTACGGGGATGCGCCAGGGCTGCATCCCTTCGAGCACCCGATCTACGACCTCTGGGTGATCGCCTGCAAGACGGCCCCCGCCCCCGCTACCCCGCCCTCGACGCCCGCGCCGACCGGGGCCAGCCTGTAGAAGTCGGCCGGCTGGGTCAGCGCCTCCAGCAGGCGGCGGCGGTAGTCCGCGCGGCTGATCTCCTCCGCGCCGAACTGCGACAGGTGCTCGGTCATGAACTGCGCGTCCAGCAGGCCGTAACCGCCCACGATCAGGCGTCCGACAAGGTGCACCAAGGCCACCTTGCTGGCGTCTCGCTCGACGGAAAACATGCTCTCTCCGAAGAAGACGCCGCCGATGGAGACGCCGTAGAGACCGCCCACCAGCTGTCCGGCCTGCCAGCACTCAACAGTGTGCGCCTGTCCGCGCGCGAAGAGCTCGCGATAGAGGTGCTGGATGGCGGCGTTGATCCAGGTCTCCGGCCGGTCGGGCGCACTCGCGGCGCAGGCCTCAATCACCTCCTCGAACGCCGTATCGATCCGTACCTCGTAAGGCGCCTGGCGGACGGTGCGGGCGAGGCGGCGCGGCACGTGGAATCCGCCGAGCGGCATGACCCCCCGCTGCTCCGGGTCGATCAGGAAGACGCGGGCGTCGTCGCGCGCCTCCGCCATCGGGAAGACGCCGCGCTTGTAGCAGGCGATCAGGTCCTCGGCGGTCAAGCCAGTCAAGCGCGGTCCCCGGGGCACGCGCCCCTCATCGCCCGCCTTAGCGCGCGCTTCAACGTCCAAGGCGCTGTCCACCGCCCTGGAGGACGAAACCGCTTCAGCCCTTGGCCATCCAGCGTTCCAGCCAGTGTATGTCGTAGGTCCCAGCGCGGAAGTCGGGATCGGTGAGCAGGTCCTGGAACAGGGGGATGGTGGTCTCTATGCCGCCGACCACCATCTCGCCGAGCGAGCGGCACATGCGGGCGATCGCCTCGTCACGGTCGCGGCCATGGACGATCAGCTTGCCGATCAGGCTGTCGTAGTAGGGGGGGATCGAGTAGCCGGCGTAGACCGCCGAATCGAGCCGCACGCCCAACCCGCCCGGCGCATGGAAGTCGGTCACCCGGCCAGGCGAGGGGGTGAAGGTGCGCGGGTTCTCCGCATTGATGCGGCACTCGATGGCGTGGCCTTCGAAGCGAACCTCGTCCTGGGTGAAGGAGAGCGGCAGGCCGGCGGCGATCCTGATCTGCTCGCGCACCAGGTCGATGCCGGTGATCGCCTCGGTGACCGGATGCTCGACCTGCAGGCGGGTGTTCATCTCGATGAAGAAGAACTCGCCGTTCTCGTACAGGAACTCGATGGTGCCGACGCCGAGATAGCCGATGCGCTGCACCGCCTCGACCACCACCGCGCCTATCTTGGCGCGCGAGACGGCGTCGATGACGGGGGAGGGGGCCTCCTCCAGCACCTTCTGGTGGCGGCGTTGCAGCGAGCAGTCGCGCTCACCCAGGTGGCAGACATTGCCGTGGGCGTCGGCGATGACCTGCAGCTCGATGTGGCGGGGGGTCTGGAGGTAGCGCTCCATGTACACCGTACCGTCGCCGAAGGCCGCGGCGGCCTCCGACTGGGCGGTGGCCACGGCCTCGGCCAAGCTGTCGGCGGCCTTGGCCACCTTCATGCCGCGCCCACCGCCGCCGGCGGCGGCCTTGATCAGGACGGGGAAGCCGATGTGCTCGGCGGCGGCCATCGCCTCTTCGACCGTGGAGACGCCGCCGTCCGAGCCCGGCACCACGGGGATGCCGGCCTCGCGCACCGCCTGCTTGGCGCTGATCTTGTCGCCCATGATGCGGATGTGCTCGGGGCGGGGGCCGATGAAGGTGTAGCCGTGGGCGTCCACGATCTCGGCGAACTTGGCGTTCTCCGACAGGAAGCCGTAGCCGGGATGCACCGCGTCCGCCCCGGTGATCTCGCAGGCGGCGATCAGGGCGGGGATGTTCAGATAGCTCTTGGCGGCGGGCGCGGGGCCTATGCACACGCTCTCGTCGGCCAGGCGCACGTGCATGGCCCCGCGGTCGGGCTCGGAGTGCACCGCGACGGTGGCGATGCCCATCTCCTTGCACGCGCGGATGATCCGCAGCGCGATCTCGCCGCGGTTGGCGATCAGGATCTTAGCGAACATGGGGCTGGCTATTCGATCACCACGAGGGGCTCGCCGAACTCCACCGGCTGGCCGTCCTCCACCAGCACCTTGGTCACCTTGCCGTCCCTGGGGGACGGCACCGGGTTCATGGTCTTCATCGCCTCGATGATCAGCAGGGTCTGGCCGGCGATGACCTGCTCGCCCGCCTGGATGAAGCGCTTGGCTCCGGGCGTGGGCTGCAGATAGACCGCGCCGACCATGGGCGACTTCACGAACTCGCCGCGCTGCTCCTCGGTGGCTGTGACAGACGCGGGCGGCGTCACGGCGGGC
>NZ_CAHJWH010000143.1 GCF_903642205.1 Caulobacter sp. S45 | reverse complement strand
CGGCGCCGGAGCTTCCCGGCCGCAGCGCCTCGGGCCAGGGCCTGTGCGTGCTGGTGGTGGAGGACAACGAGGCGGTCGGCAGCTTCGCCACGGAGCTTCTCGCCGACCTCGGCTACAACACCCGCTGGGTCGGCAACGCGGCCGCGGCGCTGGCCCTGCTGGAGCAAAACCACCTGACGTTCGACGTCGTCTTCTCCGACATCGTCATGCCCGGCATGGGCGGGATCGAGATGGCTCAGGTGGTCAGGAACCGCTACCCCGGCCTGCCTGTGGTCCTCACCAGCGGCTACAGCAACGTACTGGCCCAGGAGGGACGGCACGGCTTCGAACTGCTGCAGAAGCCTTATTCCGTGGAGACCCTCTCCCGCATCATCCAGAAGGCGGTCGCCGCTCCGAGGACTTTGTAGCCGGCGGGTGGCGGACCAGAGGGGCGTGGCCGCGGCGGGGCGAGGGCTTCGACCGCAGACCGGGCGCTGGTAAACGCCCGTGCCCTGCAGCGTAGGCCGACTCTATCCGATACCTGGCTTCAGTTGCGGCCGCTTTCCTACAGCAACCCGCAAGACCGCCGGGACTCCAGCGCGCCGGATGACCCGTGATGTGACTCCGTCAGGAACCAAACCTCTGCGAGTCACGCTTTAGAAGCAAACCAAAGTGTGCGGAACACTTATGTTATCGCGCACGCGCCAATCGAACGAGTCCATCATGAGTATCGCATTGTTCCAGTCCGGCCCGGGTGTGGGGGCGGACTCCAAGACCTGCCTGGATGATGTCTCCCTGCATCGCCGCCTGGCCCGCTGGAACCAGCGCCGGCTTTCTCCCGCGACCCCGGATGACGCGTGGCGCAAGGAGCTCGGCGAAGAGCACCAGATGCGCCTCCTCGAGGGCGGTTATGTCGAAGCCTTCCGGACGGAGGTGGCGGAGGCGGTCGCCGCCGTCCCGGTTGACGCAGACGGCTTCATTGACTGGTTCGAAGCATTGAAGGCGGAAGGTCCCGGGCAGTTCGACCCCCTGTTCGACTGGCTGGCCGAAGAGGCCACGCTTGAGGACCTTCGCTGGTTCCTCCGCCAGGAGGCGGCGGGCGAAGCGGGTTTCGACGACTTGGTCGCCCTGACCCAGGTCAAGTTCCCGACCAGCGCCAAGCTCGAGCTCGCCCGCAACTACTGGGACGAGATGGGCCGGGGAGCGGAGGGCGGCATGCACGGCCCCATGCTGGAGCGCACCACCGCGGGGCTCGACCTGCAGCCGTCGATCGAGGCGACCCTGTGGCAGTCCCTGGCGCTGGCCAACACCATGACCGCCTTCGCAACGACCCGCCGGTACGCCTACCACTCCGTCGGCGCGCTGGGCGTCGTGGAGCTGACCGCGCCCACCCGGGTGGCCAAGGTGGCGCAAGGCCTGAAGCGGCTTGGCGTCGAGCCACGGCTGCGCAAGTACTTCGACCTCCACGCCGTACTGGACATCAAGCACTCCGAAGACTGGAACCGTGAGGCCCTGCGCCCGCTGGTCGCGGCGGACCCCGGCTGCGCCCGCTCCCTAGCCGAAGGCGCGCTGATGCGGCTGATCTGCGGCGAGCGCTGCTTTGAAGCCTACCGCCAAGCGCTGTGGAACGACGACGCGCGACGCGCCCGCGCCTGAGCCATGTCGGACATCCTTGTGACGCCGTGGCGGTCCGGCTGGACCGTCCGCCACGAAAGCATCCTGTTCGAGCGGTTCGACAGCCGGTCGGCGGCGCTGAACCGGGCTTATCGGCTGAGCAGTCTGCTGCAGGCGCGCGGCGAGTCGGCCCGGCTCCGCTGCGAGTCCCTCGCCAAGCCCGCGCGCTGACCCGGCGCCTCTAGCCCACGGCATGCAGCCTCGCCCCGTGCAGCTTGAGCCAGGCCCTGGCTCTGGCCGGATCGCCGTAAAGCGTGTGCACCACGGCCCAGAACCGGGGGCTGTGATCGCCTTGGACAAGGTGGGCGCACTCGTGGGCGGCCACATAGTCCAGCACCTCGGGCGGCGCGAGCACCAGACGCCAGTTGTAGCGGATCGCCGCCGCGCGGCCTGGAGCCCCTCCTCGACATGACCCCCATCGGGAGCGGGCGTCCTGCAGGGCGAGGCCCGGCAGGGGCTGGCCCAAGGCGGAGCAGTGCGCCTGGGTCCTGGCCGTAAGCCGGACCAGCGCCTCGGCGCGCAATGCCCGCAGCACCGACCGCGAGAAGGCCGGCCCCTCGCCCCAGGCGATCAGGCGGGCGGGCTCATCGCCGACGGCGGGTTTCAGCGTGGGGCGGATGCGCATGGCCGCCTGCTCCAGCCGGCAGGGCTGGCCTGACACCTCGATCACCGCGCCCGGCTTCAGACCCACCGGCTGCGGAAGCGCCGAGAGCCTCGTCGCGATCCAGTCCGCGCGGCTGTGGGCGAAGGCGACCGCGTCGGCAAGGGCATGCAGGCTGGGCGCGGTGGCCACCACCTCGCGCCGGGCGACGTCCAACCGCAGGCTGATGCGCCGCGCCCGCGGGTTCACCGCCAGCCGCACGGGCGAGCCCTGCACCTGCACCCGGTCGCCGGGTTTCGGACGAGGCGCATGGACGCGAGCAGCGGACCGGCGAAACAGCATCGCCCGATTATGCCGCGCAGCCCGTGAGTCGGCCTGCGGCGCGTCGCGCATAAAGGGTGGGTGCTTGTGGAAGGCGCGCGGCTCACCCAAAACAGGGCATGGCCGGCCCGATCGCCTTCGACAACCCCTATGCCCACGGCTTCGTGCGGCTCGGCGTGTGCGTGCCGCGCCTGAAGCCGGCCGACCCGGCCTGCAACACCGACCATATGCTGGCCCTGGCCGCACAGGGCGCGCGCGAGCACGCCGCGGTGCTGCTGTTCCCTGAGCTGGGCGTCAGCGCCTACGCGATCGACGACCTGCTGCTGCAGGAAACGCTGCTGGAGGCCGTCCACGTCCAGATCGGCCGCCTGGTCGAGGCGAGCCGCGAGCTGGCGCCCCTGCTGGTGGTGGGCGCGCCGCTGGCCTATTGGGGCCGGCTGTTCAACACCGCGGTGGTGATCCACCGGGGCGAGGTGCTGGGCGTCGTGCCGAAGCTCTACCTGCCCAACTACCGTGAGTTCTACGAGCGGCGCTGGTTCGCCTCGGGCGCAGGTGTGGCGGGCGAGGAGATCGAGGTCGGGGGCCGTTTCGCGCCCTTCGGACTGGACCTCCTATTCCAGGCGCAGGCGCCCTGCCCCTTCACCTTCCATGTCGAGATCTGCGAGGACATCTGGACGCCCGCACCGCCCAGCGGTCCCGCCGCCGCCGCGGGGGCCGAGCTCCTGCTGAACCTGTCGGCCAGCAACATCGTCATCGGCAAGGCCGAGACCCGCCGCCTGCTCTGCGCCTCGCAGTCCGCGCGCTGCAGCGCGGCCTACGCCTACTCCGCCGCGGGTCCCGGCGAGTCGACCACCGACTTGGCCTGGGACGGCCACGGGGCCATATTCGAGCTGGGCGCCACGCTTGCGGAGACGCACCGCTTCCCTCGGGGCAACAGCCTCTGCCTGGCGGACGTGGATCTTGGCCGCATCCGCCAGGAACGCCTGCGGACGGGCAGTTTCGGCGACGCCCTGGCCCAGACCGCACCGGGCCGGCCGCCCTACCGCCGCATCGCCTTCAGCTTCGAGCCGCCGACCGAGGCCGTGCCTCTGCGCCGGTCGGTGGAGCGCTATCCCTACGTCCCGTCCGATCCCGCCCGTTTGGCGGAGGACTGCTACGAGGCCTGGAACATCCAGGTGCAGGGGCTGGCGGAGCGCCTGCGTTCCACCGGCCTGGAGCGCTTGGTGATCGGCGTCTCGGGCGGCCTGGATTCGACCGAGGCCCTGGTGGTGGCGGCCAAGAGCATGGACCTGCTCGGCCATCCGCGGACCCACATCTACGCCTATACCCTGCCGGGGTTCGCCACCTCCGACGCCACGAAGGCCAACGCCTGGACGCTGATGCGGACGCTCGGCGTCTCAGCCGGGGAGATCGACATCCGGCCGGCGGCCCGCCAGATGCTTGGCGACCTCGGCCACCCGTTCGCCGACGGCCAGCCCGTCTACGACGTGACCTTCGAGAACGTCCAGGCGGGGCTCCGCACCGACTACCTGTTCCGCCTTGCCAACCAGAAGCAGGCCCTGGTGGTCGGCACCGGCGACCTGTCGGAGCTGGGGCTCGGCTGGTGCACCTACGGCGTCGGCGACCAGATGAGCCACTACAATCCCAACGGCTCGGTCTCTAAGACGCTGATCCAGCACCTGATCCGCTTTGCCGCCCGCTCCGGCGAGTTCAGCGAGGATACGGCGGAGGTGCTGCGGGCGATCCTGGCCACGGAGATATCACCAGAGCTGGTACCCGCAGACGCGGAAGGGCGCGGCCAGTCGACGGAGGCCTTCGTCGGCCCCTACGCCCTGCAGGACTTCAACCTGTTCTACCTGACCCGCTTCGGGTTCAGGCCGTCCAAGATCGCCTACCTGGCCTGGCAGGCCTGGCGCGACGCAGGCGCCGGCGCGTGGCCCCAGGACATCGAACCCGCCGATCGCCGCGCCTACGACCTGCCCGAGATCAAGCGCTGGCTGGCCCTGTTCCTGCGGCGCTTCTTCGCCAACCAGTTCAAGCGCTCGGCCATGCCGAACGGACCCAAGCTGTCCTCGGGCGGCTCCCTGTCGCCCCGCGGCGACTGGCGCATGCCGTCGGATGCTTCGGCCGCGGCCTGGCTGGCGGAGCTGGAGGCGAACGTGCCGGACGGGATGTAATCCGACCGGGCCAGCGTCCTGCGTGCTTCAAGACGCCCTTCGGGCTCCTCAGCATGACGAGGAAAACAGCGTCCCAGACTTGCGTCATGCTGAGGAAGGCTCTCGAAGAGAGCCTGTCTCGAAGCACGCACCCCGGTTCGGCTACACGTTGTGGTCCAGCACCGGCTTGGACCGGTAAGGCGCCGTCAACTCCTTGATGTCCTGCTCGTCCAGCCTGACTTCCAACGCGCCCACCGCGTCCTCGATGTGGTTCGGCTTGCTGGCCCCGATGATCGGGGCGGTGATCGCCGCGTTGGACAGCACCCAGGCCAGCGCCACCTGCATCGGCTTGACGCCCTTGCGCTCCGCCACCGCCGCCACCGCATCCACGATCTCGAAGTCGCCCTCCATGCCGTAGAGCTTGTCGGCGAAGGCGTCGGTGTTGGAGCGGCTGGTCTCCCCGCCCCCGCCGCGCTTGCGGTTGCCGGCCAGGAAGCCCCGCGCCAGGGGCGACCAGGGGATCACCCCGACGCCGTCCGCCTCGCACAGCGGCAGCATCTCCCGCTCCTCCTCCCGGTAGACCAGGTTGTACTGCGGCTGCATGGAGACGAAGGACGTCCAGCCCCGCCGCTCGGCCACGGTGTTCATCTTCAGGAACTGCCAGGCGTACATGGAGGAGGCGCCGATGTAGCGGGCCTTGCCGGCGCGCACCACGTCGTGCAGCGCCTCCATGGTCTCCTCGATCGGCGTGCGGTGGTCGAAGCGGTGGATCTGGTAGAGGTCGACAAAGTCGGTGCCGAGCCGCTTCAGGCTGGCGTCGATGGCCGACAGGATGTGCTTGCGAGACAGGCCCCGGTCGTTGGGCGCCTTGCTCATCGGGTTGAACACCTTGGTGGCGATGACCAGTTCGTCGCGCGGCGCGAGGTCCAGCAGAGCCCGGCCGGTGACCTCCTCGCTGGCCCCGAAGGAGTAGATGTCGGCGGTGTCGTAGAAATTGATCCCGGCCTCCCAGGCCTGGCGGAAGAAGGGCTTGCTCTCGTCCTCGGTAAGGATCCAGTCCCGCCAGCTCTTGTCGCCATAGGTCATGCAGCCGAGGCACAGGCGCGAAACCTTCAGGCCGGTACGGCCGAGGTTGACGTATTGCATGGCGGCGTCCTCGCGGCTCAGTGGAGCCTAGAACCCGTTTGTCGGACGGCTGTTCCGGGAGTGCGTCCTTCGAGACGCCCTCTTCGAGGCCTCCTCAGGATGACGAAGGGTCTCGCTGTCCCTCTTCATTCGTCTTGCCGGGTAAGGCTGCGGAGTAGCCTGTCTCGAACCACGCGGCCCCGTTCAGCGCAGCACTTGCTCCATCGCCAGAGCCAAGGCCAGCAAACCCGCCACAAGCCCCGCCCAGGCCACGCCCGAGGCACGCCGCTCGACCACCACCGCTGGCGGATGCGGCGCCTCCACCAGGCGCGCCAAGCGCTCGGCGATACGCAAGGCCCTCTCCGCCAGGTCCTGCACCCGCCGCGCGGGCGACAACTCGCGGCGCATCCAGCGTTCGACGACGGGCTGCGCAGCGACCCAGATATCGTGGCCGGGGTCGATCCGCCGGGCCACGCCTTCCACCGCCACCATGGTCTTCTGCAGCAGCACCAGCTCGGGGCGGAGATGCATGCCGAACAGGCCGGTGATCTCGAACAGCTGGCCGAGCAGGCGGCCCATGGAGACCTCGCTCGCTGGCCGGCCGAAGATCGGCTCGCCGACCGCTCGCAGCGCCTGGGCGAAGGTGGCGATGTCCTGGTCGGCGGGGACGTAACCCGCCTCGAAGTGCACCTCCGCCACGCGATGGTAGTCGCGCCGGAGAAAACCGTAGAGAATCTCGGCCAGGAAGCGGCGCTCCGCCGGACCGATCCGGCCAATAATGCCGTAATCAACAGCCTCCAGACGCGCCGGCGCTGAGACGAAAAGGTTGCCCTCGTGCAAGTCGGCGTGGAAGACGCCGTGGTCCATGGCCTGGGTCAGGAAGCCCCGGGTGACGTGGTTGGCCAGCGCCGGCCGGTCGAGCCCCGGCTGCTCCAGCGACTCCGGACGCGAGAGCGGCATGCCCTGCGCCCACTCCAGCGTCAGCATGCGCTTGGCCACGCCCTCCCAGACGACGACCGGCGCGTGCATGTGACCGTCCTTGGCCATGACCTCGCCCAGTTCGCTGGCGGCGGCGGCCTCAAGCCTCAGGTCCAGCTCCAGCGCCAGCGAGCGGGCGACCGCGGTGGCGGCGGCCAGGGGCTCCAGCCGGCGCAGGGGGACGGCGAAGCGCTCGGCGAGGCGCGCGCCCAGCAGCATGGCTCCGATGTCGGCGGCGACGCGGCGCTCGATGCCGGGCCGCAGCACCTTGACCGCTACGCGGCGCCCGTCGTGCAGCACCGCAGGGTGCGCCTGGGCGAGCGACGCCGCCGCGACCGGCGGCTCGAAGCTGGCGTAGAGGCTTGCGAGCGGACGCTCCAGCCCCGCCTCCACCTCGGCCATCGCCATGGCCATGGGAAACGGCGGCAGGCGATCCTTCAGCCGGCCGAGGTCGTCGGCGAACTGGCCACCGAAGATATCGGCGCGGGTGGACATCAGTTGTCCGAGCTTGATCGCCGCCGGTCCCAGCGCCTCGAACGCCCGCCCCAGCCGCTCCCCCGGCCGGCCACGGGCGCGGGCGCCGCCCGCCAGGGTGCGAAGGACGGCGGCGGGTCCGCGCAGGGAGGAGGGCGCGAGGTGGGCGGCTTCGCGTGGAAGCAGGGCGTCGTGCCGAGCGAGGACGAAGCCGGCGGCGAGCAGGCGCCCGGCGGAGGAGACGGGATTGGGCATCAACAGCCCAGCGCCGATGAGCGCGGTGGCCACTCCACTCTTTCCCGCTCATCCCGGCGAATGCCGGGACCCAGATTGTAAGGAGATGACCCTTCCAGATAAGTCGCCATGCGGCTGGGTGATCGACTTCGGCGCCTTACAATCTGGGTCCCGGCATTCGCCGGGATGAGCGGGAAAGAGGCCATGCCGGTCGGGCGCATACTCACCTCTACAGCGCCCACCCGTGGTGCAGCGCCGCCACCCCGCCGGTGAAGTTGGTATAGCCCTCTCTGCTGAACCCCGCCTGCGCGATCATGGCGGCGAAGCGGTCCTGGGTGGGGAAGCGGCGGATGCTCTCCACCAGGTACTGGTAGCTCTCGCGATCCTGCGCGACCACGCCGCCGACCACCGGGATCACATTGAAGCTATAGGCGTCGTAGGCGCGGCGCATGGCCGGCGCGGTGGGCTGGGAGAACTCAAGGCACAGGAAACGGCCGCCGCGCTTCAGCACCCGGCGCGCCTCGCGCAGCGCCGTGGGGATGTCGGTGACGTTGCGGATGCCGAAGGCGATGACGTAGGCGTCGGCGCAGGCGTCGGGCAGCGGCAGGCGCTGGGCGTCGCCGAC
>NZ_CAHJWH010000142.1 GCF_903642205.1 Caulobacter sp. S45 | reverse complement strand
GGCCAGATCTCCTTCTTGGCGATGGTGTCGGGCACGTGCCAGGGCGGGTTCAGCACGATGTCGGAGATGTTGGAGTGTAGCATGGGCGTCTGGTCTTCGGGCTTCCCCGCCACCGCCTTCATGGCCATCACCGGCTCGCCGTCGCGATAGGCCGCAAGGACCGCGGCGGCGATGTTCACCTGGATGCGGGTGTCGGGCAGCTGGCGCGGCAGCCAGCGCCAGCGCTCCATGTTGGCCTCGATCTGCAGGATGCGCTGGCCCACCGGCAGGTTCAGCACCGCCAGTGTCGGCGGCCCCACCTCGCCGTCGGCCTTCAGCCCGGTGCGGCCCTGGAAGCGCTGCACGGCGGCCTGCAGCGCCGGATCGTAGACGTCCGGCTGGGCCGGCGCCGCCTCCACCGTGCTGTCCTCCGCCGCCAGCCGGGCGCGGAGTGCAGTGACGCGCGGATCGCTCATGCCCACGGTCAGCGGCGTGTCCGCCTCCGGCACCGTGCCCCAGCCGTGGCCGGCGGAGATGGTCCGGTAGGTGGCGAGGCTCTTCCGCAGCGCCTGATAGCCCTGGTAGCGCGGCGGCAGGCTGTCGAGCCAGGGCTTCAGGCTGTCGGAGGCGATCGCGGCGTTGAACTCCGGCGTCGGGTCATAGGGGGCCGGCCGCACCGACCACTCCGCCAGGAAATCCGAGGGTTTCAGCCGCTGCCCGCGCTGGGCGCGGGCGTAGGCCAGGATGGCGGCCTTCAGCCTGGCCTGGGTGGCGGGGGTCTGCAGCGCCTGCGCCTTGAGGGCGTCGGCGAGGTCGGGGGGCGTGAACTCGGTCTTGCGGAAGCCGTGGCTCGGCGCGTCGGCCAGGGCCTTGACCAGGGTGTCGACCTGGCCTTGCGTCAGCCCGCTCCGCGCCGCCCACGCGCCGCGGGCGCCTGCAAAGGCTGCGGCGGTTAGGGCGGCGGACCCCGCGAGCAGGGCCCGGCGATGGGGTTCGGGCGACCGGTCGGGCATTGAGGCACTCCACGGCTGCGCGAGGCGCGCGCCGCCTGATCTCGGGGCTTTCGATACGGCGCGGGCGCCCCTTACCGCAAGCGGCCAGAACGAACAAAGCCGCAACCTCGGGTCCCGTGAGACAAAACGCCGGGCGTAGAGGCGGGTGTCCGCCCTACGGTTGCCTCAAAGCCTCACGGGCGGCATTGAGCAGGAGCGCCATGCGCGCACCGAGTCCGAGGCGACCTTTGTCAGAGCCCGCGTCCGCCAGCGCCAAGACCCCGAGTTCGCAGGCCCTCGCCATCGTGCGGGTGGCGAGCGGCAATTTCCTAGAGATGTACGACTTCATGGTGTTCGGCTACTTCGCCGCCGACATCGGACGCGCCTTCTTCCCCGGTGGCGACAGCTTCGCGTCGCTGATGAAGTCGCTGATGACCTTCGCCGCCGCCTTCCTGATGCGGCCGGTGGGGGCGCTGATCCTGGGCGCCTATACCGACCGGCACGGCCGCCGCGCCGGGCTGATCCTGACGCTCGCCCTGATGGCGGTGGGCATAGCCACCCTGACCTTCATGCCGCCATACGCGGTGATCGGGCTGGCGGCGCCGGTTCTGGTGCTGCTCGGGCGCTTGCTCCAGGGCTTCTCCGCCGGCGTGGAGCTCGGCAGCGTGTCGGTCTATCTGGCCGAGATCGCGCCGCCGGGCCGCAAGGGCTTCTACGTGAGCTGGCAGTCGGGCAGCCAGCAGGTGGCGGTGGTGACCGCAGCCCTGGTGGGCGTGGCGACGGAGCACTTCATCTCGCCCGCCGCCATGGGCAGCTGGGGCTGGCGCATCCCGCTGCTGGTGGGCTGCCTGATCGTGCCGCTGCTATTCCTGCTCCGCCGCCACCTGCCCGAGACCGAGGCCTTCCAGAAGTCCCACGTCACGAGCCTGGGCGAGGTCGTGCGCGAGATGGGCAAGGCGTGGCCGGTGGTGCTGGTCGGCACGATGCTGGCGGTGATGACGACGGTCAGCTTCTACACCATCACCGCCTACACCCCGACCTTCGGCGAGCACGAGCTGCACCTGTCCGCCCTTGCGGCGCTAGGGGTGACGCTGTGCGTAGGCGTGTCCAACCTGATCTGGCTGCCCATCATGGGCGCGCTCTCGGACCGCATCGGGCGTCGGCCGTTGCTGATCGCCTGTACGGTCGGCGTGCTGGCGACGGCCTATCCCGCCATGGTCTGGCTGACCCACGCGCCGTCGTTCGGCCGGCTGCTGGCGGTGGAGCTGTGGCTGTCCTTCCTCTACGCCAGCTACAACGGGGCGATGGTGGTCTATCTGACCGAGATCGTGCCCCAACGGTTGCGCGCCACCGGCTTCTCCCTGGCCTACAGCCTGGCCACCGCCATCTTCGGCGGCCTGACGCCGGCCATCGCCACCGGCCTGATCCACGTCACCGGCGACAAGGCCATGCCGGGCGCCTGGCTTTCGCTGGCGGCCGCGCTCGGGCTGATCGCCACCCTGGTGTCGGGAAGGCTGAAGCGGGAGACCCGCGGCGAGGCGGGCGCCGCCGCTTAGCCGACCGAAGGTGCGGCACGGGGGGTGAACTCCCGCTGGGCAGGCGGGAAGCGCCTGCCGGAGAGGTACCTGAGCAAGGGGCGCTCCAGGCCGTAGTGGATCGCCAGCCCTGCGACGGCCGAACTGACCATGCAGGCGGCGATCATGAGGACCAGCTGCAGAGGACCGTGGATCGGCAGGCGCTGCACGGCCAACCCCACCAGGCCGATGCAGATCACCTGGAACAGGTAGATCGCGTAGCTGGCGTCGCCCAGCATGCCGAGCGCCTTCAGCCTGGGCAGCCGGCCGCGGGTCTCCAGCGAGATGGCGCCCGCCACGATCATCAACGCCGGGACCCCCCAGGCCAGCACCTGAGGCAGCTTCATCATCGTGCTCAAGCCAAGCGCCACGAAGCCGATCGGCAGGAGCAGGCTGAGGTCATGGCTTCGCAGGCGCTCCCGTCCCACCGCGAGCCCGACGCCGGCCAGGAATTCGAACAGCAACGGATCGGTGTAGCTCCGCCAGAGCGCGTTATCTGATTTCAGCAGCAGGCCCGCGACGACCAGCAGCCCGAGCGTCACCACCGCCACCCCCACCAGTCGCCTGGCCGCGATGCCGGCGGCGAAGACGATATAGAAGAACATTTCATAGTTCAGCGACCAGCCCACCGCCAGGAGGGGCCAGATCTCGCCCGCATGCTCGGGGCTGTAGTGCGGGATGAACAGGAGCGAATCGGCCACATGGGCGACCAGTGGGCCGTTCAGCGCCGAAGCGTGGTTCAGCAGGATCAGGGGTGCGGAGACGATCGTCGCCAGCCAGTAGGGCGGCACGATGCGGATCAGTCGGCGGCGGAGGAACTCGCCCGTCGTCTCGCTGCGCGCGGCCGAGTACATGACAAAGCCGCTGATGACGAAGAAGACGTCGACCCCGCACTGCGCCAAGCCGAAGTCCGCCAGCGGATTGTAGAGCCACGGATGCACGTTGCGCGCGTGATGGAAGACCACCAGCAGGGCGGCGATGGCCCGCAGGTACTGGATCGAGGCTAGCTTCTCCTTCACCCCGCGAACTCCAAAGGCCAGCCGCGCTTCGCGGCCGCGCCAAGGTGACGCAAACCTCTGAACACTCCGTCAGCGCAGGTGTCCAACCCCGCCAACAAAGCTGAAGCGGGCTGTTAAGGCCCCGTCCCTTAGGCTTGCGGACCGGTGGGGGAGAGGCGGCGTGGAACCAAGGGGCAGGCTGGAGGGACGCTACAGCCGCCGCGCGGCCCTGGCCGGGGCATTGGCCCTGTCGGCGTGCGGCCGGGGGCGGGGCGACGCCCAGGCGCAGCCCTATGACGCCCCGAACCAGCGCCTGCCCGCCCTGGGCCTGCGGGACATGGCTCAGGTTCCCGTCGGCAACTGCATCAGCACCGCCGAGCTCGACAACGCCGACTACGTCGCGATGAGCGTCAAGCAGTGCAGCCAGATCATCCCGGCCTGGCAGTTCCAGATGGAAGCGACGCTGCGCCCGGACGGCGGCTTCCAGTTCGAAGACGCCGACCGGATCGCCGCCTTTGCGCGTGCCAACGCCCTGGCGCTGCACGCCACTGCACTGGTCTGGTACACCCAGGAGCCGCCAGCCCTGAAGGCCCTGGACGGCCAGCCCGACCGCTTCGCCCTGGCGGTGCGCAACTACGTCCAGGCGATCGCCGGCCGCTATCGGGGGCAGGCGGGCAGCTGGGACGTGGTCAACGAGCCGATCCGTGACGATGGGTCGGGGCTGCGCGACTGCCTGTTCAGCCGCAACCTCGGCCAGGAGGACTACATCGTGCGCGCCTTCGCCTGGGCGCGGGAAGCCGATCCCTCCGCCATGCTGGTGCTGAACGACTACGACCTGGAGCGCACACCCAGGAAACGCTGGGCCTTCATGAGACTGGTGGAGCGGTTGCTCAAGCGGGGCGTCCCCGTGCAGGCGCTGGGCACCCAGTCGCACCTGGACATCGGCATGGACCCGGCGGTCTGCCGTCCGGCGATGCGGGAGCTGGCGACGCTCGGCCTGCCGATCCGGGTGTCGGAGCTGGACGTATCGTTCCAGGCGCCCCGCACGAGCTTCATGCCGCGGGCGCAGAAACTGGCGCTCCAGGCGCAGCTCTATGCGGAGGTGGTCGGCGGGTTCCTGGAACTGCCGCGACACCAGCAGGTGGGGTTTGCGGTCTGGGGCCTGGACGACAAGCGATCCTGGCTACGCTACCGGCCGGGCGACGGCGCTGCAGCGGACTGCCCCTGTCCGTTCGATGACGATGAGCGGCCGAAGCCCGCCTTCTTCGCCCTGGCGGACGCGTTCAGCCGGGGCTGAGGATCAGGCGGCCTTGACGCCGGCCGGCGCCTTCTTGCGCACCACACGCACGGGCTTGGGCGGCTTGCGCGCCTCGCGCTCAGCCAACTCGGCCTCGATCAGCGGGAGCAGCATCTCGGCCTGCTTCTGGCGGGCGCCCTCGGGCTCGTCCTGCAGGCGCAGCGCATTCGCCTTGAGGCTTTCCAGGGCCTTGTCATCCATCGTGGGCAGCATGTCGGCTACGGCCATGGGGTCTCCGATAACTCGAAAAACTAAGGGCCGGCGCTGAGGCCGGCCCTTCACACGTGGGATCAGGCCGACTTCAGATTGACGGCGCTTTCCTTGCCCGAACGCTTGTCGCGCTCCAGTTCGAACGCGACGGTCTGGCCCTCGTTGAGGGAGCCCAGGTCGGAGCGTTCGACCGCGGAGGCGTGGACGAACACGTCCTTGCCGCCGTCCTGCGGCTGGATGAAGCCGTAGCCCTTAGTCGCGTTGAACCACTTTACGGTGCCGGTAGCCATGAGAGCCTCCATTGGCGTTAAGCTGACGGAAGGGTCCGCAGCTATCGAGTCTGGAAGGGTCGGCTAGAAGGATCCCCGCGCTTCGCGAGACGGCCTGAAGCGTTACGCAGCAGAGATCGACACCGCCAATATAGGGGAAGGCGTCGATTAAACCAACCGTATTCAGCCGAAGGCTCCGACCGCCAGTCGCCAGGGCCTGACCTCGACCGAGGCGAACAGGCCGGCCCGGGCGTAAGGATCGGCGGCGGCGAAGGCCCGGGCGGCGGCGAGGTCGGCCGCTTCCACGACCAGCATCGACCCGAGCGGGCCGCCGTCCGCCTCGTCCAGCCACGCGCCGCCGACCTTCACCTGCACCTCGCCTTGCGCCAGGTAGGCGAGGTGGTCCGGCCGGGTGGCGGCGCGCAGCTCGCGCGAGCCGGGCTTGTCGGCGCACAGGATCAGGAACAGGGTCATCGGTGGGAGATCTTCCTGAACGCCACCCGTTCCATCTTCAGCGGACGGGAAAGCAGGTTGTCTATGGCGGTTTCGACACCGGTCTCTCCGGCCACCACCTCGGCTACAGCCTCGCAGATGGGAACGTCTACGCCCAGCCGCCTTGCGAGAGCGGTCACGGCCGGCGCCGAAGACAGGCCTTCGGCGACGGAGAGCTTGCCGGCCGAGGCTTCCTGCAGCGTCTCGCCCCGGCCGAGCGCGATCCCGAGGCTCATGTTGCGCGACTGCGGGCTTGAGCAGGTCAGCACCAGATCACCCAGGCCGCACAGGCCCGCCAGCGTCTCCGCCCGCGCGCCGAGCGCGACGCCGAGCCGGGTCATCTCGGCGAAGCCGCGGGTGATCAGACCGGCATGGGCGCTGCGGCCGAGCCCGCGTCCCTCCACCACGCCGCAGGCTATGGCGAGCACGTTCTTGACCGCGCCGCCCGCTTCGGCCCCCACCACGTCGTCGGCGACGTAGGGACGGAAGCTCGGCAGGGCGATGGCGCGGGCGATCGCCTCTCCAAGGTCGAGATCGGCGCAGGCCAGGGTCACCGCACAGGGCAGCCCCCGCGCCACCTCCGCCGCGAAGCTCGGGCCGGAGAGCACCGCGATCGCGCGGCCCGGCAGCACCTCGGCCGCGACCTCGCTCATCAGCTGCAGCGAGCCCTGTTCCACCCCCTTTGCGCAGAGCACCACAGGCGCGCCAGGCGAGAGGTGGCGGGCGAAGGTCGTCAAGGTAGAGCGCATGTGCTGGGCAGGGCAGGCGGCCAGGATCAGGTCGGCGCTGGCCAGGTCGGCGGGGCGGCCGGTCGCCGTCACGGTATCCTCCAGCCGGACGCCCGGCAGGTAGGCGGGGTTCTCGCGAGTCCTCGCCATGGCCTCGGCCACGTCGGGCTCATGGGCCCAGAGACGCACCTGCAGGCCGGCGCGCGAGCCGACCTGTGCGAGCGCCGTTCCCCACGCGCCCGCGCCAATGACGCCGAGCGTCCTCACGCCGATCCGACCCACGGCGAGCCTGTCGGCGGCGACCGGCTCACGCCTTCGCTCCCTTGCGCCCGGCCACGTGCGTCGGCTGCAGCCGCGCGGCTTCTGCGTCCAGCGGCCAGCGCGGGCGCGCCGCCGCGTCCCAGCCATCGGTGAGCCCGAGCGCCAGCCGCTCGGCTCCGGCCAGGGCGATCATGGCGGCGTTGTCGGTGCAATAGGCAAGCGGCGGAGCCGCGAAGGCGAAGCCGTGGCTGGTGGCCGTCGCCTGCAACCGGGCCCTCACCGCCATGTTCGCGGCCACCCCGCCTGCGACCACGAACAGCCGACCCTCCGCTCCGTGCTCGCGGACATAGCCGGCCATGGCGCGGGCGCTGCGTTCGCAAAGCTGGTCGGCGATGGCGTCCTGCACGGCGAACGCCAGGTCGGCCCTCTCCGCCTCGCTCACCACGGTCTCCGCCAGGCGGGCCGCGGCCGTCTTCAGCCCCGAGAAGGAGAAGTCGCAGCCCGCCCGGCCCAGCAGCATCCGCGGAAGGGTGAAGCGGCCCGCCTGCCCGCCCTTCGCCAGCGCCTCCAGCGCCGGACCGCCGGGGTAGGGCAGGCCGAGGCTGGCGGCGATCTTGTCGAAGGCCTCGCCCGCGGCGTCGTCGATGGTCGTCCCCAGCCGGCGTGACCGCCCGATCCCTTCCACCGCCAGCAACTGGCAGTGGCCGCCGGAGACCAGCAGCAGGAGGAAGGGATAGGGGGCCCGCGCCGCCAGCCTGGCCGAGACCGCGTGACCCTCCAGGTGGTTCACGGCCATCAGGGGCAGGCCCTGCGCCATCGCGATGGCCTTGCCCGCCGAAAGGCCGACCATGACCCCGCCCACGAGCCCCGGACCCGCCGTCGCCGCCACGCCGTCGAGCTGGCCGAAGCCGAGTCCGGCCTCGTCCATGGCCTGGGCGATGATGGTGTCGATGATCTCCACGTGCGCCCGCGCCGCCACCTCGGGCACCACGCCGCCGTAGGGGCGGTGGGCTGCGACCTGGCTGGCCACCACGGAGGACAGCACGTCCGCCGGCCCCTGGCCGCCGTCCGTCCAGCGCACCACGGCGGCGGCGGTCTCGTCGCAGCTGGTCTCCACGCCGAGGACGGTCAGGCTGGGCACGGGTGAGCGGGGCTCGCGTTGCAGGGCCGGCTCCTGTACCCACCGGCGGTCCCTCCGAGGTAGCCGTCCATCCCTGCCCATGCAACCGACCGGCCCCATCGCCGTCCCTAGCAGCCCGAGGCGCCACCACGTCCGCCGCACTGTCGACGCCCGCCCGCAGGGCCGAAGCTTGTCATCGGGTGGCAAGGCCCTGGCTGCAGGCGGACTCCGCTGCTGGCGCGAGGCGGCCGGCGGGGCGCGCGCGGAGCTCGGCTGATCCGGGTGCGCAAGGGGGAACTGATATGGGTCACCCGCGCCCAGCCGGGCGCCGGCGCCACCGCGGCGCGCCTGCAGGCGCTCGGC